>DASZAA010000053.1:0-4472 GCA_035945615.1 Terriglobia bacterium
AGGCCGCCGCTACAGAAGCCTATTGGGTGAGTGAAAGCGCAGAGGGCTGGCCGGCAGATGCTTCCTGAACTCCGGCAAAAAATTCATCCACGCGGTTTAACACTTCACGCGCGCTCTCGGCGCTTTGCACCTGGCGGCGCAACTCGGCGCCGTTGCGCACGCCGTGCGTGAACCAACTTGCAAACTGCTTCATCTTGCCGATGGTCCCCGGAATATCTTCCTCCACCAGCATAGCGTAATACGACTGTATCAGCTCGTAGCGATCCCGCTCCCCCGGTTCCGCGTAAGCGCCGGTGCTGAAATACTCCTTCATCTGGCGGAAAATCCAGGGGTTGGTGGGAGCGGCGCGGCCAATCATCACAGCGTCGCAGGCGGTTTCGCGGTGGATGGCTGCGGCGTCCGGCGGCGACATCACATCGCCGTTGCCAATCACCGGAATGCGAACGGACGCTTTGACCTCCCGAATGATGTCCCATCGGGCGCGGCCGCTGTAGCCCTGCATGCGCGTGCGGGGATGCACGGCAATGGCCTCTACGCCGCAAGCCTCCGCAAGGCGTGCTACCGGCGCAGCAACGATTTCCTCATCGCTCCATCCGGCGCGAATTTTCACAGTGAATGGGATCGCGACCGCGCTGCGAATCTTGCGGAAGATCGTTTCAAGCAGGGGAAGGTCGCGCAGCAAGCCGGAGCCACCGCACTTCACCACTTTTTTCGCGGGGCAGCCCAGGTTCAGATCAATGATGTCAAACCCGAGGTCTTCGATCTGCCGCGCCGCCTCCGCCAAGTGATCGGGATCAGCGCCGAAGATTTGCGCCGTAATGGGCCGCTCCTCTTCGGTATAGTAAAGAAAACGCTGCGACTTGATATTCTGCCGCAGCATGCCTTCGCTCGAAACAAACTCCGTCATGATCAGCCCGCAGCCGCCAAGCCGCTTGATGAAGCGCCGGAAAACTGTGTCTGTAATGCCAGCCATCGGCGCAAGAATTTGGGCCGGGCGAATCGAAACATTGCGGATTTTAAGTTCTTCAAAGAGCATGACAAAAGAGGCTTCCTATTGCTCTGCAACACGTACAAAGAAGGAACCTTCTACAAGCCGCTGACAATATCGCTGGCATTAGCGATGGCGAAACGCATCCGGCCCTCGGCAATCAACTCATCGCCGCGAAAGACCCTGCCTTGCAGCTCGCCAAAATTTTCTTTCAGCTTCAATGCCTCTGCCTCAACGCGCAAGCAATCGCCTGGGCCAGCCGTCGCGTGCATTTGGGCAAAAGGAATCTGCAGGATCACCGCGATTTTGCCCGCCATTTCCGGCCTCTCCAGCACCAGAATCGCGCCGAGCTGCGTGGTCATTTCGAGTAAGACACCGCAAGGAACCATCGGCTCGCCCGCGAAATGGCCGGGGACAAATTGTTCGTTCGCCGTAAACGTCTTGATGCCTGCGATGCGCTGCGCGGGCACGAACTCCGTCACTTGATCCACCAGCAAGAAGGGGTAGCGGTGCGGCAAAATGCGCTGAATCCCGGCTTGATCCATCATAGGAGATTGAATCATTTAATAATTGGGTTGTCGAATCAATAAACAGATGATTCAATGATTCAATGGCTTCAACAACCTTCTGCCGAGCGCCATATTCTTATTCGTCCACTCACCCGCTTGATCCTTTTCAAGTTCGAACTGCGCCCTCATGCTTTCGAGTTTGGAATCAAGTTCGTCGAGCGCGTGCACCACCAGGGCTTCGGGAAACATCGGCTCTTTGGGTGATCCGAATTCGAGCTTGCCGTGGTGCGACAGAATAATATGCTCAATCTGATCTTTAAGACGCGGCGGTAAGTCCGGGATGGCGCGCATTCTCTCCTGCACTATTTCGAGGCCAATCATAATGTGCCCGAGTAACTGCCCGCGCGTGGAATAACGAAATGAACGGTTAAAGTTCAATTCCTCGATCTTGCCGATGTCATGCAGCACGATGCCCGCAAGGATTAGCGGGCGGTCAAGCCAGGGGTAGTGGCCTGCGACCAAGTCGGCGAGCCCGCACAGCGAATTGACGTGCTCGAGCAGCCCTCCGAGAAAAGCGTGGTGCATCGACGTGGCAGCGGGAGCCAGCTTATATTTTGCGGCGATTTCCGTGTCATTCAGCAAATCGAGCAGGAGCGCGCGGATGGGACCTTCGGGCAAGCCCGTAACGCGATCGAGAAGGGCCGCGTACATCTGCTCCGGGTCTTGGCTCGTGCGGGGCAGATAGTCGAGCAGGTCCTCTTCACCATCGTTCAGTTTACGAATCTCGCGCACGGTGATTTGCGGCGCTCCTTGGAAAACTTCAAGGCCTCCGGCTACCTGCACAATGTCGTCCACCTCAAAGGGAGCGGTTAGCCGGTCAGCATCCCACACTTTGGCGCGCCGCGAGCCGGTTGCGTCACGGAGTTCAAGATCGAGATAGGCGCTGCCGTTGCGCGCCACCTTACGCTCCTTGGTTTGCACCAGGAAGGAAGTGTTGAAGGGCTGGCCGGGCTTCAGGTCCGCCACAAAGCATTTTTTCATAGGCATCCGTCTTGGGCGGACCCAACGGCGCCAGGGTGGAGGGCCCCGGAATCAACAAATCCAGGTTCGATGGTTATGCAGCTTTCCTTACGCAAGGTGGTGAGATACTTCCGGACGGCGGGGTGCATCTTCTCCTGATAGTAGTCGTTTTCCACGCGCTGGCGCACTTCCTCAAATTTGGGGGCGCCGGCGCTACGATGCTCGTTGAGCTTCACAATGATGTACCCGTTCTGAGTCGAGATCAGGCCGGAAGTGTCGCCAGGGTCGAGACTCTGAATGGCCTTGGATATTTCAGGGAGGAGCGACCCGTTAGGGAAAAAGCCAACATCCCCGCCTGAGTCAGCATTAGGTCCGTCGGAGTATTTCTTGACCGTGTCATCCCATTTTGCGCCCGCCTGAAGCATATTCTCCGCCTCTTTGGCGCGCTGCTCCGACTGCGCGGCCCCCCACTTCTGGTTCGAAATCTGGATTTCGGCCAGCTCAACGCCCGCGGGCGAGGTATAGTCCTGCTTGTGCGCGGCAAAATATTTTCGCAGGTCCGCGTCGGTGGGCATAATGCGCGAGGCTACTTCCTGCTGCATCACCGCGTTGGTCAGGAGCTGGCGGCGGATATTATTTTGGAAATCTTCCCAGACCAGGCCGTTCTTCTCCACTTCATCTTCAAGGTCTTGAATGGAGGCAAGACCCATCTGCTGCCGAATTTGATCGAGCCGCTGAACAAGTTGGCTTTCTACGTTGATATTCAGGTCCTTGGCCTTCTGCACAAACAGGTCCTCGTCAATCATATTTTCCAACAGGTCTTTGACGGCAGCGTTAGTTTGCGCCGTAAGCTGGTCACCCGAATAGTGTTGCGCTAGCGACTGGCGCAGTTTATCTATCTGCTCGTCGTACTGGCGCTGGGTGATGATTTCTTCGTTCACCCGCGCGATGATGCGGTCAACCAGTTCGGTGCGGGAAAAGGCAGGAGGAAACCTCACCACCATTGTCACCGCCGCGAGCAGAATGCCTACAATAATGCTTTTCTTTTTCATACGTTTACTTCCAAAATTTTTGGACTAGACCCTTCAGCAGTTCCGTTCCCGCTGGGGGAAAGCTGAAGTGTTAAACTACGAACACTGCGCTACAAAAAACCGTCGTCCGGCCGCCGCTCTTAAATCGCAAAGACCCGCGGCCAGAAACCTCCTCTACAGCCCAAAAAGAACTCCACCTCATCTTAATGCGAGGCCTGGAGTTCCCGCAAGACGCTTGTGACTTCCTCAATGGGGTTACCATCTGGCCGCATCCGGAAGCGTAAGGAACCGTCTGGCCGCAAGGCGGCGTCCCGCCGCCGTCTCACAAAGCGCGTGAGCTCATCCGGCCGCACCGGCGTTTCCAGATGGAAGCGGAGCCACACGTCATCCTGCTTGCGGTCCACCGATTGAATCAGCATTCGCTCGGACTCATTCTTGAGCACGGCATAATCTAGCAAGGTGGATACTGGACCTGGCAGGGCGCCAAAGCGGTCGGTAAGCTCGGCTTCAATCTCCGCGCGGGCTTCCGGGACCGCCACGGAGGAAATACGCTTGTACATGCGCAGCCGCTGCCCTTCGTCCGGAATGTACGACTCGGGGATCCGGATGTCCACCCCCAGGTTAATCGTAGTGCGAACCTCGGGCTGAGCGGGCAACCCCTTCAACTCTTCGGTGGCTTCTTCAAGCATCTTCAGATAGAGATCGAGGCCGATGGCATTTAAATGGCCGGATTGCTCGGCTCCGAGCACGTTCCCCGCGCCGCGCAATTCCAGATCGAGCGCAGCCAGCCGGAAACCCGCGCCGAGGTCGGAAAACTCCTTGAGCGCCGCCAGCCGCCGCCGGGCAAGTGGGGTGAGCGAATCTTCGTCGGGAATCAGCAGGTAAGCGTAAGCGCGGCGGTCCGAGCGGCCCACACGCCCTCGC
>DASZAA010000054.1:0-3613 GCA_035945615.1 Terriglobia bacterium
GCCTTTATTATTAAAGGCCGGCGGCCAGAGGGCGCCGCTACAGAATCAGCCGTCGCTGATTTATGATGTCGCGTATAGAACGTCGCAGCCGCCTGCGATGACTGCTGCGCAGCTTTGCCGGCGGCTCACATCACAATCGCCGGCAAGTGACGATCCTATAGCCCGCGCCTGCAGCGTGCTTGGCCGTGATCCTCACAACGCCGAAGTCTTAAACGATCTCGGCGTTTCGCTGGCCCGGCGGCACATGTATGCCGATGCCATCATCGCTTACCGGCTCGCGCTCGCCGCCAATTCCGGGCTTCCTCAGGTAGAAACCAATCTGGGCATCGCTTACTTCAGGGTTGGAGATTTTCACGCCGCCATCGCGCCGTTTCGCCGGGCGATCGCGCTTGATCCGGCAAATTTTCAGGCGCGGACGCTGCTGGGCATGTCTTTCTATGGGACGCAAGACTACAACCAGGCAGCGAGCGAACTGGCGAAAGTCGCCGCGGTCCAGCCCGGAAACACGAAACTGCTCTTTGTGCTTGCGGAGTGCTATCTGTGGAGTCATCAGTCGCGGAAAACGCTCCAGGTTTTTCAGCAGATTGAAAGCACGCAACCCGACTCGGCGGCTGCCTACATGCTTTTAGGGCAGGCGCTCGACGCGCTGGGCCGCTACACGCAAGCGATCCAGGAGTTTCAAAAGGCGGCAGCCGCGGCGCCCAACGCGCCCAATGTCCATTTCGTTCTTGGCTATCTTTATTGGAAACAGCGCCGGTTTGATGAGGCTGCAGGGGAGTTTCAACAGGAACTCGCCGCGAATCCCGGCAATGCAGAGGCGCGCGCCTACCTGGGAGATATTCGCTACCGGCGCGGCGATCTGATCATCGGCCATCAACTTTTGGCTAAAGCGTTCGCGGAAGGAGCGCATATTCGCCTGGCTTACCTGGACCTAGGGATTATTGATACACGCCTGGAAAAATACCACGCTGCGGTTGCCGAGTTGCGTGAAGCCGTGGCGCTCGACCCCACGCAGACCGACGCTCATTACCGTCTGGCGCTCGCCTATAGGGGGGCTGGAAACGCTGCCGCCGCGAACCGCGAACTTCAGACGATCAAAGAGATGGAGGAAGAGAACCGCGCCGTGACCCAGCGGGCCGTCATGAAGCCATCTTCGATCCATTGACGGCCCATTGATTGATGGTCATTGACCGCTGACCTGATAGCCTTATGCTACGCATTCACAACGCCCGCCAAAAGATAGCGATGGGTTTGGCGGCGCTCGCGCTGCTCTTTCCGGCTTATCGCAGTCTGGACGCAGCGCAGGAATCGCCGCCCCATGCCCCGGCAGGATTGCCGACTTCCGTGCCGCCCGGCGCCCGCTATGCCGGACCGCAAGCGTGCGCGCAATGCCATCAGGGCGAGGCGGCGCAAAGCCCTACGCCCATGGCCCATGCGCTGGAAACGCCCGCGAAGAGCAATCTTCTCCGCGAGCATCCCCTCATGACCTTCCGCAACGGGCCTTATCTGTACACGCTCCAGCAGGAGGGAAGCGGCAGCACGTTCACCGTGACGGATGGTGCGCGAGCGATCTCAATCCCAATCATCTGGGCATTTGGCTACGGAGTTGGGGGCGTAGGCCAGACCTATGTTTTCCGCTACGGCGGATATTACTTCGAGAGCCAGGTCAGCTATTACGACGGCATTCAGCGCCTTGCGGTCACGATGGGGCACATCTTGTATCCGCCCGATTCGCTCGGGAAGGCGCTGGGTTATCCGCTCTCGGATCGCGCCGTCCGGGAATGTCTGGCGTGCCACGCGACGGGCGCTGTCAGCGGCAATCAAGTCGAATTGAACCGCATGATTCCGGGCGTCACTTGCGAGGCGTGCCACGGTCCCGGGGCGCGGCACATTGCGGCTGTCAAGCGGGGAGGCGACGCGCAGCGGCTCATCTTTAATCCCGGAACGCTCTCGACGGGCGGCATCACAGCCTTCTGCGGCGCCTGCCACCGCACGGCGGCGCAAGAAAAGGTGTTGAAGATTCGCGGGGTGCAAAACGTCCGGTTCCAGGGTTACAGGCTGGAGCGCAGCCGCTGCTATAGCGCGACAGACCCGCGCATCAGTTGCATCGCTTGCCACGATCCGCACCATGCGGTTGTAACCAGCGCAGCGGCTTATGATGCCAAGTGCCTTGCCTGCCATGCGCCCGGCGCAGCCGCGCCGCGCGCTCCCGCGTGCCCCGTCGCGGCGCGAAATTGCGTCGCGTGCCACATGCCCAAGATTGAAGTTCCTGGCGTTTACCACAAGTTTACGGATCACTTCATTCGCGTGGTAAGACCAAATCAGCCCTACCCTAGTTAACCCCTTTATCTCCGCGGCCAAGCTACCCGTTTCGCGGAGGGACGTGGCCCAGGAAGTTTTGAACGCCTGCCTGGAGAAAAAGTTCTTGTCAAAGCCCGAATACACGGAATAAACTCGCAAACGCGCTGCACCGGAGAGGAAAACCATGAGCCAGACTTTTTCGCGCGGAAACTTTCTCAAGACCGCTACCTTAGCAGGCGCTTCACCTGCAGCGTGGCCTTACTCAACCCGGATCGGGCGCGCCGCCGCGCCGGCTCTTAATTCGCTCGCTCTCGCAGGGCAGGCCGAAACAGGTTCCGGCGAGCCAGCTTCCGAATCTCAATCCGGCTTTGACCAATGCACCGGGGATTATGCGCGCTTTTGCGCGTTGCCGGAAAATGAGCGGGTCTTTTATGCCCTCAAGAACGGCCAGATCGTTTCCGGGCGGCTGAACGGCGCGGATTGATTTAAGTTGAGTCTCGCGTAGCACAGGGTTTCGCTTTTCAGAAACCCTGCGGTTTCTCGTAACGAACCGGCAAAAACCACAGAGTTTCCCAATGTGGGAAACTCTATTTTTCTTCGGATAAACATCCGGAGACAGCGCCCCCATCCGGCGGCATGTTTAAAAAAAAACCGGCGGGATGCTGGCGTTACACCAACTCGCATGAATGCCGTCATCCTCGAAAAGCCGGGACTATTCCGCGTCGCCGGCCTCGACCCTGTGGGGCCGCCAGGCCCAAACGAAGCTTTGGCGCGCGTCCGCAGAGTTGGGATCTGCGGAACGGACCTGCACGCCTTTCGCGGCCAACAGCCATTTTTCACCTATCCGCGCATTCTCGGTCATGAATTGGGCGTTGAAATTCTGGAGATTGCAGCCAATGATTTTGGATTAAAGGCTGGCGACCGTTGCGCGGTTGAGCCTGGCCTTTACTGTCGATGCTGCATCGCCTGCAAGCGCGGCAAGACCAATTGCTGCGCTAATCTCAAAGTTCTGGGCGTGCATGTCGATGGAGGCATGAGGGAGCAGTTGATCGTTCCAGCCGCCAACTTGCACAAGTCCGAGACGCTTTCATTTGATCAACTGGCGCTGACGGAGATGCTGGGCATCGGGATGCACGCCGTCGAGCGGGCGTCCTTCAGCCCGGATGACACACTGCTGGTGCTGGGTGCTGGGCCGATTGGATTATCGGTCATTGAATTTGCCCGGCTGAGGGGTCTTGCAGCCGCGGTGATGGACATCAACGAAAAGAGGCTGGCATATTGCCGCGACACGCTGAAAATAGCACATTGCTTG
>DASZAA010000055.1:0-2847 GCA_035945615.1 Terriglobia bacterium
TCAATCATCCCTACGTGCTTCAACTGGATGGCTACGAGCATCGCGTCAGCTATGACCCCGGCGAATCCACCACCGGCATGTTTGGAGGCAATTCCAACTGGCGCGGCCCCGTGTGGTTTCCGTTAAATTACCTGATGATCGAGGCTCTGCAGAGATTTCATTGGTATTATGGCGATTCGCTCAAAGTAGAGTGCCCCACCGGATCAGGCCAAACCGCGAACTTGTGGAACGCCGCGCACCAGCTCTCGCACCGGCTGACGCAAATTTTCCTGCGCGGAGCGGACGGCCGCCGTCCGGTATTCGGCGCCGTCGAAAAATTCCAACAAGATCCACGCTGGAACGCACTCATTCCTTTCTACGAATATTTCCACGGCGACAGCGGCAAAGGTCTCGGGGCAAGCCACCAAACAGGATGGACCAGTCTTGTGGCCAAGCTTATCGAGCAAAGCGAGGGCAGGTGAGCTACTTCACCGCTGCGCGGCGCGACATCAGAAAAGCTTTGATAAAGGGATCGATGCTGCCATCGAGCACGCGGTCTGTGTCGCCAACCTCGAGTTTAGTGCGGTGGTCTTTCACCAGACGGTAGGGGTGCAGTACGTAGGACCGCACCTGGTTGCCGAATGCAATGTCGCCCTTTGCGTCCTCAAGCTTTTTCGACTCTTCCCTTCTCTTCTCGAGTTCCAGTTCGTAGAGTTTCGACCGTAAGACCTTCATCGCCATCTCGCGGTTACGATGCTGCGAACGCTCATTCTGGCAAGTGGCGATAGTCCCAGTAGGGATGTGGATGATGCGCACCGCTGAGTCTGTGGTGTTGACGTGCTGGCCTCCGGCGCCCGTCGAACGATAAGTCTCGACACGGATTTCGTCGGGTTTGAGATCAATCTCAATGTTGTCATCGATCTCAGGACTCACGAACACCGAAGCAAATGACGTGTGTCTCCGTTTGGCCGCGTCGAAGGGCGAAATGCGCACCAGGCGATGCACCCCAATCTCAGACGAGAGCAGGCCATAGGCGTTCTCGCCGGTCACGGAAAAGGTGGCGGACTTCAGGCCCGCTTCCTCGCCCGCCTGATAATCCATCAAGGTAAATTTGAAGCCGTTGCGTTCGGCCCACCGGCGGTACATGCGCAGCAACATCTCCGCCCAGTCCTGCGACTCGGTGCCGCCTGCGCCCGGATGGATGGTGACAATGGCATTGAGCCGGTCGTTCTCGCCCGCGAGCAGAGAGGCAGTCTCGACCCGGTCGAGTTCCTCTCGAAGCGAAGCAAGCTCGCGCTCGAGGTCTGCAATGACGTTTTCGCCTTCGCGGGCCAGCTCGAAATAAGCGTTGACGTCAGACACGCGCGATTCAAGATGCTGCTCGGTTTCCAGCGTCTCCTCAAGGCGCCTCCGGCTGGGCAGCAGCTTTTGCGAGGCTTCCTGATTCTGCCAGAATCCGGGGTCTGCCATTTGCTTTTCGATTTCCGCAAGCTCCCGCCGCAGTCTAGGCGGGTCAAAGAAAACCTCGAAGGTCGGCAACCCGCTGTTTGACGCTGGTAAATTCCCTTTCCAGTTCTTCGATCACAGTAGCTCCTAATTCTGAATTTTGCTTTTTCGGAGACCCCAGTTGTAGCGGCGGCCTCTGGCCGCCGGTCTTTGCTATTTAAAACCCGGCGGCCAGAGACCGCCGCTACAGTACAAAATCCTGCGCTACACCGGCGCGTCGCGGCACAAGAAACCCGTCGCGGCAATGATCACGCCGCACAGAATGACGCACAGCCATGCGAATACATCCCCGTGCGCCGCATAGAACGTGCGCTGTGAAAGAAAACTGAAGCGCGCCGCCAGCGCCGCCTGGCAATAGAGCCGTGCGCTTGCAACAACCCGCCCATAGGGATCGATCACCGCCGTGATACCGTCATTCGTCGCCCTCAGCAAATAGCGGTGGTTTTCGATGGCGCGAAAGCGCGCCATATTGAAATGCTGAAAGCGCGCAGCGGATGCTCCGTACCAGGCGTCGTCAGAAATATTCACCAGCACGCCCGGACCCTCGGGCGTCAGGCGGCGCACCAACTGAGGGAAAATCGCCTCGTAACAGATGAACACTCCAAGCGCCCCCTCGGGCGTCTGCACGCCGCCGTAAACAGAGCCAGGGACAAAATCACTCACCTCCGACGTCACTTTGCTCAAACGTGTAAAACGCAGCCAGCTAGGCACGTATTCGCCCATCGGCACCAGATGAATTTTATGATACTCCAGGATTTCTTTTCCCGAAGGGTCGAGCGCCACGGCGGTATTCTGCGGCATCGAAGTTCCGCTGCTGAGAAACGTGATCGTATTCGCCACCACATAGGCGTGCGATTGCCGGGCGAGGCTTTCGAGCGCGCCGCGGAAGATAGGGCCGCGGTCGAAAAAAAACGGGGCGGAATTCTCCGACCAGATTACCAGCGGCGCGCCCTGTGTGCCCGCCGCGTGGCGCGCGACCGCTTGTTCCGAGAGGTTGACCAGGCCCTCAAGAGGCACAGGATTGCGCCACGGCGCCCAGCGCATCACATCGGGTCCGGCCAGCGGAACGTCCGGCTGCACGAGGACGGCTAGGTGATTGCCCGGCGCAAGCGAGGGCGGCGCAAATGCGAGATCCGCGATCAAAAGCGCCGCGAGCCAAGCTACTGTGCAAGCGCGCGCCGGGCGCGAACGGGGCGCACCCACCACCCATGCCAGCAAGGCACTGGTGGAGGCGGCAAGAAACGATAGACCATACACGGCAGTGATCGAGGCAAGCCGGTCAAGACCGCGATACTGCACGGCGTAACCCAGCAGGTTCCACGGAAAGCCGGTAATGAAATACGTCCGCGCCAGCTCCATGGC
>DASZAA010000056.1:0-3830 GCA_035945615.1 Terriglobia bacterium
CGCGTTTGGAAGCGACCGTTGCCACGTGCTCGACGATCCCTGGCGCGATGGCGCTTTGGCGCTGCGCTTTGAAAACCCGGAAGAGTCAGCGCAGCGGGTTGCCGAATACGCGCGCTTGAATCCCCTCGATGCCATTGTGCCTTTAGGCGACCGCACCGTCCCAACGGCGGCGCGCGCTTGCCGGATGCTCGGCCTCAACGCCCACCCTCCCGAAGCGGCGGATATTTGCCGTGATAAATTCCGCTCGCGCGAGCGTCTGCGCGATGCCGGACTGAACATCCCGCAATTCCGGCGCTATGCCCTGACCGAAGACCCGCGCTGCATTACGGACGTAGAGTTCCCGTGCGTGCTCAAACCGCTTGCGCTTTCCGGCAGCCGGGGCGTTATCCGCGCCAATAACACAGAGGAATTCATTCGCAGCTTCGAGCGCATCCAGGCGCTGTTGCACTCGCCCGACGTGCAGGTGATGCGCGAGGAATCAGCTTCGCATCTCCAGGTGGAAAGCTACATTGAGGGAGCGGAAATCGCTGTGGAAGGGTTTGTGGAGCGCGGCGCCATGACGATTCTCGCTATCTTTGACAAGCCCGATCCCTTGGAAGGGCCCTACTTTGAAGAGACGATTTACGTCACGCCCAGCCGTCTGCCGCGCGAAACTCAAGAGCAGGTGACCCAGACTGTCTACCGCGCCATTCAAACTCTGGGCTTGTTTCATGGGCCTTTTCACGCGGAGCTGCGCGCCAATTCAAAGGGCGTTTGGCCGCTCGAAGTGGCGGCGCGAAGCATCGGCGGGCTGTGCGCGGGGGCGCTGCGCATGGAATCGCCGCCGCTGGGTGGTACAATCCCGCCTGAGCAACTGGTTATCGCGCTGGCTCTAGGATTGGAGGTCCAACCCGTCTGCCGCGAAGCTTCAGCCGCTGGAGTGATGATGATCCCCATCGAAAAAGGCGGCGTTTACCAGGGAATCGAAGGATTGGACGAAGCGCGGGCGACGCCCGGAATTGAGGATGTAGTGATCACGGCAAAGCCGTCCATGCGCCTGATCCCTTTTCCCGAAGGTTGTAGTTATCCGGGCTTTATCTTCGCGCGCGGCGACACCCCGCAGTTTGTAGAGAATGCGCTGCGCGCCGCACATCAAAAGCTGCGCTTTATTATCACGCATGATTTGCCGGTCATCTGAAATGCAATTGCAAGTGATGAGTGACAAGCACTAGGACCCAAACAAGCGGTTCATCATTGACTTCTGTTTTTTACCTGCCGCCGCTTCACTCACCGGAAGCATAGCCAGCAGACCTTCCACCTGCGCGGCCGGCGAGGCGGCTGCGGCCCACCGCCAGTATGCAAGTTCTCTGAGCGCGGTCCAGCATTCAAGGCAAGTTAAACACTCGCTAACATGTTTTTCCGCAGGGTCCTTTTCCTGCCATCCGACTTGCCCTTCTTGCACGCGGATAAAGAGCCGCGCCGAGGGGCACTTTTCGGTTTTTGCCGCCCACAGCTCGCCGAGCATTTTCAGCCACGCGGCGGGGCGCAATCCCTCGTCCGTTTGATTGCCGAGGGCATTGGAATAGGTCGCCTTCAGCCGCTCAAGGCTGGTTTGCGCGACAGACGGCGTGAGCCTGAAAATCTTTTCCAGCGTCGCATCGGAATAACCGGCGAGTTTCAGAAATAGCACTTCCTGGTGGACTAGCGGCGCGCCTTTCAAAACTTCCTCAATGCCCGGCGGCGTTGGTTCTGGAAAATCCTTGCGGTCGAGATCTGGGTCGAGCGCCGATTGGCTCTTTCGCAGATAGAACATTCTCAGGTCCAGGAGAAACTCGCGCTCCGATTGATGCTCAAAACCTCGCAGCGCGTTGAAATGGTCGCGGCTTAGGTCAAGCAGAGTTTCCTTCCACAGTTGCTCGGGATGTGCGGCGCCCGGCAGGTAAATGCGCGCAAGCTGATGGATAAGAGGCGTGTAATCGGTCAGAAACGCGCGCCACGCTATGGCATCCCCTGTTTCGCAACCCGACAGAACCTTGTGAAAAGTTAGCAATGCCATTTTCCTCGTCTCACAGCGCGTCTTTCCTGCAGCGCTGTCTTGAAACCATATTGTGTTTCATTATGACAGCGCGGCGCAGGTTTTATGCAAGCGGTCTGTAAATTTGTTGCATGAGTCTATCAGCGGCCCGGTTGAAGCAGACTCTGGCGCAAGTGGGTCACAATGAGGTTTGCTGTCTCCGAAACCGCCTGGGGCAGCGAAGGCGGGTGATAGGGCTGGTGAATCACATCCTGCCAGATTGATTTGCCATTTTTTCCGGTCAGAAAAACCTCTGAGTGTACTTCCCTGAGATGCGCCGAGTCAAAGCAGGTGCCTTGAAGGACGGCGTCAGCAGCGTTCCGGTTCGCCACCACGCGGAAAGGTCCGGCTTTGGCGAAGTCATTGATCAGGTCGAGGTTAAGCTTGTTGTCTATCATCCCGATGTAAACCGTTCTCACGCGCCGCAGCGCCGCAGCGTTCAGTGTGGTGGAGGTCAAAGGTCCTCCGAGTGACGGACCGAGGGTCGGGCGGCCGTTACCCGTTTTGGATCCTGTCTCGGGGCCGAGCGTCGGGGGCTGCTCCTGTTGTTGGGAATTCTGCGAGGATTGCGGTTGTTGCGTGTTCTTCTGGGCAAGCAAAACCGGCGCCGCAAGCAAGGTCAGAGCGAGCATCAGGCTCAGTCTGTTCATAGGAGCCGCCTCAGCTAATTCTGATTCTATCAAAAAATAGCGTTGTGTGAGAGTTCAGAATGAGAGTGGAGATAATCGATCGGCGCCTTATGCTGTAGCGGCGGCATCTGGCCGCCGGTCTTTACTATTAAAAGCCCGCGGCCAGAAGCCGCCGCAGGGTGGCGCGTCCGCGAGCGAGTAGAGGTCAATATAGCGAATGCGTGCTTCGATATTTCATCAACCGCTGCTGATCCTTCATCGCTTGCAATTGATCTTTCTGCTGCATCTTGAGGTTCCGCATACTGCGCTGTAGTTGGTGCTTTTCCTGTAGTTGCTCGGCGCGAGGGATGTGCTGCCCGTGAAACGACCGTTTCCAGATTTTTTCTTGCAGTTGCAATTGTTTTCGCTGAATCTTTTGCTGCCTTTTGGTTTCCTTCAGCAACTGGGTGGAGGATGTTTGGGCGCCGCAGAATGTGCCCGCGCATAAGGCCAGAAACACCGGAAGCAGGCAATACGAGAGGAATTTTTTCATTGAACCTCCGCACCTATACTCAATGATTTAAGCACCAGCGTCTCAGCCTAATTACATATATATTGCCCGCCTTCAGCTTATGGTAGTCCCAATAAGGTTAATAATAAAGCTTAAAATAGGGCGGTCGCTTATTTTTTGGCTGCCTTATGAACCGAAGCTTGGCCTTTAGAATCAGCACATCTAAACAGTGTGGTGCCGTCAGAATGAAAAAATGACGCTCAAGAGTGGAAAATCTTCTCTCTTCCTGCCGTTGAATCCCTACAAGAAGCGCAATGGGCAAACGGCAATTGAGCCGAAATAATTTTAATGCCTAAAAGACTATTATCTTTAATTGTAACTACTTAGCTTTCCTAGCCGGATGGCTGGGGGGTGCTGCGACCCTCGGCCGAACCGTGGATCGCTTTTTTGGCATTTTAAGTGCTTATTAATTCTTTATGTATAGGAATGTTGAAGTGTATATGGCCAAGCAGCGAGCCTGTTCTGAGGAGAGGTTTCATGGCTGAGTTGCCACCCGACCAGGTCATCTTCGGAGTTACGGGGATGATGCAGGAAATTCGTTCAGAAATGGAGAAGCTGGCCGGAACAGACCTCCCCATCCTGGTTGAGGGTGAAAGCG
>DASZAA010000057.1:0-2033 GCA_035945615.1 Terriglobia bacterium
AGCTGCAGATACTTCGTCCAACCTGCTCACCCGCGTCGAGTGCGGCGCAGTTTGGACAATTTGCGGGTCTTCCATCGCTTCCTTTGCGATTGAAAGCATAGCGTCGACGAACGCATCGAGCTCCCGCTTGCTTGCGCTCTCTGTCGGCTCGATCATCAGCGCGCCCGGAACGATCAGCGGAAAAGAGACCGTGTATGGATGGAAACCATAGTCGATCAGGCGCTTCGCCATGTCACCCGTGCGGACGCCGCGCGCAGCCTGGCGGCGGTCCGAGAAAACGCACTCGTGCATTGTGGGCGCTCCGTAGGGCAGGTCGAATGCGTCCTTCAACCGCGCCCGGACATAATTGGCGTTGAGCACAGCGTCTTCAGTGACTTGCCTGAGACCCTCCGGGCCGTAAGCCAAGACGTAAGCGAGCGCGCGAACCGCCATGCCGAAATTCCCATGAAAGGCGCGTACTCTGCCCACACTTTTCGGCCGGTCCGCGTTCAGCCGGTAAGTTCCATCCACGGTTTTTTCGATGACCGGAGCGGGAAGAAACGGCTCGAGTGTTTCCGTAACGGCGACCGGGCCTGATCCCGGTCCGCCGCCGCCGTGCGGCGTAGAAAAAGTTTTGTGCAGGTTGAGGTGCATGACGTCGACGCCGAATTCGCCCGGACGAGCGACGCCCACGAGCGCGTTCATGTTGGCCCCGTCCATGTAAACAAGGCCCCCCCTATCGTGCACGAGGCCAGCAATTTCTTGAATCTGTTCCTCGAAGATGCCAAGCGTGTTGGGATTGGTGAGCATGAGACCCGCTACTTCGGCGGTCATGGCTCGATCAAGTTCCCGAAGGTCCACGCACCCGCGTTCATTCGATTTAATATTCCGCGCTTCATATCCGGCAATCGTGACACTCGCCGGATTGGTGCCGTGAGCCGAATCCGGGACAAGAATATACTTTCGCCGGTCACCGCGATCCTCGAGAAAAGCCCTGATCATCAGCAGGCCCGTGAGTTCGCCCTGGGCGCCCGCGGAAGGCTGAAGGGAGACTGAGTGCATTCCCGTGATTTCCTTCAGGCATTCCGCCATTTCAAAAAGTATGCGCAGGCACCCCTGCGCAAGAGAATCGGGCGTTAGTGGATGGTCCGTCGCCAGCCCTTCCAGGCTCGCAACGGTCTCATTGACGCGCGGGTTATATTTCATCGTGCAGGAGCCCAGGGGATATATCCCGCTGTCGATACCGTAATTCCATGTGGAGAGACGGGTGAAATGACGGATGACTTCAAGTTCCGAAACTTCGGGAAATCCATCCACTTCCTCCCGCACAAGATCAGAACCGAGGACCGCAGCGGGTGAAACCGTAGGTACGTCAAGTGAAGGCAGTTCTGCTCCGGTCTTCCCAGGAGAAGACATCTCAAAAATCAAACCTTCATTCCGCGTGACGTGGAGCCTGGCTTCGGAGATCATGTTTTTCTAGTTTTCGGATTATAATGTTCCGCGCAATAGCGCCGCTGTTTGTGTGTTTACCATCATGGCCAACGCTTCAGCGCGCCCTGCCGGAGGCTGGCGCTGCCTGAAGCTCCGTATTCTTCGCTCCCGCCGCGACTTGCTGATAAATGCCGGCCATCGCATCAATCGTTTGGCGGCTCACGCACTCGGTCGTACAGACGAGCAGATGGTTTTCGAGTTCGGGATAGTACCGCCCAAGCTCCAAACCGCCGATAATCTTCGCTTCCTGCAAACGATCCAGCAATTCCGCTGCGTCTCCAGGAGCCTTGACTACGAACTCGTTGAAGTAAGGCGCGGAGAAGGGCAGCGCCACGCCCGTCGCAGCGGTTAGCCTTCCGGCGGCGTAGTGCGCCTTGGAAAGGTTATGCTCGGCGAGCGCGCGCAGGCCGGCTTTGCCGAGCAAACAAAGGTAAATCGTCGCGGCAATCGCGCAGAGCGACTGGCTGGTGCAAATGTTGGACGTTGCTTTCTCGCGGCGGATGAATTGCTCTCGCGTCACCAGCGTCAAGACGAAACCGGGCCTCCCTTGTGTGTCTTGGGTT
>DASZAA010000058.1:0-3570 GCA_035945615.1 Terriglobia bacterium
TCAAACGCGCGAGTGAGGTTTTCCGGTATAATCCTCAACAATGGAGAGCGGCTTCTCACTCATCGTATTCGCCGATCCGACGAAGGCGGAAGGCAATCTGGCGCGCCTCGAAAAGCTCCTACCTCGGTCCCTTCACTATCCGCTGGCCTCCCTGCTTGCGCAATCGCCTGACTCCGACGGCGCCCTCAACCTGCTTGAACGGTATGCCGGCAAAGCGCCGTCCGAAACACTTCAAGATCTGGCGATCTATCCGGCGGCGTTGACTTATTTGATCGCTATTTTCGGCTCTAGCGGTTTCCTGTCCGAGACTTTTCTTTCCGATCCCAGTTTGCCCCTGCAATTTGCCCGCGACCGCAACTTCAGCAAGCTGAAATCCAAGGAAGACTTGATGCAGGACTATGCACGGTTCTCCACCGCTGCGCCCGACCCGTGGCTTTCAGCGCAACTTGGCCGCTTCAAGCAGCGCACGTATTTGCGCATCGTTTTGAAGGATGTACTTGGCATCAGCACGCTGGCCGAGACTACGCTGGAGCTTTCTGAACTTGCCGACGTGCTCGTCACCAACGCGCTGGCCTATTGTGACCAGGAACTGCGCAAGCGTTACGGCGAGCCGCAGTACCGCGACGCTCAGGGCCGCATCGCCCGTAGCGAATTCAGCGTGGTATCGCTCGGCAAGCTGGGCGGAAATGAGTTGAATTACAGTTCGGATGTCGACCTGCTTTTTCTTTACTCGCACAATGGCGAGACATCAGGCGGCAGCGAGCCAGACTCGGTCATCAGTAACAAGGAATATTTTGTGCGGCTGGCGAGCGCGGTGACGCGCTCAATTACACAAAGCACGCCCTACGGTTCCGTGTTTCGGGTGGACTTACGGCTGCGGCCCGAAGGCGACATGGGCGATATGACCATCTCGCTGAAATCGGCGCTCGAATATTATGAGCACCGCGCGCGCGATTGGGAATTGCAGATGCTGATTAAAGCGCGCCATTCCGCTGGCGATGAAAAGCTGACGCGCGACTTTCTGCGCGGCGTAGAAGGGCGCATTTATGGCGCGGAAGCGGACTTCGCGGCGATTGAAACCATCCTGCTTTCACGCGAAAAAATTTCGCGGAAGCTCCAGGCGGCACGCGCCGAGACGATCGACGTTAAGCTTCAGCCCGGCGGCATCCGCGACGTCGAATTTCTCACCCAATGTCTACAACGGCTCCACGGCGGGCGCGACCCTTGGGTAAGATCAGGAGGCACGCTGCTTGCGCTGCGCAAGCTCAACGATAAAGGACATCTGTCCGACCGGGATTACGCTGCCCTCACCACGGCCTACGAGTTCCTGCGCAAAGTAGAACACATCGTTCAGCTCGACCGCGGACAGCAAACGCATCGCCTGCCCGTTGATCCGGAGGCTTTGGATAAGGTGGCGCGCCGCGCCGGCATTGACCATGCAGGCCATGTCCGGCTTCCTAGCGCGGAGCAAGACCCGGCAGATAGGCCTGGAGCGAAACTAACTATCCAGCTAAACGCCGTATTCGCCAGCGTCGGCAAAATTTATCAGAATGTGATCCACCCGCGCGTCGCGAAATCCCTATGCGAGGATTATGCCCTTAAACCGCCCGCGGTTCTGGCGCCGGAAGGCGCGTGGGCTTCCTACGCATTCGCCTTGCAATTCCTCGCCGCTCAAGCCCCGGAGCTCGCGATGGGGGCCGCGGAAGTGAGCATGCACGAACGATCGCAAAAAAACGCCGGAGTGTTTCTGGGCAATTTGCTGGGCACGGCGCGTGGTTTTGAGATGGCGCGGAATCATCCGCAGAACGTTGTGTGGGCGCTGCAAATGATTGCGGCGAGCGACCACCTTGCCGGGCTTTTGATTCGCCATCCTGAAGAGATCATGGCGCTTGAATCCGCTCCGGCGCCGCTGCCGCCGGGGCAATTAGAGATGGACCTGGACCAGAGTCGCGCGGATGCCCCGTGCGCTGCTCCCGCATTCTCGCCGGAAGAAACCGCATTACCTTCTGCGCCGGGATTTCAATGGATTCTTAACGCGGGGAAGGGACTGCGCGAACAGATGTCTCTGCTGCGCCAGCACTACCGCTCTCAGAAGCTGTTGCTTGCTGGGCGGGATCTAGCAGGAACGGATTCCATCTTCCATGCGCTCAGGCGTTGGTCGCAACTGGCGGCGCAATCGGTTTCAACCGCATTGAGCATCGCCTTACAGGAACTCAATTCCGGCACGGCCGCCGGAACCGATCCAGAAAAACCCATTGACGGCTTGCCCTTTGTAGTCTTTGGACTGGGACGGCTGGGGGTTCACGAGTTTGATTTGGCTTCGGATGCCGACTTGATGTTTGTCGTGGCTCCGGGAGCGGCGGAGCAAGCGATTGAATTCTGGACGCGCCTCGCCGGGAAAATCATCGAAGTCCTTTCCAGCTATACAGGCGATGGAACGCTTTTTGCCGTGGATACCCGCCTGCGGCCGCTTGGGCAGGAAGGCGAGTTAGTGGTCAGCGAAGACACGCTGTGCCGTTACGCCGAAAGCCAGGCGCAGGTGTGGGAAGGGATGGCATATCTCAAGATTTTTCCCATCGCCGGAGACCTCAGCTTTGGAAATCGCGTGGTCGCAAGTCTTACGGAGCGGCTGCTTGACCGTTTCAGTCGCGACCCGCAACTTGAAGATAACCTATTGCAGATGCGCCGGCGGCTTGAGCGCGAGCTTGCCTCAACGCCCACACACTTGAAGACCGCGCCCGGCGGCGCTTACGATATCGACTACACGCTAGCTTACCTTCATCTGCGGTATCACGCTGCCCTGAAACCTGGATCAAACACGCTTGAACAGATTCGCGCTCTCAAAGACGCCGGATTGCTGAGAAGCGAAGACGCAGAAACGCTGACGACGGGGGCAAGCTTTCTGCGCGCGGTTGATCATGCCATCAGGCTTGTTACCGGGAAATCGCCAGGCGGTCTGCCCGCGCACACAGGTCATGCGGCAATGGTCGAGGACCTGATGCAACGATGGGGTTTGCTCGGGACCGCGGCCGGAATCGAGCCGCTCGCCGTCCGCCTACGGCAGGTGCAGCAGGAAGTTCGTGGCGTCTACCGCAGGGTTGTAGGATCGGAATAGTTAAGGTAGAAAACCGAAGCTTGGAAGAAGATCCCCAGCCTGCCATGCGATAACCCCACTTAACACGCTACACAAGCGGCCTCTCGCCAACGCTACACACATCAGACATCGCTTACTCAATCTTCTATTTTCCGGTTTTCACATAGGTTGGCGTAATAGCAGGCGGACCTTGATTCCATCCATCCGGAACATGCTCAAAAGTGAGATGAAGCTGCATGGATGCTCCGGGTTTAAGAGGAGGACTGCTGCGCGTCATCACGTGTTCAGTCCGGCGGGAAAGCACTTCGCCAAACGGGTCCATAAAAGTCAATGATAGGTCGATCTCGCGCACCGTCTCGGAGCCGCGATTGGCGACTTCGCCATCGAGGTAATAGATTGTGGCGCCAAGAAAGTTGCTCGCCGCGCTCACCGAAGGATTCGTTACTTGGATTTGGGAAAGATAATCTTTCTCCGCC
>DASZAA010000059.1:0-14949 GCA_035945615.1 Terriglobia bacterium
GATCAAGCTGGAAGACCTCATCAGCGTGGAAGACGTGGTGGTAACGGTCTCGCATTCGGGCTATCTCAAGCGCACGCCGCTCACTACCTACCGGCAGCAGGGTCGCGGCGGGAAGGGCCGCCTGGGCATGAAGACGCGCGACGAGGACTTTGTCGAGCATCTTTTTGTTGCTTCAACGCACAGCTACATCCTGGTGTTCACCAACACCGGCAAGCTTTACTGGCTGAAAGTGTACGAAATTCCTGACGTCGCTGCCGCCGCGAAAGGCAAGCACGTGCTGAACCTGGTGAATCTCGCGCAGGGCGAGAAAGTAGCGGCGGTGCTGGCGGTCAAAGACCTGCCCGACGAGCCGAAGGAAGTCGTCGTGGAAGGCGAATCCTATGCCGCCGAAGGCTATGTGGTTCTGGTTACGCGCAATGGCATCATTAAGAAAACTCGCCTCGCGCAATTTTCCAATCCCAACTCGCGTGGCATTCTGGCGATGAAGATTGAAGACGGCGACGAGCTCATCGGGGCAAGACTCACCACCGGTCAGGACACGGTTTTCCTGGCCACTCATGAAGGCATGGCCATCCGCTTCCTTGAAAAGGACGTGCGCGACATGGGCCGCGCCGCTTACGGCGTCAATGCCATGAACCTTGATGAGGATGACTATATCGTGGGGATGCAGATTGTCGGCGAAAAAGAACTCATTCTCTCGATCACCGAAAAGGGCTACGGCAAGCGCACCGGGATTACCGAATACCGCCTTCAGACGCGCGCCGGCAAGGGTGTGATCAATGTGAAAACAGTGGAACGCAACGGCAAGGTGGTCTCCGTGCTCAGCGTGGCGGAGGATTCGGAAGTGATGCTCATCAGCCAGCAGGGCAAAATTACGCGACTCGATTCGGGAAAGATTCGTGAGAGCGGACGCTCCGCTCAAGGCGTCCGGCTGATTAACCTTGAAGAGGGCGACCAAGTAGCCGCGGCTTGCCTCGTGACCACAGACGCCAACGGCAATGGCGATGAACCCGCGCAGGGAACGCTGCTGCAATAGCACTTTTCTCATCTCAGGTTTAGCATCGACAGTAAGTTTAATGGTACCACCCAAGGGACTACTCTGGAGGCCAATTTCCTATTAAAATCGTCTTTCGTCCAAATGACCACAAAAAGCTGGAATGGCACAACTCTAGGGACTGGTTCAGAGTGGAGGATCTACCTCGGTGATGCTCTTAGCGTCCTGAAACGCCTGTCGGACGAAGAATTCGACTGCGCCATCACATCGCCGCCTTATTACTGGCTTAGGGATTATGGTGTCGAAGGCCAAATCGGCCACGAGGAAACCGTCACAGAGTATGTTAGGGTGATGGCGGACGTGATGGATGAGGTTCGGCGGGTACTGAAGAATGAAGGGCTGCTATTCTTGAACATCGGAGACACGTATTACTCTGGCAAAGGCGAATCGCATGGAGTTGATCCTAAGAGCACGAAGCGAAGGTTTGGACTGCGTGCGGTGGATAAGAGTGGCGGTGTTGGCATTGGGATTCGCCCCAAGTCCATGATCGGCATACCTTGGCGTGTGGCTGCGGAAATGGCCAAACGCAAATGGGTGCTTCGAAGCGCAATCATATGGCACCGGAAGAACGCCCTGGCAGAGTCCGTCCAGGATCGTCCACGTCGGAGCTATGAGAACATTTTCATGTTCGCCAAGGATCGTCGCTATTTCTTTAACAGGACAGCCTTGCGTAATGTCGTGGTGGAGGAAGATGTCTGGACAATTTCTGCTCGCCCTAAAGGGACGAACGGCATCGATACTGCTCCGTTCCCCGATGAACTTGTTGAGCGTTGTCTTGAAATGGGCTGTCCGGCAGGTGGAAAGGTGTTAGATTGCTTTGCGGGAAGCGGGACTACGGTACGAGTCGCCTTGGTATCTGGCAGACCCGCTACTGGCATTGACCTAAATCCTGAATTTTGTAACTACATGGTCGAGCAACTTCGTAGGATGCCCTAACCAATATGTACCTTTCGCCTAAACTAATCCGACAAGCAGTCACCGGACTCGGCGATATTCACCCATTTTTTGGAATCACCTATCTGGTTTGTAAGAGAGATATGCTTCCTGTTGGAAAAATGATCGAGTTTCCCATCAACAAAGCGGAAGAAGAGTTTCTGCGTCAGCACTACAAACCAGATTTGAAGTCTGATTACTATTTTCAGCCATTTCGGACATCCAGCCGTCAAGGGCGTTGGTTATCGCATAAGTACCCACATTCAGGATCGCAGAAGACACGCACCAGTGGAGAACTTTCGAAGGCATTTCTTCATACACGGGCAACCAACCTGTGGGGTTGGCAAAACAATTACGTCAAGGTACTGCGCTCCAAAATGGATATAGACAAAACGGAGCGCATTCCCGCATTCTGGCTTGCTGTCTGGCTTTATAGAGAACGAGACTGGCCCAAAGCGACGACGGGCGCAGTTATTGTCCGTCAGTTCCTTAAGGAATTTCGAATTACAGACGGGGAGCAGGAGGAACTGTTCCGCACTACAGTACCGGATATTGCACCTGACTTCCTTATGCCCGAACCCTACACCGATGACCAATTGCTCAGATTTGATATCGGGCAGGCACCGGATGCAGCACCGGAGGAAGGCGGCACGCTCCAGCACTTGGAGATAAGTGGTATTGGGCCAACTCACAAGTTGGAATTCAACCCCGCTGAACGTCTGTCGGTCATCACCGGGGACAATGGTCTCGGCAAGACATTCATTTTGGAATGTGCATGGTGGAGTCTTACTGGGACGTGGGCTGAGCGGCAGGCATATCCGAGAATGGATGCTCACGACGGTGAATCTGCCATTACATTCACCATCGCTGGGCAGAAGAACCTTCCCCAGAGGAAATCCATTCAGTTCGACTATAACACTCAACACTGGCCGACCCCCAAGGGGCGTCCCATAATACCGGGTTTAACTCTGTACGCACGAGTGGATGGTTCTTTCGCAGTATTCGATCCAGTGCGCCATGGAAACGAGGCGTCAGATCAGCGTTCGGCATTGGTCTTCAGTCGCGATCAGGTGATGAATGGTCAAGGGAAGCGAATCGAAGGGCTGCTCCGGGACTGGGTGGGATGGCAGCGAAGTCCCGACCAAACCGCCTTCGAAATGTTCAAGGCTGTTCTTAAGAAACTGTCACCACCGGACATGAAACCGCTTGAGCCCGGCGATCCAGTACGTTTGATGGACGATGCGAGGGAAATACCGACTTTGCGCCACCCATACGACCTTGTGCCATTCACGAATGAATCAGCGGGCGTGAAGCGAATTGTCACTGTTGCCTATCTGTTGGTCTGGGCGTGGAACGAACACAAAATCTATTCTAACCTTTCGAAGAAAGCCCCGCAGAATCGCATGGTGATTCTAATTGACGAGATGGAAGCTCATCTTCATCCGAAGTGGCAGAGAGTTGTACTGCCAGCCCTCTTAGATGTAACGAGCATTCTTGGAAAGGAACTGGAAGCGCAGGTTATCGTCGTTACACACTCGCCGCTGATACTGGCTTCACTGGAACAGGACTTTCAGGAATCCATGGACAAGCTCTTCCACCTTCAGATAACGGGAAACGAGGTTAAATTCGGCGAAGTTCAGTTTGTAAGACATGGCCGAGTTGATGCATGGCTCACATCGGAACTTTTCGAACTACGACAACCAACTTCGCAGCCAACAGAGCACGCCTTAGAGCGGGCAAAGGCAGTTCTCTCAGAAGAGAACCCGAACCCAGCGAACATCCAGGAAATACATACGCAGCTTTCTGAGACGTTGCCTGCTGATGATGAATTCTGGCCCCGTTGGTTGTACTTCGTCCAACAGAAAGGAATCAAACTTTGATTCCCATTGTCCAGCAACCTGAACCAGCGACTTTCACAGCAAAAGTGAGGATACCTGGCAAAGCCTTCCTAAAGAAGAAACCAAATCCGACGAGCGAAGATTTCAAGAAGGCGAAAGCCCAATATTGGAACAGAAGTTTGGATGATCTCACCAAGGCATACAAAAATATCTGTGCGTATTGCTGTTTCTACCTACCCTTGGAAGGCAGCGTGGATCATTTCAAACCTAAGACGAAGCACCCCACACTTGCTTATGAATGGAGCAACTTTCGATTGGCTCATTCAAAGATAAACAGCTACAAAGGCAACAGTGAAACTGTTCTTGATCCCTTCAACATTCAACCGGGCTGGTTCGTGCTCGACTTCACCAACTTTCATGTAAGGGCCAATCCGACAGGAGCAGCCAATATTCGTACTCAGGTTGAGGAAACGATCAGAGTGCTTCGCCTCAACTTGGACGATTCGCTCGTGAAATTTCGCTTTTCGATTGTGAGGGACTACTCCAAAGGCGATATCACGATGAACTTCCTTGAAACACATTATCCGTTCATTGCTGCTGAGTTAAAACGCCAAGCGAAGCAACACTCGATAAAGGGAATTATCCCCTGAGTTGGTAGCGCAGAGTTTCGCTTCCCAGAAACTCTGCGGCTTTTCCCAGATTTTGAGATGAAAAGCCGCGGATCTGAAAACGCAGGTCCGCGCTACGCTTGGAGCATCGGGTGAATGATTCAATGAAACGATGACCCAATGACCTGATGATTCAATCGATCCAGTAATGGCATCCCCGGCTTTCGCGGCATTTCTTGGACGACGGCGCTACTTCAAATCCAAGCCGCGCTTGGAGAGGTCGAGGGCGCGGCTGCCTGCCATCAGGAAGACTACGGCGGTCACGTGGCGGTCTTGGGCTGCCAATTCATGAGTGGGAACCTGAAGCGAAACCTCGGCGGCTTTATTGACCGCGCCCGGGACAAAAGCATTGAGCACTAGCGAGCCGTCGCTCGCGCGATATTGAGAATCTACCGGGGGTACTCTCTGATTTTTGTCCAGGAAAATGGCCGCAACTCGCACCCGCATATTTTCGGCATTGTGAACCTGAAAGGGCACGTGGAAGATGAGTTGTCCGCCGGACTGCTCAAGCGTCCATGCGCCGATCTGGCCGTAAGGCGGGAGGTTCCCGCCGGGCGATTTCGCTACGTCCGGCCAGCGCATCTGGAAAATACTCATGGCGGCGTTGTAGAACTCCTGCGCGTGAGCTTCGCGTGTTTCAAGGCGTGGATGGTGGGAAAATGCCGCAACGATCCCGGGCGTGTCGCCCAATCCGTAGCGCAGCCGCTGATCAAGGAGAACTGCGAAACCAGGCTGATAACCCGCCTCGGCCATCAGCATCATGCCGATGAAATCGGCCTGCAGCTCCTCTTCGCGGGAGAGTTTCAATACGGAAATGCCTTCACCCAGGTGAAGGCCAGGCCAGCCGGAAGGAACACGGGTTGACTTCACAGCCGCGAGATAGTCTTGGCGCAGCCGAGCCTTGAACGCGGGCAGCGACTTTGGATTGTGCAGGAGTACGTGGCCAAGCTCATGGCCTACCACGGCCGCCCACACGCCCTGGTCCTGGTAAAGCGCGGGAAATATGCCGCTCGTAATGTAGACTTGGCCCTGAAAATTGGAAAAGGCGTTTGGCATGAGATCGTCGAGCAGCGTCACCTTGTAATGCAGGCGCGGCATGGTTTGACCGAGAGGGCTTGCGAGAAGGTTCGCCAGCGCTTCATCGGCAATTTTATTATCGGATGTGCCGACGATGTCAGGGTGGCGGGCAAAAGCATAGGAACAGAGCGCCAGCAATAGCGCAAGCGCGAACGCGGGGAACCTGAACAGTCTCCTTCGATGCACCCTCAGCTCCTCAAATTTGATTACCTATTCTGAGATGCCAAATGCTCTAACGGCGGCCTCTTACAGGTTTTGGCCGCCGTTACAATCAGAGTATTCAGACGCTGCAAGAAGTGTCAACACCCAGCTTGCCGGGGAGAATGTCAAGAGTTATGCTGGGCTTATCGCACTATTGTAGGAACGCCTATGGAACCTTATCGCGGGAAAGCACGCCGTTTGCAGGAGGAGCTTCAGAAGACCTCTTCGCTCATTGTGGCCTAGTCGGGCGGCGTGGACTCGGCGTATCTGGCCTACGCAGCGCATCAGGCCATTGGCAACCGGATGCTTGCGGTCACGGCGCTGAGTGAAAGCTTTTCTGCCCGCGACCGCGAAATGGCGGAGGCTTGCGCCCGGCAATTCAACTTCCCACACGAGTTCATCCAAACCAGCGAGCTTTCCAATCCGGAGTACCGCGCCAATAACCCGAACCGATGTTTTTTTTGCAAGGATGAGTTGTTTAACAAGCTGGATGATTTGGCTGCTCGACGGGGCTTCGCCGCGGTGGCTTATGGCGTGAACCTGGATGATCAGGGAGACTGGCGGCCCGGCCATCGCGCGGCGCAGAAGCACGCCGTGCTCACGCCCCTTCTCGCTGCGGAGATGACAAAGGAAGACATCCGGCAGCTTGCGCAGGAAGCAGGCCTGGCAGTATGGGACCGTCCCGCATCCGCCTGCTTGGCCTCCCGCATTGCATACGGCCTGGAAGTGACGCCGGAGCGTCTGGCCGTGATCGAAAAAGGCGAAGAAGCGGTGCGTGCGCTTGGATTCAACCAATTCCGCGTCCGGCACCACGGCAACCTTGCGCGTCTGGAGATTGCGCCCGAAGAACTGCCGCTTGCCTTGTCCACTGAAATGGCGGAAAAGTTTGTGAAGATTTTTAAATCCCTCGGATTCGCTTACGTCACTCTCGACCTCGAAGGCTACCGGCGCGGTTCACTTAACACCGGCCTGAAAGCCAAGTCCGCCCTAAAAGAAGCTTGATGGACCGTATCCTTACTGCCTTGCAATCGGAATTTGTGTAAAAAGGCCGGAAAGGGCGCTGCCGCTACGTGCGGTTGCCATGTCGAATTTTCCACCCCTTATCGCCAATGGAATTCCACCCGCGTGCGGTGAGTGGCGAATTCGGAGTAGGGCGCGATGCGCAGTGTCTTGATGTGTTGCGGTTGATCTGTATAGGCCAGAACAACAGTGAGTGTATTGGAAGCGCCCCACTGCAACCAAGGCTCAGGCAAATAAAACTGTGTCTGCGGGCCCTGCGTGACATAGCGGCCTACGAATCTCCCGTTGAGGTAGAGCAACGCGTCGCGGTCCGCTTCGATTGCAGCGTTCCACATAATGGACCAATTCTCGGCAGGTTTTGCGAGCGTGAATTTAGAGCGAATCCAGCAGAAAGCGGAAATTATATTGGTGTCGGGCGCGAAGCTGCCAAGCGAAGCCGCCTGCCAGCCGCCCACTGAAAACTCAGGATCGATGGCCCTCCCTCGCATTGCAGCCGGCACGCGCTGAATTTTCCACGGCTCGATGGTAACCACTTTGCTTGGATCGCTCCAGACGCGGGCGAACTCAAGCCCCTTCAGCTCGGCCATTTTAGGGCCGAAGTTAGGGCTGCCGAAGAGTTCATAAGCGATCTCCAAAGTGTTCGCGCCGGATTGCAAATAAGATGAGGCGTCGAATTGAACCTGCGGCTTATTGTTAGAAGCTTCCTTCACGTTCTTGCCATTGATGAACACTTGCTTGCCATCGTCAGCAAAAGTAGAGAAAGCCATTTGAGATGTGCTTGCGGCCTCGAATTCGGCGTGATATTTGACATAGCCATACGGAATCTCGCCCATCAGCTCGAGCGCCTGAGCAGGACTGGTGAGCCAATCGCCTGTGTTGAGATCGAATTTCTCTACCCACATCTCGGCCTGCGTTTGGGTTAAGTCCTGCGGCTGGACCGGCAACGGAGGAGTCTCAATGACCATGCGCGTGGTGCGCCAGTGCTCGTCATACGCTGCCTGCGCTGTGCTGCCATCCACTAGGCAGCGGTCGGGCTGGGACGACCACAGCGTAGTGAGATGGTGCGTGCCAGGGATGTAATCGAGTTCCGCCCATGCGTGTCCGCGGCTCGATCCGGAATCCGCCATCATCGCGCAGGTGGTGATGAAGGGGACTTGCACTTTATCTTTGGTCTCCGCATTCGGTAGAACAGTGGAGGGGAAGTCCGCAATCCAAGTGCGGAGTCCGCGCACGCCAGGAACCACGATAATTTGCAAATTGCCATTCACCAGCCACATATTTTCGGTTGTCTCAAGATTCACGCCTAACACAACCGTCTCATAGTCTGAATCCCAGTATTGATAGGCCGTGTCGCCCTCAACCTGCGGCTGGCTGCTGGTCGAGACCGCAATTTCCGCTATGCGATGGCGTTCGTCATAAAGCAGCAGGAAAGCACGGTCTTCATTGAGACCCGATCCCAGCACCTCCGCCGTCGTATAGCGAAGCTGGGCGCCTGGAAGCGGAACTTGCAGAGGCAGCATCTTCATTTCCCGTGGGCCAATCGTCAACTGGCCCTCGCGCGGCACGGTGATGAGGCGATGCGAGGGGCTGGCGGGATCGGGGAAAGTGAGCTTGAATTGCTGCTGCTGGTTGGCGTTCTCGCGCACAAACAGAAAACCACTGGTCCCATTCGCGCGCTCGGTGACGCTCACGGCGGGATTTGTTGATTGCGAGCCATCTACGGTTTGAGAGCGCGCGAGAAGCGGGCCATATTGCTTCAGGGATTCGCCAATGCCACGCGCGGCGTAATACTTCTCCCACAAGCCGCCGGGCTCGCGGATGGGCGCGGCGTAATCGTAAGTAGTCGTCAGATTCTTCCCCGCCCAATCAAAGTTAGTGCCGCCGAATCCCATGTAGAAACTGAAGAAAGTGACGCCCTGCTCGATCATCGTTTTGGTGAGCATGTTGAGCTGCGCGCCGTCGACGCCGGGCTGGTCCACTGAGAGCTTGCCGCCGAACTGGCTGAACCATCCGCCCTGCAGCTCTGTCACGCCGAGCGGCGAGCTGCTTTCGGCTTTGCGCAGCGCCCCGATCCTGCCCACCGTGCCTTTCACAATGTCCCAGCGGGGGTAGAAGTCTGCAGTGTCCGTGATGCGCGCCATCACCGGATTCGAGTTGTCGCGCGCTTCCCGGCACCAGTTGGTGATGAGGGGGATGTCGATGCCCGCGTTCCACACCATCTGCGCCAGGGCCGTAAGATACTGGATTTTCTCCGGCGATGGAACCTGTCCCCAGTAGTCGTATTCATTTTCAATTTGAAGGATAATGATCGGGCCGCCATTGGTAATCGTATGGCGCTCGATCACGGGCAGCACGGCGTTGTACCAGTGCTGGGAAGTTTGGATGCTCTTCGGGTCTGCGCTGCGCAGCGGAAATTGCTGCGCGATAACCCAGTGCGGGAAGCCCCCCGCGTCCCATTCGGCGCACACGTAGGGTCCGGGCCGCGCGATCATGTAAAAGCCCATGCTGCCCACGAGCTTGACGAAGTCCTCAAACTCGTCGAGGTTGACGCGGCCTTCGACTGGCTCGTGATAGTTCCAGAAAACGTAAGTCTCAATGGTGTTGAAACCCGCCTGCTTGAATTTCGTCAGGCGGTCTTGCCACAACTCGCGCGGACAGCGGCAATAATGGAAGCAGGCGCTGTGAATAAACGTGTCGCGGTTGCGCAGCGTAAAGCAGGCCGAGTCGTAGCGAATGATCTGCGGATTTTGAAACTGATCCTGGCCTCCGTTTGGAGTAAGCAGCGCATAGGGGCCGAACGCAAACCCGCTGCGGCCTCCAATAGCCACTGCCAGAGGCGAGGCGAGCGAGGCTTGCAGGAACTTGCGTCGTGACGATTTCATGAAGGTATCCCCTTTTGATCTGGTTAGACTGAACCCGGCGAGGCCCGCTGCGGCGGGCAAAGCCTGTAAGGGGCCATCGGCCTTTACGATCTAAAAGCCGGAGACCAGAGGCCGCCTCAAGTTGCCTCTTTACAGTGATTTCACTGCATCACGTATCCCGATTTCGCGCGCGGCTGCAACCGCCTTCAATGCTTCCCGCGCCGCGGCAATCGTTTGGGCCACGTCGCTTTCGCTGTGCGCGGAGGAAACGAACGCAGCTTCAAACTGAGAGGGCGGCAGATAAATCCCTCTCTCGATCATCTTGCGGAAAAACAACGCAAAGGCGCGCGTATCAGACCGCTTGGCGCTCGCGTAATCTGTTACAGGGGAACCGGTGAAAAATGCCGTCAGCATGGACCCCATGCGGTTGACGGTAAGAGGCACGTCTGCGGCCTTCGCCTCCGCCGCGAGTCCATTCGCAAGCGTGGCCGAGGTTGGTTCCAGTTGGTCATAGAAGCCGGGCCGCCGGATGACTTCGAGCGTCTTTAGTCCTGCCGTTACCGCGAGCGGATTGCCCGAAAGCGTGCCCGCCTGATAAATAGGGCCAGCGGGCGCCACTTGATCCATCAACTCCGCTTTGCCGCCGTAAGCGCCCACGGGCAGGCCGCCGCCGATTACCTTGCCGAGCGCCGTCATATCGGGTGAAATTCCATAGAGCTGTTGCGCGCCGCCGTAAGCCACGCGAAATCCCGTTATGACTTCATCAAAGATCAGCACCGTGCCGTGCTTCGCGGTGAGGCGGCGCAGCGCCTCCAGAAATCCGGGTTGCGGCGCAACGCAGCCCATGTTGCCCACCACCGGCTCCACGATCGCTGCGGCCAAGTCGCCGCCGTGCGCGTCAAAAATTTGTTCCAGCGCCGCGAAGTCATTATAAGGCGCAGTAAGCGTGAGCGCGGCAAGCGCGCCTGGAACGCCCGGACTATCCGGCAGCCCCAGCGTGGCCACGCCCGAACCTGCCTTCACCAGCAGGCTATCGGAGTGACCGTGATAACAGCCGTCGAATTTCAAAATCTTTTCCCGGCCAGTCGCGCCGCGCGCCACGCGCAGCGCCGAAAGCGTGGCTTCTGTGCCGGAATTCACCAGCCGCACGCGCTCCACCGAGGGAAATGCCTCGGTGATTCGTGCTGCCATTTCCACTTCTAGCGCGGTGGCTGCGCCGAAACTCGTTCCCTTTTCAACTTGCTTTAAGATCGCTTCAGTCACTTCGGGGTGGCAGTGGCCGAGAATGAGCGGCCCCCAGGACATGACGTAATCGAGGTAAGATTCGCCGTCTTCGCTGATGATGTGCGATCCTTTGCCCGCAGCCATAAAGAGCGGTTCGCCGCCCACGGCACGAAACGCCCGCACCGGCGAGTTCACCCCGCCGGGCATCAACTTGACGGCGCGGCGATAAAGTTCTTTGGATTTCTGGGTCATAATCGTCAACAGATGCGAGGTGGCTACGATCACCGCTTTCCTGACCGTGGGTCTTTTTCATTTGGTCAAATGCCCCAGGTCAATCTCATTCTGATTGATCGCGGCTACCACCTGCGTTGTTCGTGGCTGGCGCCGTTTTATGCGTTTTTCAGCAGTCTGCTCGCAGCAGTCCCGGCTGCGCCGGCAGCCATCTCCATCATGCCTCTGGCGAGCACCTGGTAGACGCGCGATGAGAGTCCCGAATAAACTTGCGTGCCCTCAAAAAGGTCTTGCAAAAGATTCATGAAGCTGCGGCTGCGCGCGCAGAATTCCACCATGCGCGTGGTCACCGGCTTTCCCCAGAAATTCCCATGGTAGAAGCGCGGTGCGTGCCGTGCGCCGCTTTCGTGGCGGCATCCAAACTCTTGCCAGACTTCGCCCGCATACGCTACGGGCTGGCCTCGCAGGATGGCCTCGGCAGCAAGCTCGCCCGAGCGCATGGCGAAATAGATGCCCTCGCCGGTGAGCGGATCGACAAGACCCGCCACATCACCTGCCATCGCCCAGCCATTGCCTGCTAAGTGGAGGTTGCGCCAACTCGCCGCGCCGAGTGCGGGCAGCAGATGGGCAAATACCGGCGACTGCTTGATCGAATAACCAAACCGCTCCATAAACTCGTGCAACCGCCGCCGCACCCCCGCCATGCCGCTCGCGTCCATTTGCCCTGCGATGCCGAGCGACGTATGGTCAGGCCGGGGAAAGGCCCAGGCGTAGCCTTCAAAATCCGCAAAGAATTGCACACGCAGCAACTGGCCGGCCGGGGGTGCAAAGTAGCCGAATGTCAACATGCAATCCCGCGCCTGGAACGGTGGAGCAAACAGCTTGCGCAACCCGCTGCGCGCACCAGCGGCAAGAATCAGATATCCAGCAGAGTATTCGCCCGCGCGCCCCCGCAGGCTCCAGCCCAGCCCTGCGCGCTCGAAGCCTAGAATGCGATCTTCAATTACCCGCGCTCCAGCGTCTTCGGCGCGCTTGAGCAAAAGCGCGTTCAGCACGCTGCGCGAATAAATCAGCAGCGGAGCCCGTAGGTGCATTCGCACCGCCGCTCCGTTTGCGGCCACGATCTCCGCTTCTTCCACCTGCACGTGAGGCCGGCAGACGTCCATTAAGTAGGGATAGCGGCGCGCCGCCTTCGCGGTGAGCCCGCCGCCACACGGCTTCTCCCAACCCGGCTTCTCCTCGAATAGAAGAACCTCGGGAACCGGCTGCCCGGCATCTTTCGCGCCGGTCAGCAGGCGCTCCGCCGCCACCGCGCCCGCTGGGCCGCCGCCAATAATGGAGATCGATTGCACGCGATGCTTGCCTCCAAGAGGCCGAGAATATCACGGGGCTGGAACCGAGTAAACCACAGCCACGTATGAGGAGCAAGGCAGAGATAACCGCGAAGAGGCAAGGGACGAGCGAATAGCGTTCCAGGCTAGAGGTGTAGCGCACAGATTTAGAAAACAAAATTTGGAGCAATTCATGGAACGGTTACAAGACGTAGTAGAATGGGCGGCGGAGGCCGGACCCTATGAAGCCAGACTCACCCAATCCATCCTCGCGCACGCGGCGGGAATTCCTCAGACAGTCTGCGTTGGCAGTAACACTTCCCGGCGTGGCCACCCTACCCAAGTCTTCTGGCCAAATATCGGCGGGAGGATCGCAAGCACCTTCAAAGCGTCCCAATGTTCTCATGATCATCGCGGATCAATTCCGCTGGGACTTCGTAGGCGCCTATGGATTGAATCCGATGGGCGTGACGCCCAACCTGGATGGCATTGCGCGGCGTGGCGTAGCCTTCGAAAACGCCGTGACCAATCAACCTTTGTGTTCGCCGTCTCGCGCCTGCTTGTTTACCGGGCAGTACGCCACGCAAACCGGCGTGTGGACGCTTGGCCCAGGCCTCCGGCCCGGCGCCACCACGCTGGCCACCCTTCTGACCAGCCAAGGCTACACTGCGAATTACATCGGCAAATGGCACCTCGCGCCGAACTCGCACGCGGACCCCGCGAGTCGCGGCTATGTTCCCCCGCAATACCGGGGAGGATTCACTGGCCTCTGGCAGGGGGCGAATGAGCTGGAGCTAACTTCGCATCCTTACGAGGGCACAATGTGGGATGGCGATGGAACTCCCATGCACTTTAAGGACGTCTACCGGGTAGACTACATCACTAGCCTTGCGGTCAAGTTCCTGCGCCAACAGCATGAAAAGCCATTCTTTCTGGTGGTCTCGCAGCTCGAGCCGCACTTTCAGAATGACGCCAATGCGTTCATTCCACCTAAAGAATACGCGAGCCGCTACACCAACCCCTTCGCGCCGGCGGACCTGCGCTTTTTCCCCGGCGACTGGCAGGCTCAGCTTCCCGGCTATTACGGCGACTGCAAGCGAATCGACGACTGCGTGGGATCACTGCTCAAGGCTTTGGAGGAGCAAGGCATTTTAGACAATACCATCGTAATGTTTGTCAGCGATCACGGATGCCACTTCCGCACGCGCAACGCCGAGTACAAGCGCAGCCCTCACGAAAGCTCGATACATATTCCGCTGCTCATCCAGGGCCCCGGATTTGACCACGGACGCAAAGTGCCGGAGTTGGTCAGCATGGTGGATGTTACTCCGACACTGCTCGACGCCCTCGACATGAAAATCCCGGACTCAATGAGCGGGCACAGCGCGTTTCCGCTCCTCACTGATGCAAAGGTGTGCGAATCGTGGCGCAACGAGGCGTTCATTCAGATCAGCGAATCCATGGTGGCAAGGGCCTTGCGAACGGCGGAGTGGACATATTGCGTGGCCGACCGCCACGGGAACGGCGATAAAGACCCGGGGAGTTCTCATTACGAGGAATATCAGATGTACAACTTATCTGGGGACCCGCACCAGCTTGTGAATCTCGCTGGGCGCGCGGACAACCCCAAGCTTGTTCATTACGATGGAGACCGGCCGCTGCCGGAAGTTGCGGCTTACCTGCGCGAGCGGCTGATCGCTCGGATGCAAGAGGCCGGTGAAGCCGCGCCGCAAATCGATAAGGCGACGCTTTACCCATAGGCGTGGGCCGGGGCCTTAGCGGTAGCCCTTGGCCGCATCTAAAAGATTCTATGGTGGTTAGTGAATGACGCGGGTCGCAACCACGGTGACAGAGCTGGGGGCGCTTCCCACGGCCTCGGTGCGGATAAGCGCCTCAAAGTAAACGGGCTTCTTCGGAGAGTCCGAAAAGCCAAGGGCGTGATACAGCGTGCGCCGGTTGTTCGGGTCGGCCAGGAAGTCGCCTGCGGCTTCGGTGCCCTCCTGCTCGAGACCCTGCAGGATTAAAACATTGCCGTTGTTTTCCTGGTTAGGAAGCAGCGAAATGGTTGCGTAATCCGTGCATGGTGCTGCCGTACAGACGTGTTCTGGGTAATTGACCTGCTCCCCCGGAAGCGGTTTCCGGTTCACAAACGATTTCCCGCCAATCACCTTTTTCGCCAGTTCAGGGAAGTTGAGATGCGGCTCAAAAAGCGATACCCAGGGATTTGAGGTATCGCTGCCGAGGAAAATATAATTACCGGAATCAAGGTCGCGCAGGCGCAGGTCGCGCGCGGAGAGAACCCGAACCCGGTTCTGATAAGGCCCCGCCAGCCGGAGCAGCTTGATAGCGTTGGCGACATCGGCAAATGAGGTCAAGAGCGACGCTTGAATATAACCGGTCAGAAGGGAGGGCGTAGCTCCGGGGCCAGCGGGCAGAAAACCTTGAGGAAAGCCGGGACGCAAATAGTCCTGCAGGGATCCGAACTTGCCGCGGATGATACACAGCATCCCG
>DASZAA010000060.1:0-3178 GCA_035945615.1 Terriglobia bacterium
TTTCGAGTTCCCATCGCAGGCCTGGGTCGAACGTCAACTTGGGCGTCACTTTCCAGGTGTCCTGGATATAGAACGCCGTGTAAGTGCTGGCCTCAGCGGCAGACGGCTCCTCGGTTGTGAAGCCGCTGCTGGCAAGCCCAAGTAGCATAGAGGCATATGCCGAGCCGGTTCCGTTGGCAGCAGTGGGGTTAAATTGGGTCCACGTCTGGTCAAAGCTGTATTCGCCGTCCGCATAGCCGTACTGTTGGAAGTTGATATAAAGCTTGCGGAACTCGCCACCGAACTTGATCGTGTGGCGGCCCGTGACTTTGGTCAGATTGCCGAGCACGATGTGGGCGCTCGGATTCTCAATTAAGTCGTCGTAGTTCGAGCCTTCAAGAGTGCCAGTACTGAAATTGAACGTGGGGAATTGCAAATCCCGCTGGGCAGCCTGCGTAGTCACATACTGGGGTAGACCCAGTTCGGTGGTGGGATTGAAGCCGAGGCTGATAGGCAGCCGGGAAGCGGTGCTGCGGCTGAAGCCATAGCGCATGTCGAGGATGAGCGTTGGGCTGAGCGTAATGGTGTGATCCATCGAGATCGCCCACGCGCCGCTGTTCACCGGGCCATCACCCGTATCGGCGGCCGCATCATTGCCTGCGCCATAAATTGAAAACGCCGCCGAATAACCCCAGGCGTGGGAAACGGTCAGAAAGCTTTGCCATTTCGGACTGAACGTGTGGTCAACGCGACTGTCAAATTGATATGTGTGGCTCGGCACGCTGCCAGAAATGAAGTAGTTGTTGGTTTGCGCCCCTGCCGGACCGGTGTTAGGCAGCGGGAAAAAGCTCAATGCCTTGACAGCAACTGCATTGAACCGCGAAGAGTCAATCATATTGCCGGCAAATGGGCTGCGCGTGTACCCGCCTGTCGATGGGTTAAGCGCAATGGTCGCCGGATCGTAGATGGTAGTCCCCAGGCTGGAAAAATCCCCGTTGCGAAACGCCGCGATGGGCACGGTTGCAGTAGAAGTGGTCGCCGATGCCTGGTTCGTCCCCTGAAAGCCAAAAAAGAAGAAGGTGCGGTCGCGGCCATTATAAAGGTGCGGAATATAAATGGGACCGCCCAGCGTGCCGCCCCACTGGTTTTCCCGAGAAACAGCCTTCGTACCGCCCGCTCGGTTGCTGAAAAAATCGTTGGCGTCTAAAGCGGAATTCTGCAAGAACTCAAATAGTCCGCCGTGAACCTGATTGGTGCCCGGCTTGGTCACCAAATTGATCACTCCGCCTCCGAAGCGGCCATACTCTGCCGAGAGCGAGTTTACGTCAACGCTGAATTCCTCCACCGAATCGACGATGGGCGTATAAGCTGCAGTGGTGTTGCCTACGTTGTTCTCCGGCAGAATGTTGCTGACACCATTGATCTGCTCTTCGTTAACGGCATTGCGCGAGCCGCCGATGTGCGGCGTGGATGCGTTGCCGGTGTTATTCACTGTCGGAACAAGCTCGGCGAGACTCAGCGGATTGCGCCCTTGTAGCGGCAGGTCCATCAGCATCGACGTGCCCACCACGGTGCCGAGCGTGCCCGTACTGGTGTCGAGCGGCGGCGCTTTTGATTGCACCTGCACGGTTTGGGAAACCTGTCCAAGCTGCAATGAGAAATTCAGCGAGCGAATCTGTGAGACGCTGATTTCAACACCCTGCTGCTCGGCAGTGCGAAATCCTTTGGCGGAGACGGACACATTGTAAAGCCCAGGAGTAAGAAACGGAGCGACGAATCGCCCTGAGGAATCTGTGATTTGGTTGACGGCGACGTTGGTGGCGCTGTTCACGATGCGCACCGCCGCGCCGGGAACCACGCCACCTGATTGGTCCACCACCATCCCTTGAAGCGTTCCGGTCGGCGTCTGGGCCCAGGCCGAAAGCGCGAAGAGCAGCACGAGGGCCAACGGCGCGAATAAGATTTGCCCAACAGTTCTCCCCCTGCTTGAGCAGTTAATCTTGTTTCCTTCATATCTGCAGATATCTGTTGCCGCTGGCACGGCCTCGAATACTAAAGGCGCTCTTGATATATCTTCCCGCTGGTCTCGCCGGTAAAATTTACGCATCTACGTATTCCTCCAATTTCTCTACCGAATCTCTGAAGCGGATGTCGCTATACCCGACGTCATCCACCGTGTGGATGGGAGATCATCCTCTGAGTTTCATTTGCTGAAAAGGTGTTAACATGTGAATTCATTGTTAATCGCATAGAATAGATGTAATTATTTGAAAGGAAGGCAGTTAAGCTTTGCGCTTTCCTAGCAGCCCGGTGGTATCGTAACCATTCTGAAAAGTGGATATTGTGCAAAATGGACAGGCAGATATAAATAACAGAATGGTCAAGGTATAATTTGATCTTTGCGAGGTTGGAGGGGTCGCGGAAGTTACAACTGAAGAAGTGGGAGGCCACTTTGGCGACTTCAGGACAGCGGTTGGCGCATAAGAAAGAGCTGGTCCTGGACGAGCGTTGGCAACTAATCCAACGCATTGCCGCAAGCCCCGCCTTTCAAAAATCCGCCCGCCTTCGTGACCTTCTACTTTACCTTACCGAGCGGGCGCTTTCGCTCCCGGCAACCGATTTGGCTGAGCACCTGACCGAGCAAAAAATCGGCCACGCGGTGATGGGGAAACCTGCAGATTACAGTCCCCTCGAGGATAGCTCCGTCCGGGTACACATGCGCCAGCTTCGGCTGAAGTTGCATGAGTATTTTGACTCTTCAGGCCAATCCGAGCCTCTGATCATCGAAATACCCAGGGGAAGCTATGTTCCACTTTTTCACAGCCGAAGGAGCAACGATGAAACGCCACCCAAAAACTTGCCTGCTGGGCCGGGGCGGCACGTGACGTGGAACATTATTATCCCCTGGGTCATCGTAGGGGGCTTGGCCACATTATGCGCTGTGTTTTTCGCCAAATATCGCGCGGGCAATCCCCAACCGGGATCTACCTTGACGGCGGCGAATTCCACCCCTCCTTGGCCGCTCAACGAGATATTTGACGCGACGCACGGAACAGATATCGTCACTGCCGACGCAAATTACGGGATGCTGTGTATCATCCGCGGCAAGTTCGGATCCCTGCAGGACTATTTGCGTCCCGGCTTTCCTCAAGGTTTTCTGCCCGCTGGCCCCGGAGCTACGCCCTCCCTTCTGACCGGT
>DASZAA010000061.1:0-22119 GCA_035945615.1 Terriglobia bacterium
GGAAACGTTAACGACTACTATGCCTCGCACAACGGAGGCCAAAGGTGGAAGGGCAACGAGAACAGTTGGCAATACAAGACCATCTTGGAATGGATCGAAGGCGCGAAGCTCCAGACTGCGGAGAATAGAGTTCCCGGCGGCGATTACAAGAGAGAATAAGCCGCGTAAGGCGCGCAGAGTTTTGTGGTTCGGACTCTGCGGCTTGTTTTTGTAGCGGCGGCCTCTGGCCGCCGGATTTTACTAAGGAGGCCAGAAGTTAGTAGACGCGCAGGCATCCTCGTGGTCGGCTTGTATCAGGGCACGGCTTCAGCCGTGCCGAGATGCCGCAGAAGGAATATCGGCTTTTAGCCGCTGAGGCATCAGGGGCTAAAGCCCTGGGACGGAGGGACTGTCGTACGGCACGACTGAAGCCGCGCCCTGTTACACTGCGATCTCCCCTCAGTTTATGTCTACTAACCTTCGGCCTCATTAGTGACAGTAAAGACAGTAAAGACCGGCGGCCCCTTAAAGGCTTTGCCCGCCGCTACAGCGGCTTGTCGTCGGCCCTGACGAAATACCGCAGAGTTTTGACAGCGAAACTCTGCGCTACAATTGATCGCATCACGCTCACCCATTAGCATTCACCCTTCACCAAATCTTCAATCGCAGACGGCTCTTGACAAGCGGGGGAATCGTCTCTTATACTCCTAATCATCTTAGGGTATAGCATGAACAAGCAGGCTCAAATCCTTCCCGGCACGCTTGATCTTCTCATCCTCAAGGCCGTTTCCCTCGGACCGCTGCACGGCTACGGCGTTCTTCTGCGGATTGGGCAGATTTCGAGAGGCGCTCTGGTGATCGAGCAAGGGGCGCTCTATCCCGCGTTGTTTCGCTTGGTCCGCCAGGGCCTGCTCACGGCAACATGGGGCATTTCGGAGAATAACCACCGGGCGAAGTATTACGAGCTTACAGCGGCGGGCCGAAAGCGGCTGCGGGAAGAAACGGAAGGCTGGAACCGGCTCGTGGCCGCGATTGGAACCGTCCTCGGCGCGCAACCGGAGGAAGTATGAAGAGGAAGTGACGAGTGGCGAGTGATAAGTGATGAGCACTGATAGCCAGGCGTCAGTCGCTTTTTGGCTGACCGTGGGTGTTTGGTAGCCACGGCACGGTTTATGTGCCGTGGGCTTTTGCAGTAGATCGAGGAAGAATGAGCCTACTGTCTTCAGCTCGCACAGTCCTGGATTTTGTGTTCCGCCGGAGGCGCGTGGAGCGCGAAATGGAGGAAGAACTCCGCTCGCACTTGCAAATCCGCGCCGACGATCTGGAACGGCGGGGACTCTCTCGCGCTGAAGCGGAGCGGCAGGCGCGCGTGGAGTTTGGCGGCTATCAACGGTACAAGGAGGAGTGCCGCGACGCGCTGGGAACACGCTTGCTCGGTGAACTCGTTGCGGACCTGCGCTACGGCCTGCGCCAACTGCGCCGCAGTCCAGGATTCACGGCCGTCGCCGTCATCACGCTCGCGCTCGGCATCGGCGCGAATTCCGCCATTTTCTCGGTTGTGGATGCTGTCTTGTTGAAGCCGCTGCATGCCCCCAATCCCGATCGCGTTGTGGTTTTCAATTCCGGCCCAGCCGCTGCCGCAGATATTGAATTCAACATGTGGCGCAAGGAGACGAACGTTCTGGAGGATGTGTCGGGCTTCAGGTCGGGTTCATATTACTTGACGGGAGTTAGCCAGCCGCAGAAGGTCGACGCGATGTTAGTGACCCAGGATTATTTTCGTCTGTTCGGGTTGCACATCGCCCGTGGTCGCGGGTTTACGCCGGAAGAGGAACTGGGTACGGGGCGCCTATTCGAGAACGGTCACGTGGCCGTGCTTAGCAACGGATTTTGGAAGAGCGCCTTTGGTGGAGACCGTCGCATTCTGGGCAAGACCATCTCTTTGAGCGGCAATCTCTATGAGATTGTCGGCATCATGGCGCCACACGTGGAAACGGAGAGCGCGCAGCCTCCCGACGTGTGGCTGCCATTTCCCATGTCTCCCAACAGCAAAAATCAGGTTCATTATTTTGAGGCGGTGGGGCGACTGAAGCCTGGCGTCACGCTGGCGATGGCAAATTCGCAGCTCAAGCTCATGACACAGGCATTTCGCCGCGAATACCCCAATACAGTCTCAGCAAAGCGAGGAGACACTTACAGCGTCCAAAGGATGCGGGACGAGATCGTCCGAAAAGTGCAGTTCTCTCTTTTGGCTCTTATGGCGGCTGTAAGCCTCGTACTCCTCATCGCCTGCGCTAACGCTGCCAATCTGCTGCTGGCCCGCGCCGCATCGAGAACGCGCGAGATGGCGATCCGGACCGCCCTGGGAGCGGGGCGCGCTAGAATCATTCGGCAGCTATTGACGGAAAGCATCCTGCTGTCTATCGCCGGAGCATTGCTTGGCTTGGGAGTGGGGTTTGCTGGCGTTCGTGCGCTCCTGAGTTTGGGTCCGTCCACCATACCCCGCATAGGGTCTGACGGCTCAAATGTGACGATGGACTGGCATGTTCTGTCGTTCACTATTTTCCTCGCGCTGATCACCGGCGTAATCTTTGGGTTGTTCCCTGGACTTTCCATCTCCCGAACGGATCCAAATTGGGCTATGAGCCAAGGCACCATCCGAACCGGCGCGGGCCGGATGCAAGCCAAAGCCCGCTCGTCCTTAGCGGTCATTGAAGTCAGCCTTGCTTTTGTCTTACTAATCGCCTCGGCGCTATTTATTCGCACCTTGGAGGCTTTGCGCTCCGTTGATCCCGGGTTCGACGCTCACAATGTTGTGACGACACGAACACCATTGGACCCGAAGCTTTTGAAAACATCAAACATAGATCGCGCGGTTCAGAATGCTATTCAGCGTCTAGACGATTTACCGGGCGTGGAGACCGTCGGCCTCACAACGGACCTGCCCCTGGGCGGTGGTTTCATTAGAGTACCGGTTTCGGTCAATGGCCAGGTGCCAGGTAAGGCGCCCGAGGGTTTCGCGCGCTTTGTGTTCGTCTCGCCTGCTTATTTTGGCGTACTCAGGATTCCGCTTCTTAGAGGACGATTTTTTACTGATGGTGAGCGACTCGACAGCCCGCCGGTCGCAATCGTAAATCAAGCGATGGCCCGGCAGCTATGGCGTAATGGCGATGCGATTGGGGAGCGGATCATCATTGGAAAAGGACTCGGGCCGAGGCTCGAGCAACCGCCACGTCAGATCGTAGGGATTGTGGGTGATGTCCGTGAAAACGGCCTTGCTCAGCTGCCGCAACCCGCTGCCTACATCCCTATCGTGCAAAGCCGGACTGCCGCTACCGTCTCCTGGGTCGTCCGCACTCGGACGCAATCAGCATCCCTCAACACGGAAATTCAGAACGCGCTTCGCCAAGCGACCGGCCTTCCAGTTCCGCCACTCCAATCGATGAAAGACGTGATCGCACAATCGACCGAGCGCCAGAACTTCAACATGTTGCTCATGTCGATTTTCGGAGCATCTGCACTTGTGCTCGCGATGATTGGCCTCTACGGCGTCATGAATTATCTCGTGGCCCAGCGGACGCACGAGATCGGCGTGCGGATGGCTCTCGGTGCACAGAAAGCGGATGTTTTAAGGATGGTCATCATCAACGGCATCAAGATGGCGCTGGTGGGCGTGAGCATCGGAATAGTTGGCGCATTGGGTGTGACGCGCTTTCTATCAAGCCTGCTATACGGCGTGAAGCCCACCGATCCTCTGACATTTGTAATCGTGTCGGTTCTGCTAACTGGCGTCGCCTTGCTCGCCTGCTACATTCCCGCTCGCCGGGCGACGAAGGTGGACCCGATGGTGGCGCTGCGCCACGAATAGGGGATCAAGGTAAGGTTGAGAAAGGATTTAGTGCGCAGAGTTTTGCAGTTCAAACTCTGCGGCTTGTTTCTGTAGCGGCGGCCAGAGGCCGCCGCTACAGAATCCGGCGCCGTCGGCTGATGGCGTCACGTATAACAGCGAAAGCCAATGGGTTAAGCCTGTAAGATGCCGCTGCTACAGCTTCACAACTTTGGCACGCCACGAACAGAGGTCCAACGTTTTCTGGCCAGCAGTGCCATGCCTAGCAAGCCTGTCCCGAGGAGCAGCAGGCTGGCGGGTTCTGGCGTCTGGGAAGTGGTGTTGGTCTCGGCGGTGAGTAATACCTCGCCGCCCGCATTGTTATACGTAATGGCCCACTTCTCGATGCCATTGTCGAAGGTCTGGTCAATGAAATTGACAAACATTCCGCTCAGATCACCGGAGGTGAAGTCTAGGAAAGCGAATTGTTCGCCGACTGTGGGCGTGAATCCATTTTCAAGCGTTACGTCCAGCGTACCATCTAGCGAGGCCGGGCCGGTAACATCGATTGCGCCGAAGCTGGTGGGGCTGGCAATCAGCTCATCGAGCGTGCCGTTGGCCAATTGCTGATAGCCGTTGGTCGCGGTAAACGTGCCGTGTCCCACGCCGACGAAGCCGGTTGAATCCACCATGATTGAGGTTCCGTTGGTGAGCGACTGGGTTTCGATCAAGCCGCCGCCACTGGTCAGCGTCCCGCCTGTGACGGTGATGGCTGGCGACATCAACGTGCCGTCGACTTCAGTTGATCCACCCGTCTGCGTATAACTCGTATCGAGCGCGATTTTGGCGCCACTGCCGATCACGACCGTAGCCGAGTTGTTGAAAGATTCCGCCTTCAGGACGTCGCCCGCCGCATGGAGCTCAATAAAGTCCTCAACATCGCCGGCTCTGAAGTTGTTGATGACCTCTCCGCTGACATTGATCGTGCTTCCAGTGGGTGCAGCACCTTCGCTCTCGCCCGTCACGATCTGATCCCAATTTGTGAGATTGCCTTTAATTGTCAGCAAGCCGCCGTTAGTCAACTGAATGATGCCGGACGGGCTCGCGGGGCTTCCATTCGTCAGGCTGGTATTGATGGTGAGGCTCGCGTCCCCGTCGATGGCGATGTTGCCGCCATTTACGTTTTGGGAGACGCCTGCGAGTGCGTTCTTTCCGGTCGTATCTGTGATCGCCGAGCCGGAGCCGACAAGAAGAAGGAATGACGAGTTGGTGGTAACGTCGCCCGAAAGCTGGAGGATTCCGGGTGACACGTCGCCTGCTTCAAACGTTCCGCCGGTCAGCGTGCCGCCGCTCAGATTCGTAAGTTTGGCATTGATCGCCAGCGTTCCGCCATTCGCCACCACATTGCTGTTGTTGGTGAACGTGAGGTTGGATATCGTGCCCGTGCCTTCGATCGTGTTCGCGAAGTCGTTGATTAAAGTCTCGTCGCCGACAACTCCTGCGATCGTCGAATTCGCCATCGTGACGTTGCCGACGCCAAACACGCCGTTGCTGGCCATAAGGTCAAACGTGGCGCCCTGGCCGTTATCTTCCAGTGAGAGCACGGCCCCCATTGCTTGCCCGACATTAATGGCGCCTTGGAAATTGTTGACGGTTGCCGTAGAGCCTGGAGTTAGGTCGATGATGGAGAGCGTGCCGCCATCCTGCACGTTGACAGTTCCGGAATTGGAGAAGCCGGTTCCTGCCGTCGCGTTCGTCAGGTTCACTACCAGGGTGCTGCCCGAGTTGACCGTCACTGTTCCAGCATTTGTAAATCCATTCGCGTTGGGCGTGATGGCCAAAGCGTTCGTGCCACCGGCGAGAATCGCGCCCTTGTTGACCAGCGCCAGGTTTTCGACGGTTCCGGCGCCGGAGAGCGTCTCGCCAACGTCGTTGACGAGCGTCTCGGTTCCAGTCACGCCGGTGACGATGTTGTTCGCGTTGTCCGAGAGCGTCAGAGTGCCGGTCGCCGGTGCTCCGTTATTCTGGAACCCACCGTCATTGAGGTCGAAGATGCTGTTTGACCCGTTGAGCTCGAGTTTTGCACCAACGCCGGCGCCGCCGACATTGATTTGTGCAGATTCGGTATTGACCATACCGAAGGTTGTGCCAGGCGCTCCGTCGAGTTCCATTGTGCCGCCATCGTTGACGGTGATAGCGCCGAGGTTGACCACGGTGCCCAGCGTCGGCGACTGGGACGGCGAAGTGGCTGTGAGCACTAGGTCGCCCGAGGCGTTTACTTCTACGGCTCCACCATTGGCGAATCCGTACGAGCCAGCCGGGAGAATGCCTTCGGCGGCGGTGTTGACATCCGGCTCGATCACCAGCGGAGCAGCCGGGCCGGCAATGATGGTTCCCGCATTCGCCAAGCTCAAGTTGCTAATGATCCCAGAGCCCTGGAGCGTCTGACCAATTTCAACGATCAGGTTTTCGTTCCCCGAGCTGCCTTTAATCTGGTTATTGATGTTGTCCGACAGATTGACGGCGCCCGAGCCTTCGAGTTTGAAGGCATTGTTATTCGTCCCGAAAAACTCAATCTCTCCGCCTGCGCCCAAGCCGCCCACGTTAATGGCGCCGTTGTTCACCAATGTCACCGCGTTAGTGGATGTCATGGAAAAGTCGCCGATAGCAAGTGTGCTGCCGTCAGCTACCGAAATCGTGCCGGAATTGCTGAGGCCTTGATTTCCGGCGGCTGTGGGCACGCTGGCGTCGATCCCGAAGAAGCTCCCTGAATCGACGGTCACCGTGCCCAAGTTCGTGAACCCGCCAGCATTCGGCGTGATGATGAGTGAATTTGCTCCGCTGGCGATGATGGCGCCATTGTTCACCAGCGCCAGATCGGTGATATGTCCGGCGCCAGAGAGCGTCTCGCCGACATCATTCACCAGCGTCTCGGTTCCGGTGACGCCGACGATCGAGCCGTTACCGTTTTGTGAAAGCGTCATAGTGCCTGCGCCATTGCCGGCCGCCGCCAGATCGAACGTGGCATTGGAACCCTGAAGCTCAAGAGTGCTTCCGTTTCCTGTTCCTCCGACGTTAATCTGGCCGCCTGAATAGTCAAGAAGGGTGGTCGAATTGTTCGCGAGCCCGATGATGGTGAGCGTGCCGCCGTCGTTCACATTGATGACGCCGAGGTTTGCCAAAGGGAAAGCAGCGGTATGCGATTTTGTAAGATCCACTACGAGCCTACCGCCGGACGCCGACGTGACCGTCCCCGAATTCAAGAAACCGAAGTTGTTTGGGCCGACACCGGCCGTGTTCGATGCGTTGGGGTTGGGCTGGATCGTGAGCGCCCCGTTGGCCACGATAGCTCCAGCCGGACCGCTATTGATCACGGCCAGGTTGCTGATGGCTCCGGCGCCTTGGATGGTGCTTAAGTTGATCAGCATCTCGTCGCCGTTGACGCCTCGGATCGCTGAACCGGTCTGCATAGTGAGTGTTCCCGAGCCGCTCAGCGTAAGTTGGTGGGCATTTCCGGCATCGTTGATAAGCAACGTCGATCCCGTGCCGGAAGCGGCGTCGAGGCTGATTTGGCCGTTGTTTGTGACTGTACCGTTCCCGGCCGCGATGTAAAGGTTCAGCGTGCTGCCCGCGTCCACCGTCAGAAATCCGCGAGGCGTTAACGTCACTTGGGCGGGCGCAACCACAGGCGCATTGATATCGCCAATGGTGAGCGTGTCCGCCGCGCTCGAGCCAATGGTTAGCCCCGCGCCACCCGTCGAGCCGCCGAGTGTGAGCGAATCAATCGTAACGGGCAGTGTATCCAGTGTTACGAAGTCGGTCCCGCCCGACGCGACGGTAACGTTGAAAAAGCCCTTGCAGGACTGCGTCCCGCAGGTCAGCGTATTCCCATTGTTGGGAACGGCGAGGGCGAGTTGGCCGTTGGTGGTCCAGTTGACGACGGAGTTCCACGCGCCAGTGCCGCCATTCCATATGGAATTTGCCGCTACCGATTGGCCGAAAACGGGCGCAGACAGCGCCAGCACCAACAGCACGAGCATTGCGATTAATCGATTTCTCTTGAGCATGTTTCTGCTTACCCCTTTGAGATTCACAGTTGTAGCGGCGACGTTTCGCCAGTAGTATTTTTCGATTTGCGTTTTGCCGTTTGCATCAAAGAGTCAAATCACAGTAAAAGGCCATGATCTCCTCATACTCACTTGCAACCTCAGTGTGGCTGTGACCGCCGAGAGAGAGTTGAACTTCTAAAGCCCGCAGACGTCCGGCGCAGGCGGTGGCTCTCGCTAGATGATCTGGAACTGCAAATTGCTGGCAAAATCCCATGCAAACGGTGGCGCACGCAGTGAGCAGCGTTGCGATGCCACAGGTCAGTTTCCAGCCGCCGCCCTGGGAGACCACCGGGCCAAAGGTCACCGCCAGCGCGCCAACCGCGGTGCTCAGACCGCCAGCCAAAATGCCGGTTCCAGTTAACCGCGAATTGCGCCGGCGCAATCGCGCCGACTCAAACTCGGCATGCTCGATGGACTCGCGGATTTTGCTCAAAATCATTTCGGCTGAGATGCTGGGAGTGGTTGCCATGCTTTCCTCCCGCTAATGATAAGAATTAGGTTGATCAAGCACATCTGCGAAACCAGCCGGAAGCTCGCGCTTATCTGCCGCGCGGCGCTTGCCTCCGGCCCGCGCGAATGGATATTGCTTCATTAGGCGCGGAATCTGCGGCCGCACACGCGGTGATTGGGTCTATTTGCGATGTGATAGACGCGCCAACCCAAAACTTAAAACCTGAAATCCAGGAAGACCACGGTCAGCCGGGCAACGATTGACCGTGGACACCGCTAAACATGAACGGCTGAACGCCGCTTTCTTACCAGAAAACCTAGACCAAGCAAGCCCGTGCCTAGCAGAAGGAGGCTAGCGGGCTCGGGCGTGGCCTCAAGTTGACCGCGGATTTCTCCCCCCGGGAAGACGGTGCTATGGACGTTTACATACAACTCTCCGGATTCAAGGTAGCCCACCTGAGTAGGAGTAATCGCAAACGTCTGGGTGGGGATTGATCCCGAGACTGCGCTCGGGACACCGGTGAAGGGGAACAAAACCCCGGAGTTCGCTCCCGGCAGGGCAGGACCGTGGATGTGCGCAGCGGTTGCAGGTCCTTCGAGGCCGCTGAAGGTGAGGTTGACGGTGATCATGGTTTGAAGGCTGTCAAGGTCAACCGTAGCGAAGCCGGTTGCTGTTGAATTTGTGGGAGGCACATCCTGCGCCCCCGTAAGATTGGCAACAAAAATCTGATCCGCGCGGAGTTTGGGCGAGTATAGTGCGAGAGCCACCATGAGCGCGGCAAACACATACAGGTACTTTCTTTTCATGTTCATTTCTTCTCCTTCGGACTTGCAAGCAACAAATGCGAACAAGCAATGCAGAGTTTCCCTCTTTCGGAAAATCCGCATTTGTAGCGGCGGCCCCATACAGGCTTCGGCCGCCGCTACAATAAGCGGATGGTCACGGTCAATCAAAAAAGCACTGACCGCGGCTGGCACTAGCTGCGAGCCGTTGTCTTTTTTCTTCGGATCACAATCGCCAAGCCGAGCAATCCCGTGCCGAGCAGCATGAGGCTGGCTGGCTCAGGCGTAGTCATCGGCGTGCCGACGAATCCCACGTTGACGGTAGTTGAAGTTGTGTAAAAGCCGACGATGTCCCCCATATCGTTAATGCCGTTGACCAGCGGCGGACCATCGCCAAACGGGTCGTCAATGGTCTGCCAGACGCCGTTGCTGTAGACGAAACCATGCACGACGCCATTAGCGTCACTATATTGGCCGGCAATTTGGCCTTCATTGTTCAAACCAAAAGCCATCGTCGCCGTGGCGCCGGGGAAATCGAGTGTCGTAATTGAAGCGCCGTTGAGCAGGAACGCGTCTGTATTGCCGTTGCCGTCGACATAGAAGCCCGTCACCATGCCCGAGTTGTTGACGTCCGTGGCCATGCTGTTATTGGCCAGCACTCCCGGCAGCGCGGTGAAGACGCCGTTCAAATAGGTATAGCCATGGTTGACGTTATTGGCATCGGTATAGAAACCAGCGGCTTCGTTGTGGTCGTTAATACCGAAAAGCTGGTTGAAGCCGCCGTTCGGATCATCCACGGTGGAAAAAACACCGCCAATATCCGTGAAGCCGTGGTTGACTCCGTTAGCGTCGATGTAAAAGCCGTCGGTGCTGAAGTTGGTGGAGGTAGAGCCGTTGTTGATCCCGATGACCTGAGTCTGGACAGACCCGGGGAAGTTCTCAGATGTGAAGTTAATGGATGGACCGAGAGTGAGTGTGAACCCCTGGTTCGGATGCGCTGGGTCAAGTCCGCTTCCGTGGTACCCTGCAACGGTCCCGGTATTATCAACTCCCAGCAGTTGAACAAACACATCGGTGGGGTAGTTCACTGCCGTAAAGGTATATCCATCGGCCGCCATTGGGTCGGCCAGGGTGGGTATGGCGCTGGCTGTCAGAAACGCCAGAGCAGCAAGAAAAACTAAATGCTTTTTCATCTTTTCTCCTTTATACATAAATCAATCTACGCGGATATCTTTCCGCGTTGTGGGCGCACCTTATCCATGCCTGTTGATGTTGATGAGGCTTAGCGTTTGCGATAGAATTATTGCGCTTAGGCGAAACCCCTCCAACAGGCATCCTTGGTAGATTAAGGGGCGGGTGCTGGATAGTCCTTTGGAATGTCTTAAAGATTTCTTGGGAATTTCTTACGAAACGATTGCGGAAGCCTTATTAATAAGACCGTTAAAAACGTCTAGCTGTGGGCTTAAGCCGCCACGACCGAATTGAAATCATTCGTTTTATGGCAATTTGATGATGTTGTAAAGTGGCTGCCACGGGCCGCAGCTAAAATACAGCCGTAGAGTTTTAATCGCAAAACTTTTCGCCACAAAACCCGGCGGCTAGAGGGCACGCTACAATATCGGTGATGCTCCCAGCGGTCGAAGAAGTTTATGGGATTGAAAAGCAAGCAGTTAGAGTTCGGCTCGTTTCGGGTTGACACCGCCAGCCAACTGCTTCTGCGCGACCGCAAGCCTATCCCTTTGACGCCAAAAGCGTTTGACACGCTTCTTTTCCTGCTCCATAACGCCCACCGCCTCGTCACCCGGGAAGAATTGATGAAAGCTGTCTGGCCTGACAGTTTTGTGGAAGATGGAAACGTGTCCGTTAACATCTTTCAACTCAGAAAGGTGTTAGGGGAGACGGAAGGCGGGCGGCCCTTCATCGAAACCGTTCCCAGGAAAGGGTACCGTTTCAACGCTGAGGTGCGAACAGTAGAGGTGGAAACCGCGGATGGCCCACTAAGTCCGCCTCTGGTTTTGCAGCCGATAGAAACCGGGCGGCTTGTCGCAGATGCTCCAGAAATCAAAGGTAACGTTGGACTTGGATCAGATTTCCGGCAGGCGGAGCGTGCAGGCGCGCACGATGCCGGAGCCATCGTCCACGGGGGAGCTTTGCGGGAGGTTATCCCTTTTCCAGAGCCGAAACGGACCATCCAGCCGCAACCACCCCTTGAGCAGAATCGCCCCACGGAAGTTCCGGCGACTACCTCCGAACCAGCAAGATCTCTGACGGCTCTGCGCCGTTGGGCTTTCTTGGCTGGTATTTGTTTGATTGTGCTTGGGTTAATCGCCGCTTGGTCCTTGTGGCATCATGCGCAGCGGCCGACACAAATGGTTCAGCGCCGCCTTACTAGCTTTGCGCCGGAGATGGCGGTAACAGCCGCTGCAGTCTCCACAGGCGGTAAGTTTATCGCCTATGCCATTCCTGCCGGACTCTTCGTTCAGGTGATCTCCACGGGCGAAACGCGCGCTCTTCCGCTGCCCGTGCCGCATTTTGCGGTTTCATCCATCAGTTGGTTTCCCGATAGCGCCAGCTTGCTGGTGGATGGATCGGCTCCACAAGGCGCAACCCTCGGCCTTTGGATTGTTCCTGTTATCGGAACCAATCCCCCTGTTGAGCTTGGACCCTATCCGCCGGGCACGGTTTCGCCGGACGGTTCGCAGATTGCTTTGGTAAATAATCATGGCGTCGCGCCGGAAATACAACTCATGAGCGCGCAAGGCGGCGGCGTCCGCACCCTGGTGACGGGCGGCGGCGGCGAGACTTTCGGTAGCGTGAGGTGGTTTGACGACGGGCGGCGGCTGCTCTTCGTGCGCTATCGATGGAATGCGCAGTTTCGCCGCAACACCGGTTCGATTGACGCTTATGATTTAGCTCGTGGCGAGACAGAAACGATCATGGCCGGCTCAGACTTTGGCGGCGATGCCGTGAGCTTGCCCGATGGAGGGATCGTCTATTCCAAAATTGGCGGCGCGAATCCGGCTACATCTGGAGCGGACGTGATGGAAGTCAGGACGAATCGCGGGTCTGGCAAAGCTTCCGGCGCGCCGGTGCTGCTGGCCAAGTGGGATGCGCCCGTCACCGGCATGACCGTGAATGTAGCCGGCAGCCGGCTAGTTTTGCGGGATATGGTTGTGCAGCACGACATATATATGGCGGATCTCAAAGAGGGTGGAACGAATCTCGCCGGTGTTGGCCGCTTCAGTTTTGGCGTGGGGCGTGACGACTTCGTCCGCGCCTGGACTCCCGACAGCCGGGCGGTTTTTGTAGATACCAACCGCAATGGGAACTGGCAAATCTATAAACGGACTCTCGACAGTGAATCGGATTCACCCTTCGTGGCCGGCTCTGCCGATCAGTTCTCGCCGCGCGTGAGCCCGGATGGCGCGTGGCTGCTGTATCTGGAACGGCCCAGGCATTGGCGGGAAACTGAGCCTGTGGATCTGATGCGTGTTCCGATTGCGGGAGGTCTTCCACAACTCGTCTTGACGGCCTCCGGCTTTTCCGATTGGGGATTGCGCTTCGAGTGTCCGCGACGCGCCGGAATGCCGTGCATCCTGGCCCAGCGGCAAGGGAGCCAAGTTGTATTCCGGGCATTCGATCCGGTGAAAGGGTTAATGCCCTCTAACGGAGAGATTGCTCGCTGTGACGCACCGGCGCCGATTCAATGGACCCTGGCTCCAGACGGGTCGGGCCTTGCGTGGATCAACCGGAATTCGGGTGAAATAATCATCTACGTCCTCTCCCTGACCAAGAGTCCTTACGGATTCGCAGCGGGACGGTCGAGAGAATTTGCAATCGAAGGCTGGTCCAACCCGCGCTCAATTCAATGGGCTCCTGGCGGGGATGGCTGGTTTCTAGTCTCGTCTTCGGAATCGGGATGGACGCTGCTCTACATCAACCCGCCGGGCAAGCCTGACGTCTTGTTGCGGAATCCGGGCAACTGGGCCCCGGACGTCTACCCGTCTCCTGACGGCCGCCACCTCGCATTCTCCAAGCAGAGTTTTAGCAGTAACGTATGGACGCTGACGCACTTCTAGGCGGCCAGAGTTGTGGCGCAGAGTTTTAACCACAAAACTCTGCGCTGCAGGATCCTCCGGCGCTGTGTGGGGTTGCTTACGGTCCCGTTAGCGTTATTCCCTGCTCGCAGTGACTTTGGCTGTTTGGGTGGGGCCTGGCGTGAGATTCTGCATTCCGATCCAACGGATGAGGGCTTTGTACTGCCAGGATTGCTTCTTCATAGGCCATCGAACGCCGCCCGCGTGAGAAAGACCGCCGGCGGCTCCTTCGCGCGGGCTGGTGGGCTTGCGCACGATGTAGCTATCGGAGGGCGCGCCTTCATCCACCACGCGCAGCGCCGATTGGTAATTGTTGATCACTTGTTCGATGGAGAACGTTCCTTTAGCGGAATCCGGCGATTCGAGGTGCAGGATGGCGTGGGAGAAGTGGCAGGTGATGCAGGCGAAGCCATCGGGTCCGGGCGTCGAGAAAATAGGCTCGACCGAGTTCTTAAAATAGGCAAAGTTCAACTGCTTTTCCGGCGAGTCTTCGAGTTTCGCCCCTTTCAGCCAGTCCGCGACAATCTCAAAATCCGGATCGTATTGATTGTGCCAGAAGACGCCGCCGTCATGACTCATGCCCCGGATGGACCCTTCCTGGGTTCGCGGGTCGAGCGGCTTGAGCAGTAGGGCGCTTCGCATGGGATCTTTTCGGTTGATCACTGCGAGCACCGACACGAAGTTAACGCGGGATTGTTTGAGAGTATACTTCCCATCCGGTCCCGGAGGCAGCAAGCGGAACTTGTTATAGGAACTCTGCGCGGTCGAGTGGCAATCCACGCAGGAGTTGGACCCATACTTCTTCACGAATAACGGCTGGACAAAGGCCGTAAAGTAATTGAAATCGAATGGCACGTCTGCCATTGAAACCTGCGCGCCGGTCAGGGAGACTAGCCGCACGGCGGGGGGCGCGGGTGGAACCGGGACGCCGAGCGCGCCTGCGGCCTGCGACCTGACGTTCGGGTCGTCCGCCTTAAGCGCGGCTTCAAGCATCGGCTTCACCGTGGCCCGCAAGCCAGACTGTCCGTAAACCATCACCAGCAGCCGGATAGCGTCATTGCGCACGTTTAAGTCATCGTCCTGAAGCGCCGCCTCTGCAGCTTTGATGATTCCGGGGTCCGAGCGCAAGTTTGCTGAGCCGCTCACCAAGCCAAGCAGTTGCGGCCGCAGGGCGCTCTGTGGGTCGGCGAGCATCGAAATCAGCATCTGCCGGATGTCAGGGTCTGAAATAAGAAACGGGTTTTCATGACTTGCGGCAATATCCGAGTAAACGCCGCCCTGCCCCGAGCCGCCGATCAAATCCAGCGCCACCAACTGCGCCGCGCGATCCGACGTCTGTTTTAGCGCGCCTTCAATAGCTGCCTTTGCCTCATCGCCGGTGGGCGTGCCGTGGAAGCGATTGAGAATCCATCCCAGGTTTGAGAGGGCTTTGTCGCGCACGTTGGCGTCACGATCCTTCAGCTCGGCAAAAACCTGGGGTGCGAATTCGGAAGATTGAGCTCTTGGGTCACGCGCCATCCATTCAAGCGCCGTCACCTTGACGTCCGCCTGCGGGCTGCTCAACAGGGTTTGCAAGGTGGAGACGACGTTCGCATCGATGGCCGCCGCCGGAGCGGGCAGGGATTGTGAAAAAGAAGGCACACCTGCGGAACGAAGGCCGCTAAGAGCAAGCCATAAGCAGACGCAGAAAGCAGCCAAAAAAATAAACGTCGAATTCCGAGTTAATCGCATCATGAATTCTCTATATTGTATCGGCGGGGGCAAAGTAGCCATCCCTTGAATCCCTTCAGGGTTGGAGGGATGGCTATGCGCGCATTCTGTAGGTTACACCCACCGCCATTCATCTTTCTCCGCTTCGCGGTGGTTTCATACCATTACCACGCGGGCTTTAACGTCCGCCACCGGAGGCTGCCTGCTTGGGCGGCAAGGGCTGGCTCCGAGCCAACACTTTTCCCGTGTAGTTGACTTGCGTGGGGAATTTGGCCAGTTCTTCTTCCGCAATCTGGCGCGTATGCGCGTCGGAAGAGGTCAGGTGATTCATCACCGCGAGCATTAAATTCTGATCACCAGCGTCGCGCGCGACGGCCGCTGCCTCAAGCGCGGCGCCTGCAATTACCGGATCGGAAGACCGAATGAGCGGCAGGATGGCCTGGGCTACAGTTTCCGCCGATTGCGGATCATAGAACGTAATCGAATCGTAATCGTTGCCGATGCCGCCGCGCAGGAAATAGTAATTCAGGGCGGTCAGCACCGTCTGGCGCGAGGTTACGTCGGGGGAGCGCAGCGCTGCGGCCAGTTCGGCAGAAAGGGGACGTTCAACCTCCGCAATGCGCGCAGCCTCGGCGCGCTGGCGGTCCTTTTCGAGGGCCATTGAGCGCAGCCAGTTGCGGTGGAACTGCACGGTGTTTTCATCCAGGATGTTGTAAATGGCCTGGGCCACGTTCATGCGGACGACCGGATCTTCTTTTTCCATGCCCGCGCGCTCGAGGAAGGCTTGCTCAATCTGCCGCCGCAGCGTGAAGTCCGGCGTGCGGTACCACCAGCGCCAGAGCGCCTTCAGGCTTTCAATACGCACCAGCATGTCCGGATCATTCACGTGGTCAACGAGAATGTGGGCTACGTCCTCGCGTGGGATCATATGATACCAATATTGAGCGAACACGCGGGCTGCACCGCGCCGCGTGTAATCATCAGGGCTATTTAGAGCCGTCTTGATGGCAGCAATTCCAACGCCGTCGTTGCCCAGTTGGCGCAAAGACCATGCCGCCGCGCGACTCACCAGGTTGGCGTGGTCGCCGAGCAATTGCGCCAGCGGCTCGACCGCCGCGCGGTAGGGCGCCGGGTCGGGCGCGTCCACCGCCATGCGCCCAATCGCTGAAGCGGCGGCCTCGCGGATGAGCGGCTCTGGATTGTTGAGTAGTGGCAGCACCAGCTTCAGCGCCGCCGGATCGCGCTGGTACCAGACCTTGTCCAGCCACTCAAGGGTCGGCACGAGCGGTGGGTTCGCCGTATTTTGTATGCTTGCCGGTGGAGGCGGCGCCGGGGCCACCGGAGGATTCGTTTCCGGATAAATCGTCGAAAGCGCAATCAACGCCCAGCAAGTTTCTTTTTGCGGCAGCAGAAAGAGTTCGCCCTTGTTATCGAGCCAGCCGCCAAAGGGCTGCTGCAATCCGAGCAGCCAGTGAATGGCTTTTTGCACGCGCGGGTCCTGCATGTTGTAACCGGCGATTTTGAGCGTGTAGAGCACTTCGCCGGTCATGAACTGCAGGCTGGGATCGGTCTTCTTCTCGAAAGGCGCGCGGGCGGCGGCGTCAAAAAACTGCTCGTTCGACATATATTCAGGCGTCACCCAGCCGCCGTCGGTGTGCTGCTTGGCCAGAATTTTCTGGATATTTTGGGCGATGATTGGCTTGAACCGCGGATCGCCCATGTCCACCATGCCTTTGGTCTGCTCGACGATGTCTTCGAGGTCGTTGGTTTTGTCAGTGGTGATCAGTGCCTTGAGGTGGTCCGCGCTCGCTTCCAAAGTTGAGTTGTGGCTGCGCTGGGCGAGATCGTTCAGATCAAACCAGGAGTCCGAATCCACGCGGAAGTCGCTGATGGGGCGGTTGCCGTCGAATTCGTAATTGCGTGTCTTGGCCGGCTCAAACTCGGCCACAAGATGCGCCTTATCTACGCGCGGCAGCACGTTGCGAGCGTCGTAAACCAGCCGGATGTAATTCGCGCTTTTCCCTGGGATTTCCGTCGGGTGATGGCTGACTGAGTCTTCATACATCAACAGCATCTTGGCCATGCGGCTGAGGCCGTTGGTGGGCGCGAGCTCAAATCGCAGCCAGTCGGTATTCGCGAAGCCGTAAAACGGCGCGGGCGCGTTGTACAGCCGGTCGATCATGAACTTGTATTCAGGCTCGTTCACCACCGAGTAGCCGTTGCGTTGCGTCTTGAGCGTGGAGAGCATGGTGAAGTGCGCCGCGTGGCAGGCGATGCAACGCTCGGTTTCATCGGTCACGTTTTCGGCGCGCGTGAGTACGGCGCCCTTGCGCGGTATATCTGAAAACCACGAGTCGGCAATATCCACCATGTAGCGCATGGCCACCTGCGCAGCCTCGTGCGGGTCCTGGTAGGGCGGCACGTTGTAAAGCGCCGTGGTCAGATTCCAGCGCGGGTCATTGGACTTGACTCTGACATAGTAGCGGCCCGGCGTGAGCACGCGCGTGATCATCTTATGATCCACCAGCGCGTCTGTCTGATCGTCGTGCCTGATTTCAACCGGGCTCTCGCCCTTGGTGTATTCCACCAAATGCTTGCCTTGAGCGCCATTCTCCACCCGATAAAACTTCAGAGCGCAGGGCACGTCGCGGTCAAGAACGTTCAACTCAAAGAAGACCAGCTTAGGGGTTTGCTGGTTGTAGTCAAAAGTGAGCCACTGCAATCCAACGTTGCCTTCGTCAGTGTTGTACAGGTACTCGATATCGTCAGAGGTTCCTAAGACCGTTTTGCCCAGGGCAATCGGAGAGGCGTGCTGCCAATCGCGCGCCGTGTTGGGCACGATTTGAAGTTGATCTTGGGCGCTCACGTTCAGCGGCCTGATGGTGGCCTCGTAGCCTATCGAATCTGCGCTCACGCTGGGCGGGGCGGCGAGCGTGAGCTCGGCTCGTCCTGACCCGGCGGCGCGAACGATGAAGTAAGTTCCAGGGTCGCCTGCATGCAGTTTCTTGCTGATTTCCGGGTTGCCGGGCGAATCGAAGCTCACCACCACGCGCGCCACCACAGGAATGATGTCCTTCTTCACAATATTGAAGGTGATGGGCGACGCAATGCGGCGGGGCACAAGCTCATCCGGCGTGGTCAAGCTCGCGGGATGATTCAGGCTGATGTTCACCGAATAAAGCGCTCCTGCCGTCAGGGCGGGCGTCTGCCAAGTGAGCGTTTGGCCCGGCCGGATGGAACCCTTCATCTCGCGGTCAAAGCCCGGCAATGACGCGGCAGCACCGGGTTTCGCTTGCGCCGAAGCGCGGAGCGGACGCATCCGCAGCGCCAGCGCTGCAGCGAAGATGAATGCAAGACAAAGCAGAATCGATGTGGGGCGAATCAGGCAAGAAGATATATTTTTCATTAGGCGAAACCTTATTCCAAGTCTATGCTACACCTACTGAATATCTTAGTTTCGATGCGAAGTCAACGCAGTAATGAAACGTTTTTGCGAGCAGCGGAGGCCGCTGCTACAACAGAATGACCACCAAACAGACGCTTCGCGCCGCCGGAGCCGCCGCCTTGTTTACAAGGTCAAAACATCAAGCGCGCGCCAAGCTGGAGGATGCGGGGACTCAGGGCACTGGTGACGACGCCAAAGTTGCCCGATCCGAGGGAGGTGCTCACGCCAGAAAAGTTCGTATGGTTGAAGGTGTTAAAGCTCTCAAAGCGCATTTGCAGATGCACTCGCTCGCCAAACGCGAACTCCTTGTACAGCGAGGCATCCCACTCTCCTAGAGCCGGTCCGCGAATGGTGTTGCGTCCGCCGTCTCCGAAGAAGCCCGCCGCAGGCACGGAATAGATCGATGTGTTAAACCACTCATTTACGCCGCCCATCACCCCCGCTTGGCCATTGACGTTGGCGCGGCTAGCCAGCCCGAGATTCCCTCCAGTGAGGCCGATGGTGAGAGGCGTACCGCTTTCATAGGACGTGATGCCCGCGAGTTGCCATCCGCCCAGAACTTCGCCCCGGAAACCTTTCTGATTACGGAAGAACGGCAGGTCGTAGATGTAGTTGAACACCAGCATCTGCGGCCGATCGAAGTCCGAATAAGCCCATTCGGCGTCGCGGTTATACGCGTTCTGGGGATTCGTATTGTACCCGGATGCGTCGTCCATCGATTTCGACCATGTGTAGGAGGCCTGGAAACGGAAGCCGTGCGCCATCTGCTTTTCGTATTCGACTTGCAGGGCATTGTAAACGCTATTTGCGCCGGGTTGGATGAAACTGATTGTGCTCCAGCCGGCGTAAGGCCGGTAGAGGTTCGTAGGAGTTCCGCTGGCGTTGAGGATGGGATTGAACTGAAAGTTCTGAAAGGGAAGCGGCTGGTTGATGTTGATTTCGCTTTGCAAGTGATTGCTATGCGAGCCTACATAACTAACCGTCAGCAGACTGTCGGCGGGCAGCAATCTTTGCACTCCGAAACTGTATTGCTGGATCATCGGGACAGAATAATTCTGATCCAGTGCCAACAGCGAGGGAGGCGTGATGGGTGCAGCGGCGCCGCCGGCGGGATTATCGAAGGGAGGCGCGGTGACGCTGGACGTGGTGGCAAACGGCGGATTGCCGACAAGGTTGTAGCTGTCGTTGCCTTGCACGCGGAAGTAGGTGATGCCATAGCCGCCCCGGATCACCGTGTTTCCGTGCCCAGTAGGGTCCCACGAAAAGCCAAAGCGGGGGCCAAGATCATTGTGATAGCTTTTGACTAATGACCGGGAGATGCCTTGTCCCGCCTGGACGAGTCCGTTGGTCAGACTGCCGGAGTTGGGCACAATGTTCCCCTTCTTGTCGAGAGCAGGAGCTTGGGCGGGATTAAAGGCGCTTGGAACGAAATTAGTGACCTCATTGTTGGTCGTGTAAAGGTGCGGAATATAGAAGTAACGCAAGCCCATGCTAAGGCTCAAATGAGGCGTGACCTTAAAATCATCCTGCACGAACGGCTCGAACTGATGATAGCGCCAGAAGCCGGTGAGTTGCAGGTTCGTTTCCGAATAGCTTTCAGGAAGGCCCAGTAGAAAGTCCGCAAACGAATTCCCAGTGAATTCACCGTTGAAAGAGAAGTCCCCTTGAGTCCTGGTTTGGGCGGGCTGGTTCTTCATGTCATATTGATAGACCAACCCATACTTCAGCGTATGCTTGCCCCAAATTTGTGTAAGGGTGTCCTGATAGGTGCGCACTGGGGCGGTGAGACTGTACGGCCAAAAGGCGGCATCGTAGCTTCCATAGCCTTGCGAAAACTGCAGTTCAGGAATGCGGTTTTCGGGATTCTCCGGATAAAACTCCGGAATTGTATAGCCGCTCGGCTTCTTGTAGACGCCCACGGGATTGCCAATGTCCGCATCATTCGCGTAGCCGAATTCCGCCTCATTGAAAATCTTGGGGCTGATGAAGTAGGTCAATTGGACTACCAGATTCTTGCTAGGCACGGCAAAATTCGTGGAGACGGTTGGGAAACTGTCGTTCGACCACTGCGAAAGCCCGGGATTGAGGTCGTACCCTTCGCGGATGAAGTGGCCCATGAGCTTCAACTTGCTGCTCAGGTTGTAGTCCATGCGGATGAGCTCCTGATCATAGTTTGTCGGGAGCGAGGGAGCCGCGTTGTAATCTTGGAAGGTTGAAGGATCTGTGACTGCGGGGAAGATGCCGGACGTCGCAAGGATGACCGCCTGCGGATCGAAGCATTTGGGATTCACCTGGGTTCCTGAGATACACGAGGGCGAAACCCCGGGCGGGACATTCAGCTTGCCCCCCTTCGGCAGCACGGAAGTGAACTGGCTGAAATCACCCGCCAGCTCAGCGGGCGTCGGGGTGTGAGTGCTGAACACGGTTCCCGCTTCTTGCCGCCGCCATTCCGAACTGTAAAAGAAGAATAACTTGTCCTTTTTGATGGGGCCGCCCACGGTAAATCCGAAATCGTTCAACTTGAGGGGCGGCGTGCTCTTGGAAAAGAAATTCCGCGAGTCGAACGCGTCGTTTCGCACAAATTCATAGCCTTCGCCGTGAAACTGGTTGGTGCCGCTCTTGATGTCAACGTTGACCACGGCAGAGCCGGCCCCGCCATACTCTGCACTGTAGTTGCTCGTGACTACTTTGAATTCTCCTACCGCCGCGATGGCCGGTGAAGTGTCGAGACTCGTTTTGCTGCCAGGGTCGCTGTCCCACGCGCCGTCAATATAATAAGTGCTTTCTTCAGTCCGCCCGCCGTTGAACGCGATGTCATTGGCCAGGTGTCCCAGGCCGGCATTGCCGGGCGCGGCGGCGGCGCCGGGCACGAGCTTGGCCATCGTCATGAAGTTGCGCCCGTTGACCGCTAGGTTCTGGATCTGACTTCCAGAAATCACGTCGCTGATTTGCGCTGTCTCGGTCTGAAGGTGGGAGGCATGGGCTTCCACGGTGAGGGTTTGCGTCGTCGCGCCTACCGCGAGGCGAAAATTCTGCGACGCATGGTCGCCCACATTGATCACGAAGCCAGTCTGCAGAGTGGTTTGGAAGCCTTGCGCGGAAGCCGCGATTTTGTACGTGCCCGCGTTCAGCGCCGGAAAATAATAGTAGCCGCTCGAATTCGTCGTAGTTTTGCTGGCGACGCCGGTCTGGGTGTTGGTCAGCTCAACGCTGGCGCCCGGAATCATGGCGCCCGAAGGGTCGCTGACATAACCGGTCAGGGATGCTTGCGTCCTGATCTGTGCTCTGGCGTTCACGCCGCTCATCGCCAATATAGCTACAGATACGGCCAGCATTCCCAAAAGCAGGTTCGTTTTTTTCGTCATCACAAAGCCTCCCGCGCGGCATACGGCTTGGAACTAGTTCCTATGCTTTATCACCGCGGAGAGGCGATGTCAAGAGATTCTCCTCATTAAGAGAGGTTTTGGAGTACGGCGGCTTGCCCCGCACTCCAAACGGTTCGGCCGCCGGTCTTTGAAGCGGTTGCGCGGGCGAGAACCCTAGACGCTCCTGCTGGTTCGGATGATATGATTCGTGCAAAGGATGAATGATCTCGCGCGGAGAGAGTATGCGTTTGAGAATAGCCATCTTTGCCATCGCGATGTTTATCTGTGTTGCGTTTGCTGTAGCGGCGCCCTCTGGCCGCCGGCCTTTATTATTAAAGGCCGGCGGCCAGAGGGC
>DASZAA010000062.1:0-16079 GCA_035945615.1 Terriglobia bacterium
GCCGGGAGAATGCGCCCGTTCAGTCTGTATTCAATGGTTCCGAAAAGGCCGGTTTTATAACCAGCAGCCTGAAAGATGGAGTGTAAAAGATGGGAAGTTGTGGTCTTCCCGTTGGTTCCCGTGATGCCCACGAGCTTCAGCCTTAAATCCGGGTAGTCATAGAAGGCGCGTCCGATTTCAGCCATCGCGCGCCGGATCGCCCTCACCTGAATCCATACTGCAGGAAAGTTCTCAGGAGCCGGGCGCTCGCTGACTACGCCCGCCGCCCCGCCCCGAATGAGTTCATCGATGAAGCGATGTCCATCGGCGTGCTCGCCTTGAATGGCAAAAAAGAGCCATCCGGGCTTCACTTGGCGGGAGTCATAGGCCAGGCCCAGCACCTCTCGCCCCGTGCCGCCGCTACGATTCAGAACCTCTGTATCCCGCAGCAAGGCATCGAGATTCATATTTTGAGCTTATCAAAAGCGTGTATTTGTAGCAGTGGCCTCTGGCCGCGGGTCTTTAAAATATTAAAAGCCGGCGGCCAAAGCCTTCAAGGGACCGCTGCTACAAGAGTTATTGCACCCAACGGGCGAACGCGACCTGCACTTTGGACCCTTCTGGAACCTTTGACCCCGGTGCAGGGTCTTGTTGTGTGGCGATGCCCGATCCGCTCAGCGTCAACTGTAAACCCAGTGCCTGACATTCGTCGGCGGTCTTGCGTTCATCTAAGCCTGAGAAATCCGGAATCGTCACCGTGGGGCCGGCATTGATCACCACCGTTCCGCCATCTGCATCTGCAGCGGGGCTGCTGGTGGGGCTATTAGAGCTTGCCGGTTTGGGTGGGGCCGCAGGCGCGATGCCGGCTGGTGGCGCATCCAACGGAGATTGCGGCTCAGGAGATATCGAAGAGCTTGTCTCGAAGTTTGCCGGCTGAACAGCTGTTGTGAGCGGCATGTCAAAGCGATGATTGGAGGCCAACTGCATAGGCGGCGTCAGCGGCTGATCGCGCGGAACGTTCAGGTAGTTTAGCGATTCCTGAGCGATTTCCCGCCAGGCGGGCGCGGCCACCTCGGCTCCGTAGTGGCCGCCCACAGGTGTATCGATAGAGATTAGAATGGTGAGCGAGGGATGGCTCAGCGGAGCCACCCCGATAAACGACGCCACGAAATCTGTATGAGAATATCGTTTATTTTCCACTTTCTGCGCGGTCCCCGTCTTGCCTCCTGCCGAATAACCATCCAGTTGCGCGGCCACGCCCGTGCCGAATTGCACCACGCCTGCCATCATCTGCCGCATGATTGCGGCGGTTTGGGGCGTCACCACGCGGCGCGACCACTGGGGTGGAAGTGATTCGTTGTTCTCTCCGCCGAGAATGCTTTTGACAATTCTCGGCTGAGTCATGACTCCGCCGTTGGCGATGGCCGAATAGGCGTCGACCAATTGGAGAGGTGTCACGCCCACGCCCTGTCCAATCGCAAATTCGCCAATTGAGACTCCAGACCAGTCCTGCGGCGGCATCAGCTCGCCCCGCTCTTCACCGGGCAAGGCGATTCCCGTTTTCTGGCCGATCCCGAAATTGCGGATATCCTGGTAGAAGCGGTCCTCGCCCAGCCGCAAGGCCAGCTTCGCGGTTCCCACGTTGCTCGAATACTCAAACACTTGGCTTACGGTCATCAAGGAGCCATACTCGCGCTCGCGCCGGACATCGTCCGAGGCGTCGTGGATCGTGCGTCCTCCAAGCTGGAGTGCGCCCATCTGGCAGTTGACGATCTCGGAGGGGCGAGCTACGCCGGCTCCAATAACCGAGGAAATAGTGATTAGTTTGAAGGCGGAACCCGGCTCATAAATCCATCCGATACCTTTGTCTATCCTGTCCTCGGGCGGACTTTGCGCGTAGTCGTTCGGATTGAACGAAGGGTTGCTCGCCATGGCGAGGATGGCGCCGGTCTCCGGGTTCTGAATGACCACCACACCGCCCTTGGCCCGCCACTTGGCCACGTCCGCGTCAAGCACGCGCTGTGCAATGTATTGCAGGCCGGAATCGATGGTCAACACGATGTTTGCGCCCGGCTTGCCGGGGTCGTCGCGGGTTTCAAACGTTTGGCGGCGCGCGTCTTCCACCACCAGCGCGTGGCCTGGCTGCCCGCGGATGACGGTGTTCAAAGATTGCTCGATGCCGCCAAGGCCCTTGTCATCCATGCCCACGTATCCCGCGACGCTGGCCGCAAGGCCGTTCATCGGGTAAAACCGCTTCGTCTCTTTTTGGAAATAGATGCCCTTAAGGTTCAGCGCCCGGATTTGGGCCGATTGCGCGGCCGTAATCTTTCGCTTCACCCAGCAGAAGGTGCTTGAACTGTCGAAACGCGCTTCCAGACTATTGGCGCGCAGCCCTAAGATGGGAGCAAGTGCGCGCGCGGCGCCGCTTGGATCCTCAAGGTGAGAAGGCACGGCGTAAACCGAGTCCACGGGCAGGCTCATAGCCAGCGGACGCATCCGCGAGTCGTAGATGGTTCCGCGCTGCGGCGCGAGCTCAATGGTGCGCTGCTGCTGGCGCTGGGCGCGGTCAAGCCAGTGCACGTATTCGATGATTTGCAAGTAGTAAAGGCGGGCGGCAATGAGCAGCACCCAGAATGCGAACGCCGCCGCCAGCATCAGGGTGCGGCGCATCATCGGCGAGTTTTCGGTCTTCTCCGGTCGGTAAGGGATGACTAGACGGGGCATCTACGGCTCCCGTGAAATTCCCCGTGAGTTCGGCGCGAGCGAGCTGTCATTGCGCGCCATGACGGGGATGCCGTTCGCTTGCGGCGGCGCGCCGGAGTCGCCTAGCCGGATCACCTGTTGCGGCGCCGAAGGCGCAAGCGCCAAATCCTGACGCGCCAGTTGATCGATCCGCTGCGGGTTTGAGAGCAGAGCCTGGTCAAGGCGCAATTTCTGGTTGGCTTCCTCGATCCTGGAGCTTTGGGATTTAAGCTGTGCGATCTCATAGCCATAGCGCACGCACTCGAAATGGATCATCCCTATGCTGAAAAGAAGAACAAACGCCGCTGCGCACACGCCCATCACGCGGCCGCACTTGCCGCGCTGCGCCGGATCGGGTTGCGCCACCAGGCGCGAGTTGTCGATATTTTTGTCAAAGAACACGTCGGGATAGCGCGACCGGCCTGCCACGCGCATCGCGGACTTTCGCCTCTTCGGCTCAGGTATCAAAACCGGTGCTGTCGCCATAGGATTTTCTCCCAGCCCCCCTAATTGCTAAACCACACTTGGTGAAGAATCTGGGACAACCGCCCTCATCCGTCCCGTTTTGCAGCATTAAGCCGCTGCCCTATCTCTTTTCTCCGCGGCGCGCAATTTCGCGCTGCGCGCACGGGGATTGGCCCGAATCTCTTCTTCCTCTGGCCGCACAACTTTGCGCGTCAGAACGTTCGCCCGGCCTTCCTCACGCCAGGCGGCAAACGCTTGCTTCACGCGGCGATCCTCCAGCGAATGAAAACTCAGCGCCACCAGCCTCCCCGATGGAGCAAGCACATCCAGCACCCTGGCCAGAAATTCGTCCAGGCTTTCGAGTTCCCGGTTCACCGCTAGGCGCAGCGCCATGAACGTGCGCGTGGCCGGGTGAAGGTGGCGAAGGCCCGTCCTAGAAGGGAGTGCATCACCCACCGCCTTCGCCAGTTGGACAGTGGTTTGGATAGGACGGGCCCTCACAATGGCTCGCGCGATGCGGCGCGAGTGGCGTTCCTCTCCCAGCTCAAAGATCAAGTCGGCTAAGTCCTGCTCTGGGGTTTTGTTGACGATTTCCGCCGCAGTCAGTGCTTCGCCGGGGTCAAGGCGCATATCAAGCGGCCCAGGCCGGTCAAAGCTGAAACCCCGCGCTGCGTCTTCAATCTGCCAGGAACTGAAGCCCAGATCGGCCAGGATGCCGTCCACCGGAGGCAAGCCGCTGGCGGCGTGCAACGCATCGATACTGGCAAAGTTTCCGTGCATCAGGATCAGCTTCTCTTTGAACGGCTCAAGGCGCTGGGCCGCTCTGCTCAGGGCCTCGGGATCGCGGTCAATGCCCAGCAGCCGCCCGCCCTCGTTCAACTTGGCTAAAATCAGCTCTGCGTGGCCCGCTCCGCCGAGCGTAACGTCAATGTAAGTCCCGCTTGGTCGAACGTTTAGGAATTCAAGCGCCTCGCGCGGGAGCACCGGAACATGCATCAGATGTTCTTATCGCTGAGCGCCTGCAAGTCCTCGTCAGCCAACGGCTCTTGATTCAGGTGCTCGCGGAAGCGGTCTGGATTCCAAACTTGCAGGTGATTGAGGTAGCCCATCACCACCACTTCGCCTCTCACCGCCGCGTCCTCCCGAAGCTGCGGGGGCATCAGGATGCGGCCTTGCGTGTCCATGCGCGCCATCTGGCCCCAGTAGTTGGTGCGGTCGAGCAACCTGTTCCGGGCCTTGTCCATCGAAGAAAGCGCGCCAAGCCGGTCCTCAATCTTGCGCCACTCGCTGAACGGATAAACACGAGCATATTGCCCATCCAGGCTCGTAATGTACACGTCGGGGCCGTAGTTTTCCTCAAAGACGGCCTTAAAAACGCTCGGAATTTTCAAGCGCCCTTTGGTATCGACCGTGGCTGAACATTTGCCCCGAAGCATCTCCGCTCCCCGAAAGACCTCAATAACGCTAAAATCTTGGCCAAAATTTAACTTTTGGTCCCTATTTTTCCACTTTCGTCCACAAATATAGAACGCGTGTATGAGCGTGTCAAGAAGTTTTTTCATAAGAAATTTATCATTTTCGGGCTATAACCCTAGATTATTCAATTAGATATTGGCATAAATGTTTTCGGTTCGTAGGTTTCTATGCGTAAGCTATTATAAAGTCTAAGCTTATGCGCACGCGCCGAATTTGAGAAAGGCATTGTTCTCTGCGTGCCCTGCGAAAAAAGCGTCGCATTCGTCCCATTTGTCTCAAAATTCTCGGACAGACGTGCTAGGTTTTTTCTAGCGCAGACCTCCGTATTTGAGGTCTGCGGGTTTTCTGTCCATTCAAAGGCCGCAGACCGCCAAGGCGGCGGTTTGCGCTACAGAGCGGCCCCAAAGATTAGAAAATGACCAGGGGGAATGGGAGAAACACAAACAAAATCACGGTATGAATATCAAGATTGATCTGGCAGAAATACCGCAACGCACTCCGTCGGAAACGCGGGCAACACCCCTCACCCGGCTCGCTCCGCTCGCCGCCCTCTCCCGCAGGGAGAGGGCAAAAGGTCAGGATTCGTCCCCTCCCCTGGCGGGAGAGGGTGCCCGACGAAGGAGGGCGGGTGAGGGGGGAGCGTCCCGAGGAACTTGGCACCGGAGCAAACTTGATAATCATGAATCACGGAACGAACCCAAGAAGTTGTTTAGGATCAATGTTTCTAATAAAAAGTGTCTCATTCGTCTCAAAATTTCATGGGAGTGGGCTAGGTTTTGTAGCGCAGACCTCCGTATTTAAGGTCCGCGGGTTTTCTGTCCATTCAAAGGCCGCAGACCGCAAAAGCGGCGGTCTGCGCTGCAGAGAGGTTCCAAAGATTAGAAAATGGCCGCGGGAGAGAAACGCCGAAACAATCAAAATTGCGGAACGAACCCTAAATTATGTTAACTGTCAACTAACGCCTTTAGAATCAGCGTTTTTAATGGAAGCTGTCTCAGTTGTCTCAAAGTGTCGGGCCGGATAGGAGAAATGTAGCGCAGGGTTTGCGGTCAGCACTCTGGGCTTTTCTAATCCATCGGGAGTTCCCCCGGCTCTGCCGGGGTAGCAGTAGAAGTTTGACCGTTCCGGGAGTCAGCACTGAAATGCCCCTCACCCGGCTCGCTCCGCTCGCCACCCTCTCCCGACGGGAGAGGGTAGAGGAAAAATAAGGGATGTCCGCCCTCTCCTTTGGGGAGAGGGTGCCCGACGTAGGAGGGCGGGTGAGGGGTTTTGCCTCAAGCATGATTTTTGCAGTGCGTGAAGGTAACGGCAGGCCCCTTTGAGGGGCCGCCCATTCTAAAGCCCCGGCTCTGCCGGGGGATATTTACCAAAAAGTCTCATTCGTCTCAAAATCTCGGGGTGATTCAGTGGGTTTACGGAGTGGCAGCTTGCTACTGGTCTGCCGCATTAAGAGGTCTGACCTTCAGGTCCAACAATGCTTAGCCAAACGGGCAAGGTCTTCAGGCCCTGAAGCTTCAGCGGCCGAAGCCTCTCTGAGAACAACCGAGTCTTTAGCGGGCTGAATCTCCGCCCTCGAATCCGGCGGCCGAACCCATTATGGGGCCGCCGGTATCAAGCTGGCGCCGCAACTGCTGTTTTTGACTTGAGTCAAATCCCTGTGTTAGCCTGTGGCAGTATGTGCTCCCTGCCAGCATCGGAGCCACCGGATGGCTTTTAACAAGAGCAAGGCCCTCGAAGAAGCCGCAAGACTGGTCAGCCAGAGAAAGCTTCCCCAGGCCATCAAGCAATACCAAGCAATTATCGAGCAGGACCCCCAAGATCTCCCGCTGCGCAACATCGTGGGGGACTTGTGGGTGCGCGAAGGAAACGCGCGCGAGGCCGTGCGGGAATTCCACACCCTGGCGGAGTCTTATACCCGCGAGGGGTTCATCCTGAAGGCGATTGCCATCTATAAGAAGATCGTCAAGCTGGACGCCGACTCGCCCGCTGCGCTCGTCCGGCTGGCGGAACTGTACGCGGGTCAGAAGTTCAGCCACGAAGCCAATGAGCAATACGCGCAGGCGCTTGCCATCTGCGAGCGTCGCGGGCTGCACGACCATGCCGGCCAGATTCTGCGCAAACTGGTGGCGCGTGATCCGGAAAACACGGTTTACCAGACGCGCCTGGGCGAATTCCTTCAGAGAACCGGCCAGCCCCAGGAAGCTTGCCAGGCGTTCTTGCAAGCTGCGGAGAGTGCGTATCAGCGCAAGAATATTTCCGGCGCTGTCGTCTTGTTGAAGAAAGCGGCCGAGCTTGAGCCGGAAAATCCGCATATGGTTTTGTTCCGGGCCACGCTCGCGGCGCAGGCGAGAGACTTTGCCGAGGTTGAGCGCATTTTCCAAAGCTCACCTGGCATGAAATCTGATGCAGAGGGATGCCGCGTTCTCCTTGGTGCTTATCTTGATTCCGGCCGTCTCGATGATGCGGCGGCGTTGGCCCTCGACGCTTTCCGCGCTGCGCCGCAAAACCTCGATGCGGTGAAGCAATTCGCGGCGCATGGCCTCGAAGCCGGGACCGAATCGTCTGCTTCATCGGTTCTCCGCCTGCTCAACGAAATCAATGATCTTGCGTTCGAGCGCAACCAGGCGGGTGAGCTTTTTGATTTGCTGCAGCCGGTGCTTGCACGGCATCCTTCGGACGCCGCCGCGCTTGACCTGGCCGAGAGGCTCTGCGAGCGCGCGGGCCGGAATCGAACGCCTACAGCTTTGCTTGAGGTGATGGGCAAAGGCTTCGCCGAAACCGGCCAATGGACCAAAGCCGAGCACGCGTTTCAATCTCTCGTGGGCCGGAACCCGGTGAACTCCGCATGGCAGGCGTCGCTGAAGGAAGCGATTGAGAAGCAGGGCCGGAGCGCGTCTGCTCAGTCCACCGGGCCAGAGGCCACCGCTACCGAAGGATCTCGTCAGGGTGGAACAGCAGCGCACATTGAGGCCATCGAGGTCGATTTCTCTACCGAGTGGGAGACGTTTACAACCGGCCGTCCGGCAGAAACGCCAACTGCAGCAGGGGCATCGCCTGAGCCGGCCCTTGAGGCAGTGCAAGAGTCATCGCCCCAGCCGCCACTTGAGTCTTTACCGCAGCCGGAGGTTCCGCCGCCCAGTGGCGAGGAACTTGCGGCTTCGGACTCCGGTGTAGCGGCCCCTTACGCTTTTGATCGCCGGTTTTTAGAAGGTGAAGACCTGCCAGAAGCTGCCGCGCCAACCGCTGCCGGGCCAGACCTCAACGAAGAGATATCGCAGGTGGAGTTTTACCTGAGTTCCGGCTTTCTGGGCGAAGCGAATACGGCGCTCAGCGATCTTGCGCGAAGTCATCCGGGACACGCTGAAATCCTGGAATTGCAGGCGCGGCTCGAAGCGGCCCGCGCCGCCAGCTTTGAGCCCGCTGACGCTGTTCTCGACGAGCCACCGGCCGTCGCGTCAAGTGAGATAAGTGAGCAAAACAATATATATGAAATATATGAGTTAGAGGGATCATCTGAGCTTAGGCCGCCTTCCTCCCTGAATGAAGAAGAGCAATCGCCCGCGATGCCGGATCCTCAGCCCCTGGCTGAAGAAGAACCCGTCATGCTGCCGGCTGAACTCGGCCCCGGATTTCAGTTTCAGGGCGGCTCCTTGCTGGGCGATCTGGCAGAAGATCTGGCCAGGGCGCTCGAAGAAACAGATGGGCAATCGCCCGCGGCCGAAGGTGGCCCTGCGCGCGCGGTGGAGAAGGGCGAGGATGGCCGCTCACTTTTCGATTCCTCATTGGAGGAGCTTCTGACAGAATTGGAAGCGGGCCAACCGGCGGCGCCCGCGGCCGACACCCCCCAGACGCACTACAATCTGGGCGTCGCGTTCCGCGAGATGGGGCTGCTTGACGAAGCCATCGGGGAATTCCAGAAGGTGGTGAAGGGCCGGATTCCGGAAGATCATCCACCGCGCTTTCTGGAGGCCAGCTCGATGCTGGGCAATTGTTTCATGGAAAAACAGATGCCGGAGATTGCCGCCCGCTGGTATGACCGCGCCTTGCAAACGCCCGGCCTTCAAGAAGAGATTGCGCTGGCGCTTACCTACGATCTCGCCACCGCCTGCGAGAGAAGCGGCAACCTTAAAGCCGCGCGGGAAAAGTTTGCCGAGATTTATAGCTTGAATATTGATTACCGCGACGTAGCGGAGAAAATCCAGTCGCTTTCGCGTTCGAAGCTCGCGTAGAGGCGCCTGCGCTCACATTCCCCTATGAAATGGTTGCCCTCTATGCTGCGTGCCATCCTCTACTTTGTCATCGGCGTGGCGCTCCTCTACATCCCGTGGGTCCCGCTCTGGACCAACAATTATTTTGTGCTGCACTACGCCTGGGTCTCCGTCATCGTCCAGAACGATTACTTCCGCGGCGCCATTTCCGGAGTCGGCCTGGCGGATATCTGGCTGGCCTATGAGGAATTGATGCGGCTGCTTCACTCCGCGGAAAAATAATTGTAGCGGCGGCCTCTGGCCCCGGTCTTTACTATTAAAATCCGGCGGCCAGAGGCCGCCGCCGCAGCCAATGACCGTCTCCGACTTGTGGCGCTCGGCATAAAAACAAAAACTCTACGCTACAACTGCAATTCGTCCATGCGCGCGCCATTCGGCCTCTGTTATATTACGGACCGCAAAGCCCCCGGCGATCCCTCGCTCCTGGCTTTACTCGATGAAGCGATTGGCTGCGGCATTGATTTGATTCAAGTCCGCCAGAAGTTCATGGAGACCCGCTCCCTCATGCAGCTTGCGGGCCGGGCAATTGACCATGCACGCGGCGCTTCATCGCGTATCGTTATCAATGACCGTCTTGACGTGGCGCTGGCGCTCGGAGCGCCGGGTGTTCATCTGGGCAGTCAGTCTTTGCCAGCCCCCGCCGCCCGGGCGCTTGCGCCGCCGGGTTTCCTGGTGGGCGTCTCCTGCCATTCGCTTGAAGAGGCTGAGGAGGCTGAATCAGCGGGAGCGGACTATCTCCTTTTGGGGCCGGTTTTTGAAACGCCTTCGAAGCGTGTATACGGGCCGCCGCTGGGCCTTGGTGCGCTTCGCCAAGTGACGTCGCGGGTGAAAACGCCCACGCTCGCTCTGGGAGGAATGACGCTGGAGCGGGTGAAGCCGTGCCTCGACGCGGGCGCCACCGGCATTGCGGCCATACGGCTGTTTGAAGACGCTCCTTCGCTTGCCGCGCGAGTGGTGGAGTTGCGCGCCCAGTTCGGATAGTCACGGGCGGAGCCCGCGGTTGCAAATGCAGAAGAAAGTCGGTCCTGAAGGGACCGACCAATATGCCGACATCCTCCAATCCCCTTTCGCCGCTGTATCGCCCCAATCCCCACCTCTATGAAATCCACACCTGGGCTTGGCTCGAGGAACTCTCCGCGCGAGAGTCGCACCCGATCACGCTCGCGTCGGTTCCTGATTGGGAATGGGACCGTCTTCAATCGTTGGGGTTCGATTTTGTCTGGCTGATGGGGCTTTGGAGGCGCAGCATCGTGGGCCGAACGATTGCGCGGACCAACCCGTGCTATTTTTCCTCTTACGATGAGGCCTTGCCAGGTTGGACGATGGATGATGTGGTGGGGTCTCCCTATTCCATTCAGGATTACATTCCGGACCCTCGCATCGGCGGATGGAAAGACGTGGATGAGGCGCGTGAGAATCTGCACCGGCGCGGCATGAAGCTGATCCTCGATTTCGTCCCGAATCATACTGGGCTCGACCATCCGTGGGTCAGCGCGCACCCCGAGTATTACATGCAAGGCAATCTCGATCAGTTCCGCCGGGACCCTTCTGCTTTTTTTCTTTCTGAGCGTGATGGCAAGGCCACGTTCATTGCCCGCGGTAGAGACCCGTATTTTCCGCCGTGGCCGGACACAGCTCAATTGAACCACTTCAATCCCGCGACACGCGAAGCGATGCTAAACGTGTTGCGCGTGATCGCCGCTCATGCGGATGGCGCCCGCTGCGACATGGCGATGCTTCTTCTGAATGATGTTTTCGCCAAGACGTGGGGGCCACTGCTGCGCGGCGCCGCGACGCCCGGCGAAGAATTCTGGCCGGCGGCAGTGGCTGCGCTGCCGGGTTTTATCTGGATTGCGGAAGTTTATTGGGATTTGGAGTGGCGGCTGCAGCAGCTTGGGCTGACCTTTACTTACGACAAGCGGCTTTACGACCGCTTGCGCGCCGCGCCCGCGCAGGAGGCGCGCGAGTGTCTCAAGGCGGACGCTGCCACGCAGAGCCGCTGCGTCCGGTTTCTGGAAAACCACGATGAACCGCGCAGCGCCGCCGTTTTTGAGGCGGATAAACTCGGCGCGGCGGCGGCGCTGGTGGCCACGCTGCCCGGAATGCGCTTTTATTATTACGGGCAGCTTGACGGCAGAAAATTGCACTTGCCCATCCAGCTTCGCCGCGCCGCCGAAGAGCCGCCGAGCGCGCAAATTCACGGTCTCTACGAAAAGCTCTTGACGATTACGAAAGACGATGCGTTTCACGCCGGAGCTTGGCTGCTGCTCGAGCCGCGCGCGGCGGGCGACACGTCCTTTCAAAACCTAATTGCATATCAGTGGAAACTCGGCGGCGCGATGAAGATCGTGGCGGTGAATTTAAGTTCGGCGTCCGCGCGCGGCAATCTCATTCTGAACTGCGCGATTGACCCCTCGCGCGAGTATATCTTTCACGACCAACTGCACGATAAGAGCTACGAATGGCGGGGCGAGGACTTGATCCGCTCCGGGCTTTTCGTGCGCCTGGACGCCTTTCAAAGCCATATTTTTGAGGTTTCGTTGGCGTGAAAGGTGATTCGTTCGCCTCCGCATTTTTGCTTGACATAACGCCTGCGCGTTTTTATCATCGGCTCATCGCTAGAAAGGAGGTGATCCATGTCAACGGACTGTAAACTTAGCGAGGGTGCTGAGGCTTAGGCGCTCGCTTGCGCTGGCTTGTGGGATCCCCTCTTTAGCGCAGAGGGGCGAAAGGCGCCGGGCGCCTGTGTTATCGATGTGGCGGGTAAGCCAATCCCATCAGCATCCGGAAGCCCCGGGCGGTTGCGATTCGCAACTGCCTGGGGCTTTTTAATTTTGGAGCTTTGATTTTGTGGGGCGCTTGGCGTGGAGTTGTGGTTTCACGCTGTCAGTTCGAGGTGCTGAGCGACGACGGGATAAACGTCGAGCGCGGCGTTTTTGCCGAGGATCGAATCCGCGTGGCCGTAATGAGGAATCACGTTTCGCGTGTAAAGATGCGGACCGTTCTTTTCCCGCAGCAGATCATAAGTGAGCCGTGTAGTTTCAGGCAGGAAGCAGCGGTTTTGCCCGCCGCTGATAAAGGCGATCGGAATTGCCAGGCGATCGAGGTGAGGTAGATACGCGTTTTCACCCTCTGCGGTCACGATGTGCCCGGTCCGCACCATGCGCGATAAATGTTCGAAGGCGCGAATGTTGGTGACTCCGAACATCTCGTCGAGGGCGCTGTGGGTGGCGGCGTTAAGCTGCTGGTGCTCGAACACCTGTGAATACATGAAGGTGATCCGGTGGCAGACGGGATTCCTGCAGAGTTGATCTTCGGACATAGGATATAATCGCATGGCTGCGTCATCGAGTTTTCCCTGCCAATCTGCCGCGCTCGTCACATAAGCGTTTAATGATTTCATTCCCAGCGCATCGAGCATCTCCGGGAAATACAACCCGCATTTGATCTCAGTAATCGGTGCCGTCACCATGTGAGTCGCCACCTGGGAGCAAACGGCTGACCGCACTCCTTGCAATCCCCTGAGCATGGCCATAAAAAAGCTGACCGAGCCGAAACAGTGGACGACCATTTGCACGCTGGCCGCTCCGGTAAGCTCCCGTACTTTTTCAACCGCGGCAGGGTAGTCATAAACAGCCACATCATCGGCCGTGAATTGAAGATTGTGAGATGCAAGCTCGATGCTGCCGCGGTAATCGAGCGCCCACACGTCAAAACCGCGCGCCGCCAAAAACTCCACCAGATTGGTTTCGACGGTATCGATGCGAAAAATTATGCTTGAGGTGCCGATGCCATGGGTCAGAATCACTGGACCTTTGCAGCCGCCCCGGTAGCGGAGGAAGCGCAATTGAACGCCGTCGGCGGTATTGAAGTAATGCATTTCCGGCGCGGGCGCGCGCAGCGGCCTCTTTTTGCGCGGCAACGCATCAGCCTTCAGATAATGCGGCAAAGCGGCGATGCCGCCGTAGGTGTCCCAAAGCGCGCCGGCGAAAAACCGGCCAAAGCGTGCTGCCGCTTCCAGTTGGCTAGTCCGGCCCGCGCCCGAAACGCGTAGAGTTGTGAGTTGGTGAAGAAAATCTTCTGGAGCAACGTGGAGAATTCCTTTGCCAAAAACGGATGAGGAGTTGTCCTCTCCGTCATAGACGGTAAAATAGAGAGTCGTCATTTCCGGCCAGACGTGATTCGGCAGACCTTCGTGAATGATCTTGAAGCCGTCGAAGAAAAAAGTCCGGCCTTCTTCTGAAGTCAGCTTCATGTGGTAAATCATCCGCCGGGTGTCAACGTTTGTTGGATCTTTAACCAGCAACTGAAACGTCCCCTCAGCTACGGTCAGGGGCCACGCCGAAAGCGCGCTGGCCCGCACGGCGCCCGTTATGGGGAATCTATTCCCGGGTTTCGCAAGCGCCGGTTCGATATCGCCCGTTGCAATCGTCACAGTAAACTCAAACGCAGATTGATCGAGCCGCCCCTGCTCCTCCGCGCGGTGATAATCATCCGTAACTTTAGTTGACGCGTAGCCGCGCATAGTCTCTGTGAATTGCAGTGAAGCTCGCGGCTGCGCAAGCGGCTCGGCCGGAGAAGGAGCCAGAGTAAGGTGATTCATAACGGATTTCCCTCCAGGGGCGCAGTTGGATGTCCCCGCGAAACTAAAGGGGAGCTGTGGGATAACATTATGGAATGCGAGGGCGATTACAAAAAGGTTATATAGTCGAGGGATATCTCACGGATATAAAATAACATGAATTATAACAAAGAGTCAAGAATTTTTTGCGGCGAAGCTATTTAATGAGTTTGCTTGCTAGCTTTTTCTGACGTGTGCGCGCTTTCAAAAATCTTAATTAGGTTTTTCGCGATTTTAGGAGCAGCTGCCGCGCCATCAAACGCAATGACCTTTCCGCTTGCCAACTCGACACTGGTAGATGGGCTTGTCACTGTGTACGTAAAGTCGTAGGTGAATAAAGGGCGGTCAATCCGAATGATCAAGTCTGCCACTCTTGGGTCTTCGACCACCTTGAACCCCATCGAACTGAAGGCGGGCTGCTTCAATAGCACACGGGTGAGGAGCGCGGGTGTGAAATATGCAGTTCGCGATTGGATCACGACTGTGCGTGCTGACCGCAAAATTTCAGCTGCATTGGCCTTAGCGACTGCTTGGGATGATCCCTTTAAGCCGTACTGCGGTAAATTTAAATTGCTTCCAGGTCCGAGCGAAGTACCCACGCTTGGTCTGCGGGCAAGCCCGAGTACGTTGACGAGCGGGACGGCGAAGTTCAGTTCTTGGCCAGTAAGGGAACTCGTGATCAAACCTAGAGCTCTGCCGTATTCATCAACCAATACACCCCCGCTTGATCCGGGCGAAACCGGCGCGGAAAACTGCAACAGATGAAATCCTTGTCCTGCTCCAGGAATATCATCTGCAAGGCGAATGGCACTGAGGATACCACTCGAAGCGCTCGAGGCAAGATTTTGCGGATTCGATATAACGTAAACTTTTTCCCCGACTTTAAAATCATCTCGAGTGGCCACAGGTAAGACAGGCAAACCGGTAGCAGAGATCCGAATTGCAACCACGTCGCGCCGCGAGTCAGCATTAAGGAGTTGAACATTGTCGTAAATTTCTCCGTCGGCCAATCTCACTTGGACTTCGCGCGCATCCTTGACGACATGGTAAGCCGTCAGCAATATACCATCTGGGCTCACGCACACAGCGGATGCCGTCGCGGTCAGGCGGCCTGCTCCTTCTCCAACCAGGACCAGTGCCACAGCAGGCTTCACACGTCCTACGATGTCCATCCCCGTCATGGGAACGGGGTTGGATTGTGACTTACAAACTCCAGTAGCAAGCAGAGCAAAGAAAATTGTCCAATGAAATCTCCGGACCATTACACCCTCCCTCGTCTAAGTGTGGAAAAGTATATCGTCAAGCTTGCTCCAAGGACAACTATCATTGCTTTATTGAGATTTCCATGTGGCAATTGGACGTGCAGCGGCTACCCAGCTACAACTTCATGACTGATTCTGGTTAATCCAGCGCCAGTTCCATACAAATTGCATCGCCTGCGCTCGCGGGGTTTATTCGATACGGCTTAATCAGAGCAAAGCCCAAGGATCGATAAAGTGATTGAGCCTCTGCCATTGAGTCCAGAGTATCGAGGCGGAGGCGGGAGTATCCGTATTCTCCCGCCTCTTCAATGATCTTCTGAGTCAGCGTTCGGCCAATTCCCTGGCCGCGAAACTCCGGGCGCACGTAAAGGCACTTCAATTCGCCCGTCTGAGGATCGATCCGGCGCATCGCCACGCACCCGGCCGGCTGGGCCTGACGGCTGGCAACCACCGCCAACAACAGCCTGCCCGATGGCGACGCATAGTTGCCAGGTAGGCTTGATAATTCGTGAGCAAAATCCTGGAAGCAAAGACTAAAGTTGAGCGAGGCCGCGTATTCCTCAAAGAGGCTTCGAACCTCTGCGATTTCAGCTGGCGAAGCTACTTGGACGATTGAGATTTCCATGAGGTAATTGGACTTATTACGGGAGCCGCAGGCCGCAGCTTTCCCATTCAAAACCCGGCGGCCACCAGCCCACGGTCAATCAGACAACGGTTGACCGTGGCTACTACTCGAAAGCTGTCGCGGGCGGGCACATTCTAATTTCCTGTACCCGCTATGTACGCGGGGTCGGAATCCAGAAACACGCGGCGCCAGATTTCGAGGTTCATTAACCGCCAGATGCGCTCGTAATGGTCGCGCTCTTTGGTCCGTTGCTCGGCAAATAGCCTTCGCAGCGCATCTGGCTTGAACAAGCCCCACTCGAGGCTTCGCGGTTCGAGCAGCATTTTTTCCATCTGGTCTAATTGCGCCCCCACCAGCCATCCCCGCAAGGGAGTTGGGAATCCCATCTTCTTCCGGTAAATGATCGATTTGGGAAGCAAGCTTTCCGCGGCGGACTTCAGAACGAACTTTCCAGCAAGTTTGCGCGTTGAATATGAGGAGGGAATTCCAGCGGTGAACTCCACCAGCACGTGATCAAGAAACGGCACGCGGCTTTCGATTGAAGCCGCCATGCTCATGTTGTCCTGCTTCATGAGGAGTTCGACAAGATAAGTTTTGATGTCCGTATAGAGCAGGCGGTGAAGCAAATCACCGGGCGAGTT
>DASZAA010000063.1:0-6239 GCA_035945615.1 Terriglobia bacterium
CTGACCCGCGCGCCCTGGTACGTGGCGCCCGGCTCGCCCAAAAATGCGAACCTGAGTGAAGCCTACGCCGACATCCGTTACGTTCTTCCCTAACCCCAACACTCCACCTGCGGGAGGGCCTCTCACCTCCCGCAGGCTCCCCCCTTTTATCAGTTAGGTATAAGGCAAAAGGCAGTTGCCAGCCGCCCGCTGACTGGCTCCCTTCCTGCAACTGCACCCGTCTAAGATCCTTTACCTTCTGCTCTACTCAAATCTCTCGAAGCTTACTGCGTCATCGTCGTAACCCATCGTTTGCAAGAGTGCGCGCACTTGCTCGACCATAGCCGGCGATCCGCAGACGTAGGCCTGCAATCCTTCTTTTCCGCGCAAATACTTCTTGATTTGCTCCTGCACGTAGCCGCGGCGTCCCATCCAACCCGGATCAGGGCGACTGAGAGTGGGCACGAAGCGGAATTCGGGATGCACGCGCGCAAGCTTTTCAAACTCCTCGCGGTAAAGGATGTCTGCCTCGCGCCGCACGCCGAAAATGAGCCACACCTCTTCAGGCTTATATTTGCGGTAGAGTTCTTGAATCATGGCGCGAATGGGAGCGATACCCGTGCCCGTTGCGATGAAGGCCGCCACGAGGCCAGGAGGATGCCGCAGTTCAAATGAGCCAAAGGGACCGGAAAACTCCACTTCTTCATCCCTCTTCAGTCCCAGAAGCCACGCATCTTCGCCGGAGGAGACATTCACGCAAAGCTCAAGCCGGTCGTCTGCCTGCCGCGCGGCAATTGAATAAGCGCGCGCCACGCCCTCTCCATTTAAATGGGTATGAAGGGAAATGTATTGGCCGGCGTGGAACTTGAACCGCTGTCCGTTCGCCATCTGGAATTCAAAGTGCCGGGCGCGGGAGCTCGATCCCCAAACGCGCCGCAGAACGGCATGATGGACGGGTGGCGTCACCGGAGCGGCCCGCCTGTCTTAAAAACCGCGCGAATTCGGTCTGCCACAAGCGAAGGCATTGCAGGATGGCCCTCCAGCGACTCACTGACGATAATCTCAACACCCGGATGCGCCTCATTCTCTCGCGCTAATAACTCCGGCAGGTCCCGCCGCAAATGCACGCCCAAAGTTAAAAAATAAGGGACCACGATAATGCGCTGAAAGCCGGCCTCAATGGCTTCGGCAATCGCGCCCTTGAGGTCCGGCTGGCCCAATTCTAAAAACGCAGCACGGGCGCGGGCGAAGCCGCCTGAATCCTGCACCTGCTTTGCCAGCACGCGCACGCCTTCGTTCGCCGCTTCAACCCGGCTGCCGTGCGCAAAAAGAACGATCGCCGTTTTTGAGGTCTCGCTTTCCATAGTTCATTCTTATTTTGACCTGTTTTCGAGTGCGTTGGAAACTTCTTGTTCCGTTCCGATGCAATTTGCGCGATGCCGACATTTGTAGCGGCGGCCAGAGGCCGCCGCTACAGAATCAGACGCCGCCGACTTATGGCGTTACGTATAAAACTCTACGCCTTTTCAGTGGTCCGAGCGGCAACCCGCGGACTTTTGACAACGGGGACGAGGCCATCCCCTGAAAATTTAAAATGCTGATTCTAAAGGTGTTAACAGTTTAGTTAACATAATTTAGGGTTCGTTCCGTAAATTTTTGTTTCCGCCTTCGTCTCTCCCCCACCATTTTCTAATCTTTGGGACTGCTCTGTAGGCCTCTGAATGGACAGAAAACCCGCAGACCTCAAATACGGAGGTCTGCGCTACAAAAAGCCTAGCACGCCACTCTGAGATTTTTGAGACAAATGGAATAAATGGTGTGGTTTTCCTGCATTGACAGGCTCTGCCCGCTGCTTCCATGCGGTGCGGGATGGCGGTGTTAACTGCTATACTGGATCGTCTGTCCGATCAAATTCGCCAGACCGTAGAGCGCGGAGAGGTGTCCGAGTGGCTTAAGGAGCACGCTTGGAAAGCGTGTGTTGGGGAAACTCAACCGTGGGTTCGAATCCCACCCTCTCCGCCAGAATCAGCACGTATTTATTTCCTGATATCTTCTGCCTATGCCAGAGCTGCCTGAGGTCGAAACCGTCCGGCAAGGACTTGAGCGCCGGGTGCTGGGGAGGACCATCTCCGGCGTGCGGATTGTAAGCCCGCACGTTGTTCGCGGCGACCCCGGCCGCTTCCAGCGGGGCATCGAGGGCGCGCGGGTATCCAGCTTGCGGCGCAAAGGCAAAACGCTGGCTCTCGAACTCGCGTTTGCGGATTCGAGAGCGCCGGAATATCTCTTGATCCGGCTGGGCATGACCGGCCAGCTCGTGGTGGCCCGGCATGATGCAACAGTCCTGCCGCACACTCAGGTCCGCATGACGCTCGACGCGGGCGATGAGGAACTCCGCTACCGCGACCCACGCCGCTTTGGAATGCTGCGCTATTGCACGGCGCGCGAAGCGGAAAAGGTGTTTGGCTCGCTTGGCCCTGACGCCCTGGAGATGACCGAATCCGAATTCGAAGGCGCAATCGGTGGCCGTCGCGGGGCCGTCAAAAGCTGGCTGCTGAACCAGCATGTGCTTGCGGGCCTCGGCAACATCTACGCGGACGAGGCCCTTTTCGAGGCTCAAATCCACCCCGAGACCCCGGCAGGAAGGATTCCGAAACCAGCCAGGCTGCGGCTCTATAACGCGATTCAGGCCGTGCTCCGGCACGCTGTCAGCCTGCAAGGAACCAGCTTCCGCGACTACGTCGATATCGAAGGCAGGCAGGGGGCGTTTGAGCCGTTGCTTCGCGCCTACCATCACACAGGTGAGCCTTGTCCCCGGTGCGGCGCAACCATCCGAAAAGTGACCGTTTCCGGCCGCAGCAGTCATTTTTGCCCACGTTGCCAGCGCAGGCGGGGAAGATAGCTTCCAGCCAGACCGAACACCTCGACGAAATAATCCCGTTTATTTTCAAGGATATCCGCACTTTCTCTGAGTTGTGCCCATAAATTAAAAATTTTTAACGAAAATATAGTGTCTCATTTGTCTCATCTGTCTCCACAGCCGTTTTTCGCCGACATAGAATTAAAGGCACATCGGAAATCGGCTCTGAATCGAGGGCTGTCCGGCGGGGAGACACATTCATGCTTGTCATCATCAGCGATTTACATCTCACAGACGGCAGCTCGGAAACGATCCATCAAGGCACATTGCGCGTCTTCCGGGAGCGGCTGCGGAGCCTGGCCTATGCTGCCTCATGGCGCTCCGGTGGAATCTACAAACCCATTACCGACCTGACGGTGCTCCTGCTAGGCGATATCGTCGATGTTCTTCGCTCTTCCCAGTGGCTGGAAAGCGGCGACGGAACTGCGCTAAGACCGTGGAGCGATAGCCGTCATCCGGATTTTGTCCAGAAGATTGACGCCATCACGGACGCTACCGTTGCCAAAAATGCGGTTTTCTTTGCCATGATGCGCGAATTGCATGGCACTTCAATCGCGACCGTGCCGCCTGCCGCAGGCGGCGGCAGGCCCGCGTTAAATGGCACCGATGGGCGGGGTGTCGAGCGCATCCCTGTTAAGGTGCATACGCACTATATGACGGGGAATCACGACTGGTATTATCATCTGCCGCACAGCCCCTATCATGCAATTCGCGCGAAGCTCGTCACCGCGATGGGGCTCGAAAATGATCCAGCTCAACCTTTCCCGCACGACCTCGAAGAACCTGCCGCGGCGGCCATCCGGCGAGTTCTCGAGGAACATCGCGTCTTTGCGCGACACGGGGACATTTACGACTCATTTAATTACGAAGGCAACCGCGACGCTGCTTCTCTGGGTGATGCGGTCGTCGTCGACCTGGTCACGCGATTTGCCATCGAAGTGAAATCAGCCCTGGGGGATTCATTGCCACAGGAATGTCTGGCAGGACTCAACGAGATTGACAACGTCCGTCCGTTGATGATGGTGCCCGTATGGGTAGGGGGTTTATTGCGCCGGACATGCCCCAATCCGCGCCAACACCGCCAAATTGAGGAAGTGTGGAACGGCCTGGTAGATCAATTTATCCGCATCCCGTTTGTTAGCGACCACCTTGGGGCGAGGCGGCCTTTCCTCAACTCGGAGAAACTGAAACTTGGCTTGCGGCTCTCGAAGCGCCTTCTGCGGCCCGAAGCGAGCAGGCTTCTCCTCTTTTTGCAGGAAAAAATCACTTCACCGGCTCAGTCGTATTCCCCATACGCCCTTGAGGAATCAGCGTTCACGAGCCGTCGGGCACACTTTTTTGTCTACGGTCATACTCACCGCTACGAAATGGTGCCGCTTGACTCGGGATACTCACCGGGCGGCGTGGTGAATTCCATCTACCTGAATTCAGGGACTTGGAGACCCGTACACGAACTAACCCGCTTCCGGCCGGGGCGCGAGATGTTTGTGGGTTATAACACAATGACCTATCTGGCATTTTTCAAGGATGGTGAAAGGTCCGGACGGACGTTTGAATCGTGGTCTGGCAGCTTGGCGCAGTCCAACCCTTCGGCCTGAAGCGCAGGAGTTTCAGTGCCGGTTCTCAACCGCGGAAATCAGCACATCGGCTTTCTGCTCAAGGTTGAGTGCCTGTTGCAAATCGTTTTCCCGCATGGATTGATCGGCTTCGGTCAAGAACAACCGCGCATCCTGGATAGCCTTACGATCCTCCGTCGAGAGCGTCATGCGGCTCAAGCGCGCAATCCGCTGGCGAACGGTGCCCCGCAGGTCGCCGATTTGTTTTTCAAGGTCAATCTGCTGCTGGAGACTGCGCTCAGGCAGGAGCGCAGGCGCGCTCGAGGCGGCAGGCTCAACTGCTGTGTCAGGCGCCACGCCGGTTTCAGGCGCTCCGGCTTGAACCGTCTTGTGCTTGCGCAGCCGCTCGGGTGCTGGTGGCGTCACTTCCGACTCTTCAGACTTGGGTACGGATTCGGCGGCGGGAGGAGGCGTAGGCTCTTGGATGACCAGCACGCTGCCCTGCTGCGCCAGGTCAGGCTTCGGCGCCGCCGGCGGAGCTGGCACATAGACAAGACGCGGGGCGGTTTGCCGCTTGAAGCAACCCGTCAGAAACACCGTTGCGCTTAGAATGGAAACGACAATCGCAGTCTTCAATTCACTGATTATTTTAGCACCAACCCGCGCGTTTGCTCGCCGCGCTCGGTAGATCGTCGATGCTTCTTTGCGCGCTGGTCCTAGTCCCCAGTAGCATCCCACTGCGCTATCACCTTTCCCCATCCCGCACTATATCCCCAAAAAAGTCTGTTATAAATGACGATATAAGCCTGGAAACGCCCGGCGCCGTAGCGGTGTTCTCCGACCGCAGACCCTTACCACAAGCTTCGCAAGGAAAAGTGGCGAGAAAGATGCTCCAAAGCGGCATAGAAACTCGTTAGTGTATGATGATCACGGCGAGATTCCCTGGCGCGCGTGAATCTACATAGCACGAAGGGCAAAGCGATGAATCTTGTAATTGAAGGATTTGCCAGTTTATGAAGAAGGTAAATAACGAGATGAACCGCAGAGATTTCGTCCGGTTTTCTTCGCTAACGGCGGCGGCTGCCGCCGGCAGCCGAACGCAATTGTTCGGCGGCACAGTGGACACTGCCGAGATGAGAAAAGGGCGCATGAAACTGGGAACGCAGTTTGGCGCTGCGCAGCCTTCTGACTATACGCTGCGCGCACTGGCGGAGTTCGGCGTCGGCCATATCTGCAGCGGCCTTCCCTCGCCTCGGTTCGATGAAAATTGGAGTGCCGAAGGGCTTACCCGTCTGCGCGAGAGGGTTGAATCCTTTGGCATCAAGCTCGAGATGATCCCGCTGCCCATGAGCAGCTCGACCATTGGCAAAGCCGAATTCCCCGGCATTATGCTGGGCAGAAGTCCCAAACGTGACCGGGAAATCGACGCGGTGTGCCAGATGATTCGCAACGCAGGCCGCGCCGGAATTCCCGCCGTGAAATATAACTTCAGCATCCTCGGCGTGGTCAGGACCAAGCCTACGCTTGACCGTGGGGGCGCGCTTTACAGCACGTTCAACTATGCCGAGGCGATGCGTGGAAATCCGCCGCTCACCGAAGCGGGCGAGGTGGGCGCCAGCGAGATGTGGGCGCGGATCACTTATTTCCTCAAGCGCGTGGTGCCCGTGGCGGAAGAGAATAAAGTTAAAATGGCCTGCCACCCGGAAGACCCGGGAATGCCGCGTGACAAGGGATTCCGCGGCGTTCATCGCGTGCTCGGTCATGTGGACGGCCTCAAGCGGTTGATT
>DASZAA010000064.1:0-3740 GCA_035945615.1 Terriglobia bacterium
GAGGACCGGGATGAACAGACCTCTTGTGTACCAGCTGTCACGCCAGTGGCATGGCTGGGTAGCGAAGTCTGGAAGTGATAAACGCTGAATGCATCTAAGTGTGAAGCACGCCCCAAGATTGGATCTCCCAAGGGTGAACGGTGGGTGCTACCCCATTGTGATCCCTCTGAAGGGCCGTCGAAGACTACGACGTCTATAGGCCAGAGGTGTAAGCGCAGTAATGCGTTGAGCTGACTGGTCCTAATCGCCCGTTCGGCTTGGCCATAAAACTCTGCTGAACACACGAAAGTATAAGCAAGTTGCAAGTGACGAGTGACGAGCACTGTGCCGTCAGTCTCACTTGTTAAGATTTGCGCCTTTGAATCTGGAATCTGCAATTTCATATTTGCAATTTCAGAGAGCACCTGACGCCGCACTATTCAAAACTGCAGGGTCAGGTGTTAGGCGTCAGGTTCCAGTTTTTTCTGAGACCTGACACCCAGCACCTGAAACCTGTGCTAACACTTTTCCGGCAATCATACCGGAGGGGCCACACCCGTTCCCATCCCGAACACGGAAGTTAAGCCCTCCAGGGCCTATGGTACTGCGCGGGTAACCGCGTGGGAGAGTCGGTCGTTGCCGGGATTAAATTTGGGACGGACTCGGGGTAACCTGGGTTTATACCCGGTAGGCGGCTTCGTGCTGCCGAGTAAACGGCCAAGCAGCTTCGGTTGCTAGGCCGTTTTGCTTTTGGGGCTAGGAGTGACTTAACATGGCGTGAACACTGGTTAGATATCCATTCCATGAAAAAAGGAGGTTGAAGCGAATGCCCGCCGTGGCCAAAATTAAAATTCCTCAAGACAAGCTGGCGGCATTCTGCCGCAAGCATCACATTCACAAGCTGGCGTTTTTCGGCTCGGTTCTGCGCGATGACTTTTCACCTCTTCGCGATGTGGACGTTCTGGTGGAATTTGCGCCTGGATGTGTACCTGGTCTTGACTTCTTCGCCATGGAAGAAGAGTTGAGCGAGATTCTAGGCCGCAGAGTCGATCTCAACACGCCGCAATTTCTGAGCCGCCATTTTCGCAATGACGCGCTGGCAGAAGCAGAGGTGCAGTACGTCGCTCCGTGACGCCAGCGTTTATCTGCGCCACATGCCTGACCATGCGCGGGAGGCGGTCGAGATGGCGCGCGGCCGGAAACGCTCGGACCTGGATAGCGACCGGCAATTTAATCTTGCACTTGTCCGCTTGCTTGAGATTGTCGGAGAGGCTACAAACCGAGTTCCTGAGCAAGAACGCGCTCGAATTATACAGAGCGCCATAAGTCAGCGACGGTCATTGGCTGTAGCGGCGGCCTCTGGCCGCCGGATTTTAATAGTGAAGACCGGCGGCCAGAGACCGCCGCTACAGAATCAGACGCGCCGATTTATGACGTCACGTATAAAGACATCCCATGGCCTCAGATCGTAAGCTTGCGCAACCGGTTGATTCACGGTTACGACGAGGTCGATTTTGACATTCTTTGGCAGATTGTGACTCGGGACCTTCCACACCTCATCGAGGCTTTGGAAATTTATGTTTCGGGAAACCCCTAAATATGAAGTAATCATCTACTGGAGCGAAGAAGATCATGCCTTGATTGCCGAAGCTTCCGGGTTGCGCGGCGGACGGCCGCACGCATAAGGAAGCTTTGGCCTTTGCCGAAATTGCGATTCAAGAGTGGCTCAAAACCGCGAGAGAATTAGGCCGGCCCATTCCTCAGCCCAAGGGCCGCCCGGTGTTTGCGTGATACGCCGGTTGCTCTTCGGTGGTTTTGTATTTTCTGAAATCTTGGATTTGTAATGTCGGATTCAGTTTGCCCCGCACACATGGCAAACCGCGCCATGTATGCGCCACCCGCGGGTGTATACTCTTCACCGCCCGAAGACCAAATGGCGAATTCGGTCCAGATTGCCATCCACCGCCCAGGAGTTCACATGGCCGAAAACAACGAACTCGACATACTCAAAATCAAAACGGAATCAAAGAAAACAAAAAGGGGGAAGAAACGTAAGCGCCGGAAAGACAAGAAACAGCCCGGTGCCGGGGATGGCAGCGCCCGTGGTGGGGCAGGGAGAGTTGCTTTTCCAAAAGACGCAGTAGCCAAATGTCTCCGCATCCCGCAAGGAATTTTAGATCAAAACGGTGGAAACGAATGCAAGGATCGAGAAGCGGCAAGTTACGCCAAGATCGGCTGGACTGGTCCGGTAGGAGTAGAAATCAGTTCGGCGATCAAATACGGACTGCTCGAACGCCCATCGCCCGGCAAAATTAGGCCAACCGATCTCGCACGAAAAATCATTCGTCCGCAACAGCCCAAGGATAAACTTGATGGCATGCGCCAAGCGGTTCTACAGGCTCCCGTTATAAGTGATCTCTACAAGAGGTATCGCGGCGAAAATCTTCCGGACAGGGAATTCTTGGTCAACACAGCCGTGGATTCGTTCAAGGTTCCGAAGGAGAAAGTGGAGGAGTTCATTGAAGTCTTCCTTCAAACCTTGAAGGATGCGGAGCTATTGGAGGACGTAACCGGGGGAAAAACTCGTGTACTGGACGCCACTCTGCCCACTGAAGTCGGAAGTGGGGTTGGTGAGGAGCAGATAAAGAAGCTGTCAAAAGGCGTTACAGTTCAGGCTACAGATAGCTGCTTCGTAATGATGCCGTTCGCAGAGCCTTTGGGTGGCTATTACACGACTATCTATCAACCAGCCATCGACAAGGCAAAGCTCAAAGCAGTGAGGGCTGATGCTGAAATCTTCGGAACCGGAAAGATTATTGATCAGATTTGGGCTGGGATACACAGTGCCCGAGTGCTGGTTGCTGAACTGACAGGGCGGAATCCAAACGTCCTTTACGAACTCGGTTTAGCACATGCACTCCGTAAGCCAGTTGTGCTGGTGTCATCGAACGAAGATGATGTGCCTTTTGATGTCCGTCATGTTCGGGTCATCTACTACGATATGCGAGACCCGTTCTGGGGCACGAAGCTGATCGATAAAGTTGCGGAGAATATTTTGTCGGCACTGAAGAATCCGGCCGAAGCCATTCTGTTTTCAGAGATAAAGTGAATAGAGAATAAGCGGGTGGCGCACACATCGCGCTTTTTGCGATGTGTGCGGAACGAAGAGCGTTAACTGAATCTTGTGGAATCGCAGACGCGAAGGTCTCTGCGCCAGCCAGCACGTGCGAGCTACAACGCAGCCATGGACCAACTTTTGCACAACAGGCGCCAGGAAATCTGCAATGTAGCGGCGGACCATGGTGCGACGGACGTCCGGCCTTTTGGCTCACGCGTGCGGGAGAATGGCAGGAAGAGTATGAAAGGCACACACAAAAAATCACGGAACGAACCCTAGGGGTCCTTTAGAATCAATATTTATGCTTTTTGTTCGCCCATCCTAAGCCCTCTGCAATCGTCTCATCTGTCTCAAAAATCTCAATGTGAGCCCGCCTGGAACCAGCCGCGCCGGTGCCTCGATTAGAACAGTCTAATGTGAAAGGGGCAGTCAGGATGGCTTCTCGACCCGGTGGAGCTTGAGCAGATTGGTAGTGCCTGGCAGTCCGATCGGGGTGCCCGAGAGGACGGCGATGAGGTCGCCGGGCTTGATCTTCCCCAGCTTCAGCAAGTGGGCGGCGGCGCCTTCGAGCAGCAGGTCGGTGGTGCGGAAGGAGGGCATGTAAGTGGCTTCGACTCCCCAATACAAGCCAATGCGATTGACG
>DASZAA010000065.1:0-9380 GCA_035945615.1 Terriglobia bacterium
CGTATCGCCGCCATCGGTCGAGCGGTAGATGCCGCTGTTTGCGCCGCCATTCACCATCGTCCAGGGATAGCGCCGCGCCTCCCACATTCCGGCGTAAAGCACCTTCGGATTCCCAGGCTGCATCGCAAGGTCTGAAACGCCTGTAGTGGCATTGACGAAAAGGACTTTCTTCCAGGTCTTGCCGCCATCGGTAGTGCGAAAGACTCCGCGGTCAGCGTTCGGCGCCCAAGTGTGGCCCAGCACCCCGGCAAAAACGATATCCGGATTCGAGGGGTCAACAATGATGCGCGAAATCTGGCCTGCATCTCCAAGTCCCATGAATTTCCAGGTATGACCGGCATCTGGGGAGAAGTAAATTCCATCACCGTCGATTACATCGTTGCGGATGTTGGCCTCGCCTGTGCCAACCCAGATGTAGTTTGGATTTGACGGCGCGATGGCGATAGCGCCCATGGACGCGCTGGCCTGCTTCGTGAAAATCGCTTGCCAGGTAGCGCCGCCGTCCGAGGTTTTGAAAATACCCCCAGCCGCCGCGCCCACGTAATAAATGGCCGGATTCCCCGGAATGCCTTCGACCGCGCTGACGCGCCCTCCCGCGATAGCAGGCCCAAGATTTCGGAATTCAAGGTTAGCAAATGGTCCTTTATTTTGCGACGCGCCAGGATCCCTGCCTTCTGTAGCTGCTATGGCGTGCAGTGAAGTTGCCATTGCAGCGAACAAAAGAAAAGCCAGATATTGCCGCTGAAATTTCATCGTCAACCCCTCGCAGGTCTGTATATCGCAGGAAACAGCTTTACGTGGCGCCGAGCGGGCATGGTTGTGAGCCAGGGACGCAAGCTATTTCAAGTATCATAGTTGGCCCGCGTACCGCAACAAAATTTGCGCAAATGAAGTGATCGGTTTGCGTGTGATGGGGGATTAGCAGAGCAGGGAAGAAGCAGTCATGTTCCGGCGTGTCGACCCATTGCAGGCTTTGCCCACCGGCTTTTAAGCAGTAATAACCAGCGGGCCGCCGCACCAACTTTATTCGCTCGCCAGTTTTCCCTTAACGGTTTTCAGCCAGCGTTTCTTCTCCTCTGACTGGGTTTACCCGCGAGCACAAGCCCATAGCGCAGCCGGGCGCGGCACAGATCGCGGCCGAGGATTTCCATAGCGTCGAACAGTGGAACTGAAACGGGACTGCCGCTGATGACGATGAAAAATGGCCGCAGGAAGTCCCGGAACTTGATTTCCATTTCAGCGGCGAGCGTTTTCAGAGCCTGCTCAATTTCGGATTTGTTCCACTCGATGCCGTCAAGCCGCGCGAGAGCCAGATCGAGAGCAACCGAGATGGTGTCGCGGTCGAGCTTGCCATCAAGCAGTTGTTCAAGCGTGATTTTAATCACGCCTGAGAAAAAGGGGGCCGCGAGCGGTCCGAGATCGCTCAGTACCGAGACGCGCGATTGCACCAGCGGCGCGATGCGCATCAAGTAGGATTCGTTCAGAGCCCAGGCTCGAATGCGCGCGGCGAACTCTGTCTCGCTCAGATTCTCACGAATCCAGCGCCCGTTGAGCCAGTCGAGCTTGGTGAGATCGAAAACCGGACCGCCCAGGGACACTCGCTCCAGGCTGAATTGTTCCACCATTTCATTAAGCGAGAATTTCTCCTCGCCGTTTGGCATGGACCAAGCCATTAACCCGAGATAGTTGAGCAGGGCTTCGGGCAGATAGCCCATGCGCTCATAAAACAGCAGGCTGGTGGGATTCTTCCGCTTGCTCAGCTTGCTCTTGTCGGGGTTGCGCAACAGCGGCAGGTGGCACAGCACGGGCATTTCCCATCCGAAATATTCATAAAGCAGCTTATGTTTGGGAGCGGAATTGATCCACTCTTCGCCCCGCAGGATGTGCGAGATTTCCATCAAGTGATCGTCGATCACGTTTGCCAGGTGGTAGGTGGGCATTCCGTCAGCTTTGAGCAGCACTTGCATGTCGACGGTGTCCCAGCCAATCTCGATGTCGCCGCGCAGCAAGTCTTTGATTACGCACGTCCCCTCGCGCGGCACCTTCATGCGGACGACATAAGGCTCCCCGGCGGCGAGCCGCGCCTGGACCTCTTCCGGCGCGAGGCGGAGACAAAGGCCGTCATAACCGGGCCGCTCGCCGGCCGCCTTCTGGGCATCCCTCATCGCAGCCAGACGCTCCGGCGTGCAAAAGCAGCGGAAGGCGTGTCTGTTTTCAAGAAGCTGGTTGGCATGTTTGCGGTAAATCTCGCCGCGCTCGCTCTGCCGGTAGGGTCCATGTGGCCCAGGAGTTTCCGGGCCTTCATCCCAGGCAAGACCAAGCCACCCGAGTGAGTTCAAGATGGCAGCTTCGGATTGCGGGCTGCTTCTGGCCGTATCCGTGTCTTCAATGCGCAAGATGAATTCTCCGCCGTGCTTCTTGGCGAAACAGTAGTTGAAAAGCGCAATGTAGGCCGTGCCGACGTGCGGATCGCCGGTAGGCGACGGCGCAACGCGAGTTCGGACTCTTGTGAAAGGCATAGCGTCTTATTGTAGCCGGGATTTGGATTTTAGCGGGCGGACGGGAGCGTTCAGCAGCGGGTCAGCTTTTTTTCATGCGCGCGAGCACTTGGCGGCCAATCGATTTAAGCGTATCGAGCACGCCCACGCCCTGGCTGGCGATGGCTTCAAAAACCGGCTCGTCTTTGCGCGCGAGCAGCGAGGTCATCTGGCTTGTAGAGACTGCGCCCGCGAGGTCGCGCTTATTGATTTGCAGGACATAAGGCAATTTGCGGAAGTCTTCGCCCAGTTCTTTCAGGTTCTGCTGTAAATCCTCTATAGCGGCTAAGTTCGCCTCCATGCGCGAGGAAAGCGAATCGGCCACAAAGACCACGCCGTCAACCCCGCGCAGGATCAGTTTGCGGCTGGCTTGGTAGGAAATCTGACCGGGCACGGTGTAGAGATGAAGACGGACTTTAAAGCCGCGCAGCGTGCCCAGATCAAGCGGGAGAAAATCAAAGAAGAGCGTGCGGTCGTTTTCGGTGGCGAGGGAGAGCATTTTTTCTCCCTTGTCTCGCGCCGTTTGTTCAAAAATCCATTGCAAATTGGTGGTTTTGCCGCCTAGGCCCGCGCCATAATAAACAATCTTGCAGTTGATTTCGCACAGGGCCTTGTTAACGAAGCTCACGGGTGGATGTTACCCTTTTGTGTTTTATGAATCAAACAATTGCGCAACAATAAGATTTATCGGCAGAAATGGCGCGTTAATGATAGGGCTTTTGATGACCGCGCGCAGGGCCCTCGACCCGCATAATTGCGCAATTGATTGATGCGATTGGGCTTAATGGTTCGTTTGGAGAAACAAAAAGCTGTTGCGCAGTTTCAAACTTCCTAGCACAATAGAAAAGGCGGGAGTTTGATCCCACCTTGACTGATTTCAGATCTTCCGGTTTGCGCTAGTCGAGAAATCCAAGGATCGTTCATTGCACCCATCGTATCCACCAGGCCCGAAAAAGCCCTTTGAAGGATCTGGAAAAGGGATTTTGCCGCCACCCACCTTCGAATCCCATCCAGTCTCCCGGCAGGATGATGACACACCACGGGAGTTTTGCGGCGTTTTTGCGGTTTTCGGCACGCCGGAAGCGGCGAAGGTGGCTCATCTGGGCCTTTATGCGCTCCAACACCGGGGGCAGGAAAGCGCCGGTATTGCTGTCTCCGATGGCCTCACAGTGACGTGTTACAAGGGCATGGGTCACGTTAATGAACTCTTCACTGCCGACGTCCTGAAGGGTTTGCCGGGGCACATGGCAATTGGCCACACGCGCTATTCCACCGCTGGCGATACGGACCTGCGAAACGCTCAGCCGCTGACAGTAAGCTGCCAGAAAGGGCAGGTTGCATTGGCCCACAACGGCAACCTGGTGAACGCTTCAGCGCGGCGGCGCGAGCTCGAATCCAAAGGCGACATTTTTCAATCCACCAGTGATACGGAAGTGATTCTGCATTATTTCGCGCGTTCAAAGCAATCAGGTGTCCCTGAATCGCTGGCTGACGCTCTCGACCGCGTTGAAGGCGCGTATTCGCTGGTGGCGCTGCTCAAGGACAGCGTTTATGGCATCCGCGACCCGCGCGGCTTCCGCCCGCTTTCGCTGGGCCGGTTGAATGACGGCTGGGTGCTGGCGTCCGAAACCTGCGCATTTGATCTGATTAATGCTACCTTCGTGCGGGACGTGGAGCCGGGCGAGATGGTGATCCTCGACCGGCGTGGCCTCACCTCGCTCCGCTTCGCGCCTCCGGCGGAGAAGCGCGCGTTTTGCATCTTCGAGCACGTTTATTTCTCCCGGCCCGATAGCGTTGTGTTTGGCAAATCCGTGCAAAAGAGCCGCGAGATGCTTGGCCGGCTGCTGGCGCGCGAGCATCCGGTTGAAGCGGATTTGGTGGTGCCGGTACCGGATTCGGGTGTGCCGGCGGCCATTGGCTATGCGGAAGAATCGGGTATTCCTATGCGGCTAGGCTTGATCCGCAATCACTACGTGGGCCGGTCGTTCATCGAGCCGACGCAAGCCCACCGCGACCTCGCTGTCAAGCTGAAGCTGAATCCTGTTCGCAGCTTGATTGAGGGCAAGCGCGTCGTGCTGGTGGATGATTCGATTATTCGGGGCACCACCAGCCGTAAGATAGTGCGCCTGGTGCGTGACGCCGGGGCGGCCGAGGTGCACATGCGCATCAGTTGCCCGCCCACCACGTCTCCGTGCTTCTATGGAGTTGATATTCCCACGCGGGAAGAATTGATTGCCGCCACGCACAGCTTGGAAGAGATTCGCCGCTATATTGAGGCGGATACGCTTGGCTATCTTTCGCTTGACGGACTCCGCCAGGCGACGGGCGACACCGATGGCCATTATTGCCTGGCGTGCTACAGCGGAAACTATCCCACCATTATTCAGGAGAGCTTGATCGCCTTGCGGCATCGTGAGTGATATGGAACCTAACGGCATACATGAAGTTGATCCCAACAATTCATCAAATGACCCAAATGGGCTTAATGGAGCGGCCGAACCCGGCCCGGAAGCATCCCCTGCTTCATCACGCAAGAAAAACGACGGTGGATGGGGCGAGACGCTGCGCTCGCTTCTGATCATCCTCATTGGCGTCTTCTGCATCCGCATTTTTATCGGCGAAGCCACGGTGATTCCTACCGGCTCGATGGAAGACACCATCTTGATCGGCGACCATGTCTTCCTCGATAAGCTCCCTTACGGTCCGCAAATCCCTTACACGCCTCTGCGCCTGCCGAGCATCAAATCCGTGCACCGCGGGGATATTATCGCGTTTCATTATCCGCGGAACCCGTCTCTGATGTACGTCAAGCGCGTAATCGGCGTGGGCGGCGACGTCATCCGCGTTGTGAACGACCGGGTTTACCGCAACGGCGCGCGCCTGGTTGAACCTTATGCTGTTTACAGCCCGAACGGGATCAGCGCCTACAGCGAGAATTTCCCTCCTTCTCTCGACGAGTTCGACGAAGTGGATAACCTGGTCAGCGAAGGCGCGGTTGACCCGGCGTGGGCGCGCACCATGCCAGAATATATCCGGTCGAACGGATTGCGCGTGCCCAAGGGTTATTTCTTTGTAATGGGCGACAACCGCGACAACTCTTCCGACAGCCGCTTCTGGGGCTTCGTTCCCGCTCAAAACGTGGTGGGCGAGCCGCTCTTCGTCTATTGGTCTTACAACGCGCCTTCGCGGGAATGGCTGGACGAAACGCTGGAGGGACGGCTTCGCTTTGACGGACAAATCATCGCCAATTTTCTGCGAAATACCCGCTGGCGGCGGATTGGCAAAGTCTTCGAAAACCCAAACATCAAATAGAGAGAGAAGGGGCGGGAGTCAAGCGACGATAAGACTCTCTCGTCCCTTGACGCTTGTCCCTTTGCCTTTAATATGCGTTATCAAGACGCTGGCGTCAGCTTCGCGGCGGCGCGGCGCGCCAAATCCCGGATAAAAGCGTTAGCACGGCGGACATATCATGCGCGCGTTCTGGGTGAAGTGGGCGCTTTTGGCGGCTTCTGCTCGCTTGCCGGCCTGCCGCGCGATGCCGTGCTTGTGGCCAGCGCCGACGGCGTGGGCACCAAACTGAAGATCGCTTTTGAGATGGACCGCCATTCCACCGTTGGCGCGGACCTGGTGAACCATTGCGTGAACGATATCGCGGTGCACGGCGCAGAGCCGCTTTTTTTTCTGGATTATCTGGCCACAGGCCAGATGCGCCCTGCCACCGTAGTCGAAATCGTGCGTGGGATCACAAAAGCCTGCCGCGAGACAGGATGCGCGCTCATCGGAGGTGAGACGGCTGAAATGCCGGGGTTTTATCCCGCGCAAGAATACGATCTTGCGGGGACCATCGTCGGCTGGGTGCGCCGGGGTAAAATCCTGGATGGCCGCCGCATCCGCCCGGGCGACGCCATTTTGGGCCTTCCCTCGCTCGGTCTCCACACCAATGGCTACTCGCTGGCGCGCAAGGTGTTGCTCGAAAAGGCGAAGCTGAAATTGACGCAGCGCATCCCTGAGCTTGGCCGTGCGCTTGGAGAAGAGCTGCTCGCGCCGCACCGCTGCTACTGGCCTACCGTCCGCCCATTGCTCGAAAAGGGACTGCTGAATGGGTTAGTTCACATCACCGGCGGCGGCATCACCGATAACACGCCCCGCATTCTTCCGCGCGGATGCCAGGCGGAAATTTTCAGCGGCGCGTGGCCCCGCTTGCCCATCTTTGATTTGATCGCCCGCCTGGGCGACGTGCCCGAAGACGAAATGCTGCGTACGTTTAACTGCGGCCTCGGCATGTTGCTCATCGTTTCCAGCCGGAACCTCAGCCGTGTCACTGCCGCCCTCAAACGGAAAAAAGAGAGGCACTGGCTCGTAGGCCGCATCCGGCCAATTGGCCGCGGTAAACGCGGCGTGAGATATACCGGGCAGCCTGCCTGAGCCCCTTCTCTGCCGGCCGTAAAAAACCGTCCCATTTATCCCGTATGTCTCAAAAGTCTCAGAGTGGCGTGCTAGGCTTTTTGTAGCGCAGACCTCCGTATTTGAGGTCTGCGGTTTTTTTGTGCATTCAAAGACCGCAGACCTCAAATACGGAGGTCTGCGCTACAGAGCAGTCCCTTACTTGCTGGCCGCGCCAACGCCAACGGGAGAAGATCTCACGAACCATGCTCGATCAAAATCGGAATCGCCCGTTAGTGCACATGAATTATTGCAGTAAGCCATTGAACCAAAGCCGGTCAAAGGCTAAAAGAGAGTGAAAACACAAAAAAGGATTGTTTTGCTTTTTTCAACTTATAGAAACTAAAGGAATATTAGGAATACGAACCGGCGCGAACCGGAGTTCGAACCGGACGAAATCGGCACAACTAATTGAATGCGAAGGAATTGGAGAGATTTCCACTACGAACCGGAGCATTTGCAACGAAACAAAGGAGATGCGATAGCCAGTCCGGTTCGTAACGGCTTTTTGGGGTCAAAAACGGGGTTTTTCCGGTTTGTGGCGGCGGCCTCTGGCCGCCGGTCTTTACTATTAAACCGGTGGCGAGGCACCGCCGCTTATCCTCGTTGCTAGGAGGTCGGACCTTCAGGTCCGACAATCACTCTAGCTTTCAAAGGAGGCCTTCAGGCCCTGAAGCTTCAGCGAGCTGAAGCCGCGATCAGAATGCAAGCGTTAACGCTAAAGCACCGACCCCCTGAAACTGATTCAACGAATTTCAGACTTTGGCTACTGGCCGCCCGGCATTCTCCTGGGCACTAGGATGGTGTATTCTAACGTCAAGGGGATATCCTATGGGTCTTCATGCGGCAATGAAATCCTGCCTATGCGCCCTTGGGGTCATCTTGCTCCCGGCCTTCGCATTCGCGCAAGCGCCGCCCTCTTCTCCCGACGTCCATCCGCCGGTTCAATCACAGGTTCAACCGGGCGCTCCAATCGTTCAAGTACAATCGGCGCTTCCGTTGACTCCGAGCCAGCCAGAGCCGCAGACGGTCGCCCAGTGGGTGCGGCAGGGCAATCAATTTTTGCGTGAACGCAAGTGGCAGGACGCGGTAAAAGCGTATCAACGGGCGCTTGCGCTGCAACCGGACAATGCCGTCGCGCACTACAATCTGGCCAGCGCCTACGCCGGATTGCAGCAAATCCCTGGCGCCATCAAGGAATATAGGCAGGCCGCGAGCCTGAACGCCAAACTGCCCAATGTCTACGCCAACGTGGGCGCGTTGTGCCAGGCTGAGGGCGACGTTAATGGCGCCGCTGCCGCATACGGTGAGGAAGCCAAGCTTCATCCCGGATCCATTCAGGCGCGCCTCAATTTAGCCAACGCTTTGGCCGCGGCGGGCGAGTTTGACAAAGCTTTTGCCGGATATCGAGCCGCGCAGGCGCTCGCGCCCCGCAACTCGCAGGTCGACGCCGCCTATGCGCAGGCGCTCCAGCAAGCGGGAGACGTTGCCACCTCGGCTGCGATCTGGCAGGAAGCCATCGCAATTGATCCCAAGAACGCTGACTTCCACGCCGGGCGCGCGGCCGCGCTGCTTGAAGCGGGCCAGCGAGCCGCCGCTGAAGGCGAATACCGCGCGGCGATGCGGTTCCATCCGGATGATCCCAACCTGCACATGGGCCTGGGCAACGTGCTGCTGGCTTCGGGCGACGTGGTGCACGCCATCGAGGAATACAAGGTGGTGGTGGAATTTGTTCCGGATAACGCCGTGTTCCGCCTGACGCTCGGCATTGCATATCGCCAAGCGGGGGATGCCACGGACGCGCGGCGCGAGCTTGAGCGCGTGGTCCGCCTAGCACCGGGGAATATTCAGGCGCACCGCGAGCTTGCCGCCACCGATCTGACGCTCGGCGACAGTCCCGACGCGGTTTCGCAATACCGGCAAGCGGTTGAGCTCAAGCCCGAGGACGCGACCTTGCATGAAAAACTGGGCCTGATTCTGCGCGAGACGGGCGACCTGACCGGTGCCCTTCAGGAATTTAAGCAGGCGAATCAACTCGAGGCCGGGAACGACTCCTACCAGAGCAATCTGGCGGAATGTTTAAAGACCGCGCAGGATATGCCGCGCTTCATCGGCGAGTATCAGGAGCAGGTGGAGTTGCGCCCGCGTGATCCGCAGGCGTATATCGACCTGGGCAACGCTTACGCTTCAGCGGGAAACATGGCGAAGGCGGAATACAATTTTCATCAGGCGATGATCCTGGCGCCCGAAAATGCGGAACTCCACTTCAAGCTCGCGCTGCTCTATAAAAACGCTGGAAATCTGGAGGCGGCGAAGAAGGAGCTGCGGAAGGCGGCCGAGCTGAAGCCCGATGATCCGCTGGCGCTCGAAGGTCTGGGCGATTTGCTCTTCGCCGAGCGC
>DASZAA010000066.1:0-4791 GCA_035945615.1 Terriglobia bacterium
AACATCGATCTGGCCTTTGTATTGTTTCATGAGCTGTTCCCAGCGGACGCGGCGGGCGTTTGGAGAAGTGGAGAGGTCGTTAGCGTCAAACGTCGTGTCTTCGGCCAGCACCTTGGGATCGCTGACGAAGTTTGACCCCACATAGTAGCCGTCTTTCGAGCGCCACAGCTTGTGCGCTTTAAGCCCAAGCTCAAATTGCGCAACCTCATTGGTCTTGCGGTCTCCCAGCAGCCAATCGTTCGCATAGCCTCCGTTGTTTTCGTCTAGCATAATCTTGACGAAGTCATCGATCGATGACGCGTATTGCATGGCCTTCCTGGCCCGCGCAAATTCGGGTCTGCCGTCCGGGTTCCAGCCGTGGAACGCGGTGATGGTGGTTTCGGTCACCATAAAGCCGGCGGAATTGATGCCGAAATCGTCATCGCTGATGATGATGCCGGGAAACCCGTCCATCAGAATGCGGTAGCCGCTTTTGGGCGCGATGTCAAAAATGACGTTCCATCGCTCGCCGTGCATGTAGCTGGTCCAGCAGTTGTGTGCCATCACAATGTGGCGGTCCTTCGTCATGCTGCCCGTGGCCACAAAGGCGCTGCAATGTCCTTTGCCGGCGGGCGCGGGGGGAGCCTTGTGCTGCTTGTCGTACCAGGGCACGTAGTAATCGGACAATTCCTCCATCGCGTTCAGCCAGATGACGTCGGCCAGATTCATGTCGCGCACGCCACGCGCCTGAAGTCCCTGGTGAATCCCCTCGATTTCCTCCTGATATTCCGGGTAGACCTTGGGCCAAAGCATTTCGGTCGCCGCCTTCTCGAAGAAGGCGTGATCCTTTCCCGTGCCGCGGCAGTTGGTGAAAGAGACCGCCTTGAACGCATCCGCGATCTCCGGCGCCAGGAGGTAGCCATGCTGGAACCCGATTTCGGCGGGCGTCCCTTCCAGGTGCACGTAATTCCAGAGTCCGCGTGAAAAGCGGTAGGATCCCTTAAGGCGCGGATCGCTCGATGTGGGAACCGCCGCGCCAACTGCACCCATAGCGCCTAGAGATGGAATTGTCATCGCGGGCGCGGTCTTGGCAATCGCCTCCCCGACAATACCGATCAGACTTCCGGCGCCTGCCATGCGCAGCAGATTCAGGTTGAAATCACGGCGTTGCATAGTTCACCTCAGATTCAAACTACACTTGTATGCTCCGAACTCAAAACTTCACGAGCCGCAGTGTAACCGCTTTTCACGGCGCTTTCAATGGTTGCGGGCAAACCCGTATTCGTCCAGTCTCCAGCCAGATACAGGCCCGCAACCGGAGTTTGTGAACCCGGCCGCAACCCGGCTACCTCGACACTGGCCGAAAATGTGGCGAACCGCTCCTTGATGACGAGCGAATGCAGCACGGTCGCCTCGCGCGCGCGCGGAAACAGTTCCTTTAACTCTTGTAGCGCAAGGCTGAGCAACTCCTCCTTCTCGCGGTGAACATGCTCGTGCGCGCCGCTGATCACCAAGCTGATATAGTGTTCACCCGAACCCAAAATCTTCCCTTTGTTAAAGAACCACTGCACCGTTGTGCCACGCAGACCGGCAAACTCGAGGGGGGTAATGTCGCGGTCGAGCCAGAGATTCAAAGAGATGATCGGGACAGGCCTCATGGCGGCAAGCCCCGCGAAAAAGGGTTCGCCGATCAATAGATCGTGGGGTAGCAGCCGAACCAGTTGAAAGCAGGGAATGGCGCTCAACACTATGTCGGATGCGAGTGTGGAGCCATCGGAGAATCGGATACCGCGGCAGACCAACTCAGGCTTATCATTTGCGTCATTTTTCACTGGGTCGAGGATAAGCCCGCTAACATCGCGGTTAAGCTCCACTTCGCCGCCCCTTGCGCGGATGAAGGTTGTGGCCGCTTCTGTATAGCACTCGCTCAGCCCACAGTTGGCGAGGCCAATGCGTGAGTCGCGGGCAGACTTGAAAAGCGCCAGCCGCAGGACCGGCTCAAACACCGAGGCGGCGGCAATGCGCGGATCTTCGTTGAGCGCAGCGATGCAGAGCAGGTCCCAGAAATTGCGCCGCAGCCTTTCCGATTGACCCATCCGGGCCATCCACTCATCCACCGTCAGGCAGCGGAGTTCTTTATAGAGTTTAGTTGCGTCTGTCGCCTTTAGGGCGCGGCCCAGCCGGACAACTTGCAGCTTTTCGGTCAGGTTGAAACTATTCGACTTCAGCACGCCGCCAAGCAAGTGCCACGGCGCAGGAAGTGACGGGCACTTGAGCGAGGTCAGACCCTGTTGCCGATCCACAAAATGGACCGCGAGCTGGGGTTGAAAGCGCAAGCGGTCAAGGGTTCCAATAGTTTTTAAGAATGCCAGCGTCTCGTGATAACAACCCATGAAGATATGTTGTCCGTTGTCAACGGTGGCGCCGGTGGCGGCGTGCGTGAAGGATCGGGCGCGGCCGCCGAGATAGGGTTTTTGCTCGATGATGCGCACCCTTTTGCCGGCGCTTGAGAGCGCAACGCCCGCCGCAAGGCCGGCAAAACCGCCGCCGATAATGAGGGTTTCAGACATGGAGATAATTCAGCGACAAGCTATTCGCCAAAAGCTCTCGGTGAGTGTGAAGAGTGAGTTATGGTTTTTGCTGTAAGTTGACGTCCAGCCGCTGATGGCTATTTGCGCCACTCCGCTCCGAGGTATACCTTAATTGCGGTTGCAAGTTTGACGGGGCGCGACAGCCGCATCCTTGACCCAAACACGTTGAACGACTGACGCTCGATTTTGCGCAATAATTGCCAGTAAATCGCCCCCATGATCTCGGCCGGCTGCATAGACCATGAGTCTTCGGGCGGCAGCAGCCGGCGCGCCTGTTCAAAGAATTCGCGCGCCCGGCGGCTCTCGAAAAGCGCAAGATCCCTGAAGGAATGGTTATAGCAGACCTGCCGGAGAGCGGCAGGGTCAACCCCGAAGCGCGCCATATCTTCTTCGGGCAAATACACCCGGCCGCGCTTCGCGTCAGACTCGATGTCTCGCAGGATATTCACCATTTGCAGCGCCTTGCCAAGGCTGATCGCGTATTGACGTGTTTGAGGATTGCTATAGCCGAAGATTTCTATTGCAATCAGGCCAATGGTGCTAGCGACGCGGTAACAGTAGAGTTCGAGCTCCGAAAACGTTTTGTAAAGGCCACCGGTTTGATCCATGTGCAAGTCCATTTCAAGGCCCAGCAGCAGGTCATCAAACGGCTGCCGTGGGATCTGGAACCGGTGTATAGCCTCCCGGAGAGCATCAAGGTTGGGGGGCAACGCTCCATTCTGTTCGAAGCATTGATCGAGAATGACGCGATACCGGGCGATTTCTCGCGCCGCCGCCTCCGGATTGCGCTGATCGTCCGCGGCATCGTCGCTGCGGCGGGCAAAAAGGTAGACGGCTTCAATGGCCCGGCGCTTCTCTTGCGGGAGAAATAGAAAGGAATAGTAAAAGTTCGTTGTCCGAGAGTCGGTGAAATGTTTCGGTGCTGATGGCATATTCTCATTATCCGCAGGGTGCGCAAGCTTGCTCCTGCTGTGCAAGAGAAGCTGCGCTGCTCCGGCTCTTTCCAAAATCATAAATCCAAAAAACTGATATTGAAAAGACGGCGCCTAGACCGCAGATACAGCCCCGCGAAATCCCACTTGCGGAGCGACGGCCGAAAGTGAAACACGTCGTACCGGACGGCCTTGATCTTCCTCAGAATCGTCACCCCGCCGAGCCAGGTTAGCCGTAATTGACTGCGTAGGTTACTCCCAACTTTTTCGGGCAACAGCCTGCCTTGCTCAAAAAGGCCGGCGGTACGCTCCACCTGGAACTCCAGAAGGCGGCGCCAGCGGTCATCCGTAACTGGTCCTTTTGATGCGCTGAATTCCCGAACCGTCTCAAGGTCAAGTCCGAAAGCCGTCAGATCGTCGAGCGGCAGATAGACGCGATCGCGCGCGAGATCAATGGCAACGTCTTGCCAGAAGTTTGTAAGCTGCAAGGCGGTGCAGATGAAATCGGAGAGCGCAAACATCTCTGCATTGCGGTAATTGAACAATTCGAGCGTGAGCCGCCCTACAGGGTTCGCCGAACACTTGCAGTAGGACAAAAGCGAGTTGAAATCTTGATGGTGGTTCGTGACCGCGTCGTGCTCAAAAGCGCGCAGCAGATTGTTCAGGTTGTCAAAACTGAGGTTATATCTGTGGATGCTGTCGCCGAGCGCGAGAAAGATGGGGTGTTCGATTTCAGCGAGTGGTTTCGAGTAGCATTCGTTGAGCCGGTCGCGCCATGCGCCAATTGAGTGGAGGCGCTCCTCGGATGTGCCCTGGCCGGGTTCGTCTGCATAATCATCCGCTGCCCGCGCGAAAGCATAGATCGCGGCGAGCGCGTCGCGTTTATCGCGCCGGACTAAGCGCGAAGCAGTGGGGAAGTTTTCGTAATGCCGCCGACTGATCGCGCGGCATTCCGCATAGGCCGACTTGATCCTTTCATCGAGCGCGGTCATAAGCGGTCAATGCGCTGTAGCGGCGGGCAAAGCCTCTAAGGGGCTGCCGGTTTTTAATAATAAAGACCGGCCAGAGGCCGCCGCTACAATTCTTGTGATCGTCCAAACGCCGGTTTTTTAGAAGCCAGCTACACGCTGGCTTTCTGCTGCTGTTCGCGGAGCACGGCCTTGCGGCTGAGCCGGATTTTATTGCCTTCGATCGAGATAACTTTAACCAGAAGCTGATCGCCTTCTTTGAGTTCCTTGCGGATATCCTGGATGCGATGGTCGGCAACCTCACTGATGTGCAGCAGGCCG
>DASZAA010000067.1:0-9116 GCA_035945615.1 Terriglobia bacterium
CGCCGCAAGCCATTAGAATTCATGGGGTCTCTCCTGAGTGAACTGAACAACAACGGGATAATATGAGGGAGATTGCGGCGGAAGTCCAGCGCCATTATCTTTTGCCCGAGAAATCTTAATGGTTCGCCAGGTGGCGCATAGGGTCCGAGCGCGATACGGCATGTAACCATGTCATGCGCTAAAACATCACATTTCCATCCCCGTGCTGATTACTTGTTATATCGGCGTCAGGCGAAGCAAAACTGATGATTAGAGTCGGCCTTGCGCCACTCTATGCGCGGCACAGGATGAGACGATCATTGAGCAAATTTGATTCAGAGATCGAAGGAGGAAGCATGTTGCGAACGGCAATGGGCCGTGCGCCATATACTCGTCTACCCCAGGCGCCTGCTTTGCTGGCGGCAGTGATTGGTCTTCTCGGCCTGATTGCGATGCCCGGTTGCTCTACGCGCGCCAGCGGCAAAGACCAGAAACCGGCGATGGGGTTTCCTCCGCCCGCAGTCGTTGTCGCCCCTGTCATCCGCAAGACGGTGCCCATTTATGGGGAATACGTGGGTCAGACGGCGGCCGTTAATATGGTCGAGATACGTTCACAGGTTGAGGGCTTTCTCGAAAAGATCTCTTTTGTTGAGGGATCAACTGTTCAAAAGGGGCAATTACTCTTCGAGATTGATCCACGGGAATATGAAGCGGCGGTGATGAAAGCCAAGGCAAGCTTGGCGCAAAGCGAGGCCGCGCTTGTCAAATCGAAGCAGGACGTAGCGCGCTACCGTCCCCTGGTGGGGCAGCACGCCATCAGTCAGGAACAACTTGATACGGCAGTGGCTCAGGCGGCGGAAGACGAGGCCAACGTGGAGGCGGCTAAGGCGCAGCTTGCCCAAGCCGAACTCAATCTCGGATACACAAGGATAACCGCCCCGCTCACGGGCCGCATCGGCCAGGCGCAGATGAAAGTGGGCGCTTTGGTGCAGGCTGGGACCTCCCTTCTCGACACGCTCTATAGCATTAACCCTATCTACGTCAATTTCAGCGTCAGTGAGGCAATGTATCTTGAGAAAAGGCTGCACGGGAAATCCGCCGCAGCTTTTCCTCCGATTGAACTGGTCCTCGGAGATGGCTCCCCCTACAGATATAAGGGCCGTGTTGACATGCTAGCGCCGGAGGTTGATCCGGCAACGGGAACCTTGAGCATCAGGGCCGAATTCCCCAACCCCGAAGGCGTTCTCAGGCCCGGACTTTTCGTGAGAGCGCGGATGGTGACCAGCGAGAAAGCCAATGCCTTGCTCGTGCCGGTTGAGGCGATACAGGAAGTGCAAGGCGCGCAATCGGTGCTGGTGGTGGGCAATGATAACAAGGTCGAGTTCCGCACGATCACTGCGGCAGAGACGGTGGGCAACTTGCGCATCGTCGAAAGCGGCGTCCAGGCAGGCGACCGGGTTATCGTGCAGGGCTTGCAGAAAGTACGTCCGGGAATGCCGGTAACGCCGCAAGAACAGCAGGAATAGATCGGGCAAGAACTTGTAGCGCCGGCATCTTGCCGGCAATTTGAAGACGATAAAGCCGCCAGGATGGCGGCGCTACGACTTTTATATTTATGGTTAACTTTTTCATCGACCGTCCCATCTTCGCCGCTGTTATTTCCATCGTCATTTTCGTGGCGGGCTTGCTTGCCATGCTCGCTCTTCCGATTGCGGAATATCCGAAGATTGCGCTGCCCGTGGTGCAGGTGACGGCAAACTATCCCGGCGCGAACGCGCAGGTGGTGGAGCAGACCGTCGCCACGCCGATCGAGGAGCAGGTGAACGGCGCGGAGGGCATGGTTTACATGCAATCCACCAGCTCCAACACCGGCCAGATGGTGCTCAACGTCACGTTCGACCTTAATCGGGACCCTGACCTGGCCGCGGTGGACGTGCAAAACCGGATTTCGCTCGCCGAGCCTTCGCTGCCGCAGGACGTCACCCGCGAAGGCATTTCCGTAAGAAAGCAGTCGGTTGACTTCGTCGATCTCGTCACGCTGACTTCGCCCAACAACGCCTACGACCAGATTTTCCTGAGCAACTATGCCACCATCAACATCGTTGACGCACTCGCGCGGCTGAAGGGCGTGGGCAGCGTCATCGTTTTTGGCGCGCGCAACTATGGAATGCGAGTCTGGCTCAACCCGGACAAAATGGCGCAGCTTGGAATCACAGCCACGGATGTGGCCGACGCCATCCGGCAGCAGAACGTTCAAGCGCCCGCCGGACAGGTGGGCGCGCCGCCCGCGTCGGAGGGACAGGAATTCCAATACACGGTCCAAGTGAAGGGGCGGCTCACGTCTCCAGCAGAGTTTGGGAACATCGTCGTGCGCGCGAATCCAGATGGCTCAATCGTCCATATCCATGATATCGGACGCGCGCAGCTTGCGGCGGAAGATTATTCATCTTTCTCGCGCCTCAGCGGCACGCCGACGGTGGTGCTCGCCGTCATGCAACTGCCCGGCGCGAACGCCCTGGACGTGGCCAATGAAGTCAGCGCGCAAATGAAGACTCTCGCCAAGCGGTTCCCGTCGGGCGTACAATACGAGATTCCACTCGACACTACCGACTTCGTCAAAGCCTCGATCCGCGAAGTGGTCTTCACGCTTGGCCTGACGTTTGGCTTGGTATTTCTGGTGGTCTACATCTTCTTGCAGAGCTTCCGCGCCACGCTTATCCCGGCGCTCACAGTGCCGGTTTCGCTGGTGGGGGCGTTCGCCATCTTCACTCTGCTCGGATTCTCCATCAATACGCTAACGCTTTTTGGGCTGGTGCTCGCCATCGGACTGGTGGTGGATGACGCCATTGTGGTGGTTGAGGCGTGTCAGGTGCACATTGATGAAGACGGCATGACCCCGCGCGACGCCGCCAAGAAAGCGATGAGCGAAGTATCCGGCCCCGTGGTGGCGGTGGCGCTGGTTTTGACGGCGGTCTTCGTGCCCGTGGCCTTCGTTGGCGGCATCACCGGGCAGCTTTATAAGCAATTTGCGCTGACTTTGGCCGCCTCGGTCTTGCTTTCAGCCTTGCAAGCCTTGACGCTGAGCCCGGCGCTCTGCGCCCTTTTGCTCAAGCCGGGCCGCATTCCGCGCGGTCCGCTGGGCTGGTTCTTCAGGGGATTTAACTGGACCTTCCGCCGCGTTACGCGCGATTATGTGGGCTCAGTGAAATTTCTCGCCCGGCGGAAGGCCATCGTGGTGGTCAGCCTGCTTCTAATTTTTGGCGCGATTTACGCCCTCTTCCGCACGCTGCCCAGCGGATTCGTTCCTCCGGAGGACCAGGGCTACTTTTTCACCAACGTCCAACTCCCGGACGGCGCCGCGCTCGACCGCACGTCCGCCGTGGTGAAACAAGTGGAGGACATCCTCAAGAGAACGCCCGGCGTCGAGGCGGTGGTAGCCGTTGGCGGCTTCAGTTTCGTTTCTAGCACCTATAACTCGAACGACGCCACCCTGTTCGTCATGATGAAGCCCTGGAGCGAGCGCAATTCTCCTAATCTTTCGATCAATGCGATTATCGCCCGCACCCAAGCGGAATTTTTCGGCATCCCGCAAGCGATGATCCTCAACTTCGCGCCGCCCGCCATTCAAGGGCTGGGAACCACCGGCGGATTCCAATTTGAATTGCAAGACCGGAGCGGCGGAAGCATTGAGAACCTGGCGGCTGTCGCAAACCGGTTGATCGGAGCAACGCATCAAGAGCCAGCCATCTCTCAAGTATTCACCGGTTTCCGCCCCGATGTGCCGCAGATTAATCTGGACGTTGACCGCGATAAGGTGAAAACGCTGGGCGTGCCGCTTACAGACGTCTTCAACACGCTTCAAACCGACCTGGGTGGCCTTTACATCAACGATTTCAACCTGTTTGGCCGCACCTACCATGTGATTCTTCAGGCGGCGACGCCTTACCGTTCGAATCCGGAAGACATCGGCAACTATTACGTGCGCAGCGGCATGGGCCAGATGATTCCTCTCAGCACGCTGGCCTCGCTCAAGCCCATTAACGGGCCGGATACCATTACGCGCTATAACCTCTACCGTTCGGTGGAAATTGACGGAGCCTCGGCCCCGGGCTATAGCTCCGGCCAGGCCATTGCCGCCATGGAGGATGCGGCGAAGAAGGTGCTTCCGTCAGGCTTCGGCTACGAATGGACGGGCATGTCATATCAGGAGGTCAAGACGCACGGCCAGGTGGTGCCCATCCTTCTGCTGGCGGTCCTGTTTGTGTTCCTCTTCTTGGCTGCTCTTTATGAAAGCTGGATGGTCCCGATCGCTGTGCTGCTTGCGGTCCCGCTGGGCATTCTCGGGGCACTGGCCGGCACTTGGCTGCGCGGCCTGGACAACAACGTCTACGCTCAGATCGGGCTAGTGGTGCTGGTCGGGCTGGCGGCTAAAAACGCTATCCTGATTGTGGAATTCGCCAAGACGCGCCACGAGCACGGGCTTTCGCTCTTCGACGCCGCGGTCGAAGGATCGCGCGTCCGCTTCCGGCCCATTCTGATGACGTCGTTCGCCTTTATTTTCGGCGTTCTGCCCTTAGCGATTGCTGTCGGAGCGGGGTCGAACAGCCGTCACTCGCTCGGCACATCCGTGGTCGGAGGCATGATTGCGGCTACCGTGCTGGCCGTGCTCTTTGTGCCGGTGTTTTACGTGATCGTGCAGGGGCTAGCGGAGTGGAGAAAGCACAAGCTGGTCCCTGAACCCAGTTTCGAGCTTAATGGGCAATACACCACCGCTGGCCTTTCAGAGGACCGTCACTCATCATCAAGAGGCGACCGGGAATGAAGCGGAAATTGCCCATCATCCTACTGGCCCTTTCGTTCGCCCTGGTTGGCGGGTGCGCGGTGGGACCAAAGTATCAAAAACCCGCCGTGCCATTGCCTCAAGCTTGGCGCGCGCCGACGAACACCGCAAGCTCGCTCGGCGAACTCAAGTGGTGGGCGCTTTTCAAAGACCCGGTGCTGCAAAACCTTATCCACACCGCGCTAGAGCAGAACAAAGACCTACTGGTCGCCGCCGCCCGTGTTGATCAGGCGCGTGCGGCGGTGGGCGTGGCACGGTCGAATCAGTTCCCGCAAGTGAGCTTGAGCGCAAGCGCGCTCCGGGAGCGCCTTTCGAGAGTGGGTGCTTTCCCTTTTCCTCCCCAGTTCAGCGTGAACCTGCCGCTTTATACCATCCAGCCGCAGGTTTCCTACGAGGCTGACTTCTGGGGACGTTACAAACAGGCCACCGCCGCGGCGCGTGACCAGTTGCTGGCCACCGAAGAGGCGCGCAAGAACGTCGAGATTGCGGTCGTCAGCGGCGTAGCCCAGTCGTATTTCACGCTACGCGAGCTTGACCGCGAGCTTGCGATCACACAGCAAACCGTAGCCTCTTTCAAGGATTCTGTAAAGCTCACCCAAATTCGATTCAACGGCGGAGTGGCCTCTGAGCTTGACGTCCGCCAAGCCGAAACCGAGCTTGATAGCGCGGCTGCGATGATCCCCGCACTCGAACAGCAGATTGCTCTCGAAGAGGATGCCATCAGCATTCTGTTGGGACACAACCCGCAGGCCGTCCCGCGCGGGCTTCAGTTAACCGCGCAGCCAATGCCCCCGGCAGTGCCTGCCGGTCTCGCCTCCACTTTGCTCGAGCGCCGCCCTGATGTGACAGGGGCCGAAGACCAACTCAAGGCCGCGTATGCCGAGGTCGGCGTCGCCAAGGCACAGTTCTATCCTGACATTGCGCTCACGGGGTCGGGAGGCTTTCAGAGCAGCATCCTTTCGAAATTTATTAGCGGACCGGCCGGGATCTGGGAAACGGTCGCAGGCTTATCTGCGCCGATTTTCACCGCCGGGCAGCTTCGCAGCAACCTCCACATATCTCAGGCGCAGGAACGGGAGGCGCTCATCACCTATCAGCAAACGGTTCAGGAAGCGTTCCGCGAAGTGGATGATTCGCTGATTTCTTACCAGAAAACCAACGAGCAGCGCGCCGCGGAAGAGTCGCTCGTGACCGCGTCGCAAAAAGCCCTTGACTTGGCGAACGTCCGCTATAGCAATGGCGTGGCCACTTATCTCGACGTGCTCGATTCTGAGCGCACGTTCCTGAGCTCTGAATTATCCCTTGCGCAAACACAGGGCAACTCTCTAGTGGCTATGGTCGAGCTTTACAAGGCCCTCGGCGGCGGCTGGCAGTAGCTGTAGGAGCGGTCTAGCTCAAGGCAGCGCGTGCGCGATGGGCAGCGTTGTCCTGTAGCCGCCTGCCGGATGATAGCAGTAGACGATCAGCACAGCGCGACCGCCGGCGGCATCGAGACTCACTTCCTCAGAAGCCCATCCTTTCTCTGCTAGAAGCTCATCGAGGCGTCTGAACTGTCCTAGCCCACGCCCAAGAATCCATCGCTGGGTTTGCAGATACGCGTCCTCGCCCATCACGACAATTGCGCGCAGGTTGGGGAAGAGGCGCAATTCCCCCGGCAGGTGGCGCGCGCAGTTCGAGAGTGCGCGTTCGGGCAACGGTGTCACGATGGAATGGCAGCGCAGAGCATCGGTCATGGCGAAGCGCGCCTTGAATTCCGCATAGTCTCTGGCCCCCACTAATTCAAAGAGCCGTTCAATAAAATGGTCCCTCATGCCAGGGTTGCGGTAAAGATAATGCTCCCCGTTCCAGGGCGCGTCGCGGCCAATCACCAGCACACGCACGGTGGCAAGGTCGGGATACTCACTCTTTAAATACTTGGCCAGGAATTCGCGCGGCGGCAGCACCACCGACGAAATCGCCGCGCAATCGCGGCAGCTTTCGATTTGCCTCCGCAAGTTGTCCGCCTCGAGGCCGGGCGCGTGAATGGGGCCTGTGGTGACGGGCGTCCCGCTTTGCGCGGCCTGAAGTAACTGTTCCTCGGTAGCTTCGGGAGGTCCCAGGATGGCATTGTCGATAAGCCGGGTGGAACCGACGCGCGCCGCAATCAGGACCACGCATCCCGAGACCACGCGCTCCGCAGGCCGCAACGAGGCGGGGTCTACAAGGGCAATATAATCTACCTTGATTCGGGGATCTGATTCCAGAAGGTACTCGATTTCGCCCGCGATGCGGGCGGAGTTCGTTTCGCCACTCCAGACCAGCTCGCGCGCGCGATCGAGGCTGCGCCGCAAAAGCTTGGCCGTCTTGCGCTCGTCCGGGCTGAGATAAACATTCCGCGAGCTGATGGCCACCCCGTCCACGTCGCGCACGATAGGGCACAGCACCAGACGCACGCGCAAGTTCAGGTCCTTGACCATCTGCCGGATGACCACCGTCTGCTGCAAGTCTTTCTGGCCGAAAAAAGCAAGATCGGGATCGGTAATATTAAAGAGCTTCAGCACCACCGTGGCCACGCCGCGGAAGTGGCCCGGCCGCGATTCGCCCTCAAGCAGGCTACTTAACTGGCCTATTTCAACCGCGGTGTCAAAACCTTCCGGATACATCTCCGCCTCTTCGGGGGCGAAGACGGCGTCGATGTTGTGGGCTTCAAGCAGGTCAACGTCCTTCTTTAGATCGCGCGGGTAGCGGGTGAAATTTTCATTGGCGCCAAACTGTGCAGGGTTAACAAAAATAGAGACCACGGTCGCATCGCATTGGCTCTTCGACCGCCGGACGAGGCTGAGGTGGCCCTGATGGAGCGCGCCCATCGTGGGCACAAGGCCCACGGTTTTCCCGTCCATGTGCGCCTGGCGGGAGAACGCCTTCATGCCGTTAATGGTGGTGATCAGTTGCATAACCCGTGGCCCAATAGCTCAACAAGGGCAGTTCTTGCAGCGGCGTCTCGCCGCCGGCTTTGAATAGTAAAGATCAGCGGGTGAAGTTTTTAAGGGGCTGCCGCTACAGAACAGGGGGAATCTTCCTTCATTCCGCGACCGCCGCTGACTCAGCAACGCTTTCCTTCACCACCAGCTCTGGGATTTCAAAGCTGATACGAGTGCCTTTGGCCGGTTGGCCCTCCACCTTGAGCGAAAATTGTTCGCCGAAGAGCACGCGCAGGCGCTCGGTGACATTGCGAATACCGATGCCCGATCCGTGGTTTTCCTGCCGGCGTCCCTGAGAAATGCCCACCCCGTCGTCTTCCACTTCGATCAACAATCGATGATTGTGCCTGCGGGCGCGCAGCGTGACCGAGCCGCCTCCGATCTTGGGCGCGATGCCGTGGCGGATGGCGTTTTCGACCAGCGGCTGAAGGATCATGCTAGGCACGACCACATCCTCCGCAGCGGGATCAATTTCTTTCACGATGCGCAGCTTTTCAGCGCCGAACCGGACCACCTCAATATCAAGATAGTCGTCAATAAACTCCAGTTCTTCTTTGAGCGGCAGGAAGTGGGCTTGCACTTTTAAGCGCCGCCGCAAAATGCGCGAAAGCTTCAGCAGCACGCTCCGCGCCGTATCCGGATCGACCCGGATCAACGACGAGATGGTATTGAGGGTGTTGAACAGAAAATGCGGGTTGATCTGGCTCACCAGCGCGTCCATGCGCGCCTGCAAAAGCATCCGCTGCTGGTCTTCGAGCTTGCGCTCGATGCGGGTGCTGTTCCAGATCTTCACCGGCAGGCCAACACCCACGAGCGTCGTGAGCACAATGAGAATGTCTGTCCACCAGTGCGTTGATTCGAGGTAAAAGAGATTGGTTCCGACCAGCGGCCCGACGTCCAGCCGCGCCACTTCGAGCACAACCACCATCAGGGCAAAAAGCACCTGCCAGTCGAGCGCCGGCTGCTTGAAGCGAAGTTTGATTGAGCGGTAAAGGCTGAGGTCGATGAACGGGCTGAATTCCCAGATGCCTTCCTTATTCGGGCATAGCCAGCGCGCCGAGCCAGCCACGAGCGCGTAGAGCGCGGCCATCGGCATAGCGAGAAATTCGTGGCCGATCAGCGCCGCAGGCAGGCTCGTCATAAAGCCCGTCATGAGGCCAACCACAGTGCCCCCAAGCAGCCCGCCGAGCACCGTGATTTCAAGGCTAAGGTCCGCGCCCTGATATTTGGCCAGAACACGCGTGAGCACGCCCAGCGTGAACGGCACGCCAAGAAAAAGGGCGAATTGCACCTTTTGCCGCGAGGTGCGCTGCTCCACAAAGAGCAGACGCTTGAAC
>DASZAA010000068.1:0-22242 GCA_035945615.1 Terriglobia bacterium
AGACGGCAAAAACGGAAAGCCGTTGCTCGACGTGAGAGCTTGCGCACTGGCTGCAAACAATTTCAGCGTGTTGCGAGCTGATGAGTTTTTCAAATTTCGTTCCGCAATCGCGGCATTCGTATTCAAAGATTGGCATGTCAATCCTCTGCTCGAAATATAACCAATTGTCATGGACCTTTCAAACAACCCGCTTATGGCGGCGGTCTAAAACCAGCGGCCGATGCTGTAAGGGGCCGCCGCTACAGCGCCGCGCGCCGCTACCTCCGCCGGAAGTGATCGTATCCTGCGGGGATGAGCGGCCGCGTTCCCTTGCGCCCCTCGATCAGAATCCCCTGCCCTTTTTCGCACACCCTTCCAATTGCGTAAAGGCGGGCGCCTTCAAATGAAACCGGCAGCGCCGCCGTTTTTGAGGGCGGAACTGTAAAGAGCAACTTGTAATCCTCCCCGCCGTCGAGCGCGAGTTCAAGCGCCGCTGCGCCGCGTTCCGCTACCGGAGAAAGCGGAATTTTGGCTTCGAATATCCACCCGCCCACGCCGCTCGCGCCGAGCAGCCGAGACAGATCAAGCGAAAGCCCATCGCTGATATCAATGGCGGCAGAAGCCAACCGCTTTTGCGACAAAAGTTCTCCTAAATGGCATTGAGGCTCTGGGTAGAGATGCGCGCGCAATGCGGCTGTCGCGGCGCGCGATTTCAGTCCAGAACGTAACATTCGCAGCCCGGCGGCAGACAATCCGAGCGTCCCGGCCACATAGATGACGTCACCGGGACGCGCGCCGCAGCGCAGCAAAGCGCGCCCGCGTGGCGACTCGCCCACCACCGTCACGTCTGCCATCACAGACTTGGCAGAGAGAGAAGTATCCCCGCCGACCAGCGCTACATCGAAGCGCCGGGCGAGATCGATCAGGCCGCGATAGAACTTCTCCACCCAAAGGCGGTCTGCTCGCGGCGAAAGCGCCAGCGAAACCAGCGCAAATCGCGGGCGTCCTCCCATTGCCGCCACGTCGCTCAGCGAGCGAGCAAGCGCCCGATGGCCCACGGCATCTGGCGGGTGCAGATCGCGCCGGAAATGAATCCCTTCGATGCTCAAGTCCGCCGTCAGGATGATCTCATGTCCGGCGGAAGGAGCAATCAGGGCGGCGTCATCTCCGATCCCTAGCTGCAGACCCGGCGAACGAACTTGACGGCTGCGCCTGAGCCACGCGACAAACTCGCATTCAGATTTGAAACTTTGCTTAATCGTAGATTCTCGCGTCTTAGTGTCGCAATCCCGGCGACGGTTGTTGTTGCGAAAGAGCACGACTTCAAGTCGTGCCGGAGGGGCCACGGTCAATCGCATTATGATTGACCGTGGGCTTGTACTCGCGCAAGAAAAGCCCACGGTCAGGAAAACTCTGACCGTGGCTACCCCTCGCGCGCCGGTGCGGCTTGCCGCATCGGCGTGCGCGAGAGCTAGATCTGTATGATGGACTACCCGATGGCACGGCTTAAAGCCGTGCTCTTTCGCAACCGGAAAACCCCCGTTTTTGACCCCAAAAAGCAGTTACGAACCGGAAGCAAACCGGACTGGCTCTGGCATCTCCTTTGTTTTGTTGCAAATGCTCCGGTTTGTCCTAAAAATCATTATAATTCCTTTGCATTCAACCCATTGCAGCGATTTCGCCCGTTTTTCCGTCCGGTTTGCTCCGCTTTGCTCTTCTAATATTCCTTTAGTTTCTATAAGTTAAAAAAAGTAAAACAATCCTTTTTTTGTGTTTTCGCTCTTTTTCCGCCTTTAACTGGATTCGGTTCAATGACTTACCGCAAAAGTTCATGTGCACTAAGGGCCCATTGTCATGCTGAGCCCTTCGCTCGTCATCCTGAGCCCTTCGGCTTCGCTCAGGGTAAACTCCGCGAAGCATCTCCGTATTTCTTTGAAAATAAATACCGAGACCCTTCGCTCCGCTCAGGGTGATAGGTGAGAGCTTTGTTAGCGTTCTTAGAGGACAGCACACGAGCATAGTTTGTGAGTTCTCCCGGTGGCGCGGCAGCGAGTTTTGTAGCGGCGGGCAAAGTCTATAAGGGGCCGCTACGTAGTGCTGTAGCGGCGGCCTCTGGCCGCCGGTTTTCAAGAAGTAAAAGCCGACGGCGAGGACGCCGCCGCTACAACACAAGCTGCGTAGCGCAGACCGCCGCCTTAGCGGTCTGCGGTCTTTGAATGCACAAAAAAAGCCGCGGACCTCAACAACGGAGGTCCGCGCTACAAACTCCAGCCTAGCACGCCGGTTTGAGAATTTTGCGACATACGGGATAATGGGATGATTTTTCACATTCCCGATTCACAGGAAGCGCCCTTTTCTATCCATCCGCAAATTTCAAATTGCAGAATTTACCGTCATGATGTAAAACACTGTGGTCCATGATTGCGGCGCGGTCAGACGCGAACGGCGGTGAACCCTCGCCTGATTCGAGCGACACGACCCAAGCCACGCGGCATACGGAATAGAATCTGCTTTGCGGGAGGATTCCAATGAAACAATTCAGCAGACGGGATTATTTCAAATTGATGGGGGCGGGAGCCACGGCGCTGACCATTGCGGGCATGGAGTCGTCCTGCAAGTCTTCGGAGCAACCGGCGCCTGCGGCAACGGGGCAGCCGGCCGCGCAGACGGCGGGTTTCAACACTCCGCCTAACCGCGACCAGCGCATGGCATGGTGGCGCGAGGCGAAGTTCGGCATGTTTATCCATTTTGGTTTGTACAGTGTGCATGGACGGCATGAGTGGGCGATGGAAGAAGAAGGCATCCCGGTGCTCGAGTACATGAAGTATGCCAAGCGGTTCGATCCCAAGCCGGGTTTTGCGCGCGCTTGGGCGAAACTGGCGAAGCAAGCGGGCATGAAGTACATGGTGATGACCAGCAAACATCACGAGGGCTTCTGCAATTTCTCGACGGACCTTACGACCTACTGCGCGCCCAAGCAGGGGCCGGGGCGCGATCTGGTGAAGGAGTACATCGAGGCCGTGCGCGACGAGGGTCTGCGCGTGGGCCTTTATTATTCCTTGATGGATTGGCATCACCCCGACGGCGCACGCTGCGCCAATGATCCTGCGGCGCGCCAGCGTTTTGTGGCTTACACGCACGGCCTCATCCACAACATCCTGAGCCAATACGGCAAGATTGACGTTCTTTGGTACGACGTGGATTGGCCGCTCACGCCGGAAGGTTGGGAATCCCATAAGATGAACCAGATGGTTTTCAACCTCCAGCCCGAGATCATTGTGAACAATCGCAATGGATTGCCCGGCGATTTCTCAACTCCCGAGCAGCACGTGGGCGGCCCGTTAAAGAAGGGCGATACCCGGGGTTGGGAAACCTGCATGACGATGAACGATAGCTGGGGATTCAACAAAGGCGATGATGATTGGAAGAGCCCCAAAACCGTTTTGCGTGATCTCATCACTTGTGCTCGAGGGGGCGGCAATTATCTACTCAACATTGGACCTGAGGGCGATGGCTCCATTCCCCAGCCGTCGGTTGAAATCCTGACCGCAATCGGAAAGTGGATGGAAAAGCACGGCCCAACCATTTATGGTACGGACCCGTGCAGGGTGACCCAATCCACTTACGCGGCGTTTTCCCGCAAGGGCAACACGCTTTATATGCATGTTGATTTTTGGCCTGGGGATTGGGTTGCCATTGGCGGGCTTAAAACCAAGGTCAACTCCGCTCGCATGTTTGCCACGGGTCAGCCCGTGAAGGTTGAACAAACCGAATTCCAAGCCAAGTTCACCGGGCTGCCGGAGCATGGGCTTGATCCGCTCGCAACGGTGCTCGAAATCCAGTGCGACGGCGAGCCAATTCAAGACACGCTTTGGGAGCGCGAGAACAAGCCCCGCGACGGCGTGTAGCAGCGGTGCCCTGCTGGCCGAAAGTGACGAGTGACAAGTGACGGGTAAAAACGGGCTGGCGCCTACATCGCGCGTTTCGCGATGTACGCAGCTCCGCGAACAGCCGGTGTGGGAGAGCCGCGCTACGCGGCTCATGCGGCCGTCATTCTACTCAGCCCTCCACTGTCATTCTGAGCGAAGCGAAGAATCCCGGTATTTTAACTAAGAGAAGAAATGCAGAGACCCTTCGCTACGCTCAGGGTGACAGAGAACGTAGCGACGGCAACGCCGCGCAATTCACCATTCACAATTCTCCCTTCACCCTGCATAATTCATAAATGACCACAATCGGCTATCTGGACGCTTCATCTGGCATCAGCGGAGACATGCTGCTCGCGGCGATGCTCGACGCCGGATTGCAGCAGGACCTACTGCTGGCGGAACTGGCGAAGATTCCAGTCGGCCCCTACGAATTCAAATCCTCGCAGGTGATGCGGTCGAGTCTAGCTGGAAATCACATTGAATTCGTGATTCCAGAAAAGCAGCCGCACCGGCATCTGCATCACATCGAGAAGATGCTGAACGAAAGCACGCTTTCCGCGAGCGCGAAGGATAAAGCCCTTGCCATTTTCAAGCGCTTGGCGGAAGCCGAAGGCAAGCTGCACGCCAAGCCCCCTGGTTCGGTGCACTTCCACGAAGTGGGCGCGGTGGACGCGGTGCTCGATATCGCGGGTGCGTGTGTGGGTCTTGAGCTACTCGGCATTGAGGAACTCTATTGTTCACCGCTCAATGTGGGCAGCGGGCACGTTGAGGCGGCGCACGGGACGCTGCCCATCCCCGCGCCCGCCACGGCGGAGCTGCTGAAAGGGCTGCCGGTGTATTCCACCGGCGTCGAGGGCGAGTTGGTCACGCCCACGGGCGCGGCCATCGTCTCTACGCTGGCCCATGGATTCGGCCCTATGCCCGCTATGAAAATCGGCAGGATTGGTTATGGGGCTGGCACGCGGGATTTCCCAGGCCATCCGAATATTGCGCGGCTGTTTGTGGGTGAAAAGTCAGAAGACGCAGAGGTGGGCGGAGAAGTGATTGCCGTGATTCAGGCCAACGTGGACGACATGAATCCGCAGCTTTTCGGCTACATGATGGAAAAGGCACTGGCCGCGGGCGCGTTGGATGTGACCTGCAGCGCGGTCCAGATGAAGAAAAACCGGCCCGGCCTTGAGATCACGGTGTTGTGCCCGCCGGAACGGATGGATGCTCTGGCGCGCATTCTATTCGAGGAAACCACGACCCTCGGCGTGCGCATCCACGAAGCACGACGCATTACGCTTGCGCGCGAGGTGGTGAGCGTTGAAACTCCTTATGGCCCGGTGCGAGTGAAAGTGGCGCGAAGCGAGGGCCGCATCGTCAACGCCGCCCCTGAATACGACGATTGCCGGCGTATTGCCGAGGAAAAATTCGTGCCGCTGAAGGAAGTGATGAGCGCGGCAGCAGCGACATTTCGAAAAAACTAAGGTTCCAGGTGTCAGGCTCCAGGTGCCAGGAAGAAACTGATGTCCGTCCGTAGCTATCGTGATCTTAAAGTTTTGGAACGAGTCATGGACTTGGTGCTTGAAAGCTATAAGCTCACTAGCTCCTTTCCAAAGGCGGAAGTCTACGGCCTGATTAGCCAGATTCGACGGGCTGCGGTTTCCATTCCTGCTAACATTGCTGAAGGGCACGGGCGCGAGCATCTGGGTGATTATCTTCGTCATTTATCAGTTGCTAATGGATCGCTAATGGAGTTGGAAACGCATCTGCTGATTGCGGGGCGGCTGGATTACGTGAAGAGAGAACAGATGGAGCCGGCGCTGAGGTTGGCCGCTGAGGTGGGCAAGATGCTGAGCGGCCTCACTAAAAGTCTGAAGAACTGCTCCTGACACCTAGAACCTGGAACCTGATACCTAGAACCCGACACCTAATTTATTATGACGTTCTACCTCACCACCCCAATCTACTACCCCAACGCCAGGCCGCACGTCGGCTCGGCGTATACCACGATTGCGTGCGACGCCATCGCGCGTTACAAGCGCATGTGCGGCTATGACGTGGCCTTCCTCACCGGCACCGACGAACACGGCGAAAAGCTCCAGCGCGCGGCGGAAGCGGCGGGCATGGCGCCGGAGAAGTTTGTCGCTGAAAAGCGCAAGCTGTTCAAAGAGCTTTGGAAGACGCTCGGCATCGGCCCATTCCGCGACACCGCGCCGCCGGAAGATGATGTAGAGGCGAGTTTATCCCACCAAGAAAATGGCGACGACTCGGCGCCCGGCGCCGCGCCACCTATCGACTACCGTTTTGTGCACACATCACAAAATCCCGCGCACAAGAAGGCCGTGCACTGGATGATCGAGCAGGCGAAAAAATACCCGCTGCCTTACTGCGCGCGCTGCGATAAATATTTAGAGCACGGCACGCGCCCGGCCACATGCTCGACCTGCGGCGGCCCCGTTGAGCACCGCCGCGCCATCTTTTCCAAGCGATACGAAGGCCGCTATTGCATTCATGACGAAATGTACGTCTCCGAAGGCGCCGAGCCAGTGAACTGCCCAAACTGCGGGCGGCCCACGGAGCTGATTAGCGAAGACAATTACTTTTTCCGACTTTCGGCGTTTCAGGAACGCCTATTGAAGCACTATGAAGATCATCCCGAATTTGTACAGCCCGATTTCCGCATGAACGAGGTGAAGAGCTTCGTCAAAGGCGGGAAAGATTTGGTGAAGGGCAGCCTGCGCGATATTTCCGTCAGCCGCAGGCGCATTAGCTGGGGCATTCCGTGGCCGGGCGACCCCGAGCAGGTGGTTTATGTGTGGTATGACGCGCTCACAAGCTATTTGACCGGGATCGGCTTTGAGGGAGACAAGCGAAGCAAGGACTTTGAAAAATATTGGATGGGTGCGGAAGGACCGTCCAAAGTGGTTCATATGATCGGCAAGGATATTTTGCGCTTCCACGCCGTCTACTGGCCCGCGTTCCTTTGGGCGGCGGGCTTGCCTCTGCCGAAAACTATCTTCGCCCACGGCTGGATTTACTATGAGCAGGACAAGATGAGTAAGTCCAAAGGGAACGTTGTGTATCCCGAGACGGTTGTAAAGGCGTTCAACGAATTCGGCGCGCCTGGCAATGACGCCTTGCGCTATTACCTGCTGCGCGATACGCCGTTTGGTTTGGACGGCAACTTTTCTTACGACGGATTGGTTCAGCGATACAACTCCGACTTGGCCAATGATCTCGGTAATCTGGCCAGCCGCACGATCACAATGATTCATCGATACTGCGACGCCGTGGTTCCCGAACCGTCCGGCCCGCTGACCGCATTGGAAGCAGAATTGAAATTGGACTTCTTCAGAAGTTCGTACGACGAAGGCGCAAAAGTGCGGGAGGCCAGCGGTTACGTGGAGCCAATCCGGCAGGAGCTTGATAAATTTGCACTGAATGCAGCAGCCTTCGATCTCTTGACTCTGATTTCTGCAGTGAACGGTTATTTGGTGAAGCGGGAACCATGGAAACTGGCGGAATTTAACGCCGGGCAAGACCGCGAGACCCTTGCCTTAGCCCTGTACACAGCCGCAGACCTGTTGCGGACCATTACCGTTCTTCTCTATCCAATCGCGCCAGCCAGTGCGGCGAGACTATGGCAGCAGCTTGGCTGCGAAGGCCGCATCGAAGATCAGAAATTGGATGATTTGAAATGGGGACAACTTAAACCCGGCACCAAAGTTGGTAAGCCGGAACCCATTTTCCCTCGCCTAGACAAAGCGAAGACGTTGGCTAAGCTGCACGAGCTTGCCGAAGAAGACCGCGCAGCGGAGCAAAACCTAAAGGAGAGCAAAGTGGAATCTGAACAGAAACCGGGAGCGCCACCGGCGGACGGCCAAGTGCCAATCACAGATCAGAAATCACAAATCACAAACCAACAATCGTCCATAGCAAATGCCGACGCGCCCAAGATCACGATAGGCGATTTCGCCAAGATCGATCTGCGCGTGGGCACGGTGCTTTCCGCCGAGCCGATCCCCGGAGCAACGAAGCTCCTGAAGCTGCAAGTCGACATTGGTTCTGAAGTGCGGCAGGTGTGCGCGGGCATCGCCGAGTATTACAAGCCCGAGGACATCGTTGGCATGAAGATCGTGCTGGTGGCGAACCTCGCGCCGCGCAAGCTACGGGGCGTGGAATCGAACGGCATGATCGTGGCCGCGTCGGTGGGCGAGCACGGCCGCCCCGTGCTGGCGACGTTTAAGGAAGACGTACCGAACGGCGCGAGATTGAAGTAAGGTCGTATGGGCGAGGCGGCCTATGCTTCGGACTGCGCAGCGGCAGGGAGAACGAATATGAAAAGAGTTCAAAACCATTTTGAATTTACCGGCGCTATTTTTCGGGAGGGCAAGACATTCGTCTCCATCTGCCTTGAACTTGATGTTGCCTCCCAAGGTACGACTGCGCGCGAAGCCCGAAAGATGCTCGCCGAAGCCGTGGGTTTATACATGGAGACCTGCTTTGAGGACGGCCTTCCCTATCTGCGCCCGGCGCCTGAACATGAAGATCCGCGGATTGCAAAGCCGCCGAACCTTGTGGAAGTCTTTCCGTTAAAGGTTGATTTCGAGGTCCATGCCGTTGCCTAAGCCTCCTGTCCTGCGGCCGAAGAAGCGTGTGGCGGCGCTAACGCGGGCGGGCTTCTACGAAGTGCGCCAAAGCGGGAGCCATTTGCAGCTCAAACGGGGGAATTTACTGATTACAGTGCCGATGCACCCGGCGACGTGACGCCCTCAGCCCTTCGTTCCATTTTACGGCAAGCGCGGCTTTCCGCTGACGACTTGCGCAAGCTGCTTTAATCCTATGAGCATCTATGTGGACTCTCACGCGCACCTGGACGGCACCGAGTTTGACGCTGACCGTGAGCAGGTAATCGAACGGGCGCGGAGCGCGGGCGTGCATCATCTGATGGTGATCGGCACGGGGGCGACGTATCGCGAGATCGGCGCGGCCCTGCTGATTGCGGAGCAGATCGAAGGCGCGTATTCCGCCGCCGGGATTCATCCGCACGAAGCCCAACATTTTCTCGCCAGTGACTTCGCCGAACTACGTGCGATGGCCCAGAACCCCAGGTTTCGCGCGGTGGGCGAAATCGGACTTGATTATCACTACGATCACTCGCCGCGCGAGGCGCAGCGGGAGATTTTCATCCGGCAGCTTGCGCTGGCGCGCGAGTTGAAGCTGCCGGTGCTCATCCACTGCCGTGAGGCATGGGAGGATTTGCGCGCTTTGCTTGAGCAGCACTGGAGGGGCAGCGGTTTGCAGGGCATTTTGCATTGCTTCACCGGCAGCCGTGAAGAGGCATTTGGGCTGATGGACGCGGGCTTCATGGTGTCGTTTGCGGGCAACCTGACGTTCAAGAAGTCAGACGGGCTGCGGGAGGTGGCGCGCATGATTCCGGTAGACCGCCTGCTCACAGAGACCGACTGCCCGTTTCTTGCGCCCGTGCCACACCGGGGGAAGCGCAACGAGCCGGCGTTTGTCGCCGAAGTGCTCAAGCAACTGGCGGCGCTGCGCGGAGTGGGCGAAGAAGCCTTGGCCGAGCAGGTTGCAGAAAATTTTAAACGAATGTTTTCGTAAGGGTTCACTGTTAGTTGTCCATAGCCCGTTGTGAGTCATCCCTTGAGGGTAATGTTGTAATGCAGTAACAAGCGACGGACCACTGACGACTGACACCTGGCATCGTATGCTAACATCGTCCATTCAGCTAAACTTGGAGTCGATTTGAGGGTAGGCGTTCACACGTCGATTGCGGGCGGGATTGAGAACGCAGCGCACCACGCGAAGGCGATCGGCTGCGACGCGTTTCAGATGTTCTCCGCCAATCCGCGCGGCTGGCGCACGGTCGATCCGAGCACGGAACAGTGCGAGCGGTTCCGCGAGGTGCGGACGGACTATAAATTGGCGCCGGTGGTAGTGCACGATAATTACCTCATCAATCTGGCGTCGGCGGAGGCGCGAATCCGCGAAGGCTCCATCGCGGCATTCCGGCGCGAGCTGGTGAGAGCGGTTGCGCTCGGCGCGGAGTTTCTGGTGACGCATCCAGGTAGCGCCAAAGGCTCGACGCCTTCGGCGGCGATTGCCTGCTGCATTGAATCGCTCGGCAAAGCGGCCGACGGGCTGCGGCTCGACGGCCTCACGATCCTGATCGAAAACACCGCCGGGCAGGGCTCGGCAATCGGCCGCACGTTCGAGGAGGTAGCGGAAATTGTGACGGGGGCAGGGAAAAGCCTGCCGATGGGGGCGTGCATTGATACCGCGCATTGCTTCGCCGCCGGTTACGCGATTCACACCGAAGAAGGATTAAAGCAGACAGTGAAGGCCCTCGATGTGGCGATTGGCCTGAAAAACGTTTTTGTGATTCACGCCAATGATTCGAAGTCTGTATTTGAATCGCACGTCGACCGCCACGAACACATCGGCAAGGGGCAGATCGGCGCGGAGGCGTTTGGACGCATCGTCCGCCACCCGAAATTAAAATCCATCCCCTTTATTTGCGAGACGCCGGTGGACAAGCCGGGTGACGACTTGCAGAACATCCAGATGATGCGCAAGCTGGCGAGGTGGAGTAAACAGTAGGCAGTTTGTAGTGAGCAGCAGGGCAGAAGGCGGCGCATGGCGGGTTTTGAGCCTTTACCCTTTAACATTTGACCTTTAACTCGCTCTCATGGACCCTCAATACAATCCTCAAGCAATCGAATCCAAGTGGCAGAAGCGATGGGAGGCTGGGCATCTGTTTGACGCCGAACCTGAGCCTGACTCAGCGCGCAAGAAATACTACGTGCTTGAAATGTTGCCCTATCCTTCCGGCGACATTCACATGGGCCACGTGCGTAATTACACGCTGGGCGATGCGCTCGCGCGTTACAAATGGATGCAAGGGTACAACGTGCTCCACCCGATTGGCTGGGACGCATTCGGTTTGCCCGCGGAAAACGCGGCCATCAAGCATCAAAGGCATCCCTCGGAATTCACGTTCAGTTTCATCGATCGCATGAGAGGCCAGTTGAAGCGCCTCGGCCTCAGCTACGATTGGCGCCGCGAGATTGCTACCTGCGTACCCGAGTACTACCGCTGGAATCAATGGTTTTTTCTGCGCATGTACAAACGCGGTCTTGCTTATCGCAAGAAGAGCCGCGTCAACTGGTGCCCGTTGTGTGAAACGGTGCTGGCCAACGAGCAGGTGGTGAATGGCTGCTGCTGGCGGCATGAGGATACGGCGGTCGTTGAGCGTGATCTCGAGCAGTGGTTTCTGAAAATCACTGCTTACGCTGAGCGCCTGCTGATCGACATGAAAGAACTCCGTGGCGGTTGGCCGGAGCGTGTGCTGGCAATGCAAGAGAACTGGATTGGCAAATCGAAGGGAACACTGGTTGACTTTGAGATTGAGCAATTGGGTGAGCCGGTGCGCGTGTTCACCACTCGTGTTGATACGATCTACGGTTGCACGGCGGTCCTGCTTGCGCCAGGCCATCCGCTTGTCGAAAAGCTTATTGCTACGTCACCCCATGCCGGAAGCCTGCGCGAGAAGGTGGAACGCATCAAAGCGTCGTCTACGGCTTTGCCTGCGCGGGTGGGAGACGAAGCGAATCCTGAAAAACTAGGCGCCTTCACAGGGTTTACCGCGCGCAATCCCTATAGTGGTGAGAGCGTCCCCGTCTGGCTGGCGAATTTTGTTTTGATGGAGTACGGCACGGGCGCCGTGATGGCCGTGCCTGCGCACGATCAACGCGACTATGAATTCTGCAAGCAATATGGACTGCCCATTCCACAGGTAATTGCTCCCCTTGACGGCGGTGCCGCCGACTTATCGCAAGGGGCGTTCTCAGAGTATGGCCGGTTGATGAATTCCGGCCCTTATACCGGGCTGACTTCAGAAGATGCCCAAGCGCGCATGACCGGGGAAGCGGAAGCGAAAGGATTCGGCAAAGGAACGACTCAATATCGACTCCGCGATTGGGGCATCTCGCGACAGCGATATTGGGGCACGCCGATTCCGATCATTTATTGCAGTAAGTGCGGCGTGGTTCCTGTGCCGGAAAGTGATCTGCCGGTCGTGCTGCCCATGAACGCGCGATTTACAGGACGTGGAGCGTCGCCGCTCGCTGAAGTGGCGGATTTTGTAAATACAATCTGCCCCAAGTGCCGGGGTGCGGCGCGACGAGAGACGGATACGATGGATACATTCGTTGATTCGTCTTGGTATTTCTACCGCTACACCGACCCAAAGATTTCAACTGCGCCTGTCAGCCAAGCGGCAGTCAAGTATTGGTTCCCGGTGGATCAATACATCGGTGGCATCGAGCACGCCATTCTGCACCTGATCTACATGCGCTTCTTCACCAAGGTAATGCAGGATATCAACCTGGTGGATTTCTCTGAGCCCGTTGCGCGGCTGTTTACCCAGGGCATGGTGATTAAAGACGGCGCCAAGATGTCGAAGTCGAAAGGCAACGTGGTTGACCCCACGCAGATGTGCGCCCGCTACGGAGCTGACACTGTGCGCCTCTACATGCTTTTTGCCGCTCCTCCAGAGCGCGACCTTGAATGGAGCGATGCGGGCATCGAAGGTGCGGCGAGATTTCTGAACCGCGTTTACAGGGTAGTTGCGAAACACGTGGGCGCGCTTGGAACCGTGCAAACGCGAGTATCGGAGGGTGATTCGGAGAGCGGCATTGTGGGCCGTGAGCCGACACCGGAAGAACGCCGGCTGCTCCTCAAAGTCCATCGTACTCTCCGCCACGTGAGCGAAGACATGGAAGAGCGGTGGCATTACAACACCGACATCGCCATGCTAATGGACCTTGTGAACGAGATCGGTGACCTCGATCCGGCAATTGAGACAGGCAAGATTCAGGCTTCGTGCCTGAAGATGTCGATTGAAGTTCTAGTGCGGATGCTTTCCATTTTCGCTCCACACATCGCCGACGAGTTGTGGGAATCGCTTGGGCACGACGAGCCTGCGCTTAAAACGTTTTGGCCAAAGTATAATGCAGCGCTTGCCCAGGAAGATGAACTCGAAATTCCTATCCAGATCAACGGCAAGCTGCGGGGCCGAATTCGTGTGGCCCGCGACGCCCGCGAAGACGATATAGTGCGCATGGCTCAGGCCGAAGAGAAGGCGGCCCAATACCTTAGCGGAAAAGCGGTGATCAAAACAGTCTACGTGCCCCAGAAGCTCGTGAGCTTCGTGGTAAAATAACCGATGGAATCCCCCGTTGTTGTCATCGATTTTGGCTCACAATATACACAGCTCATCGCCCGCCGCATCCGGGAAATGCACGTGGCGGCGGTGATTGTGCCTTGCGATAAACCCTTCGATCATCTAGAGAGAATGCGGCCGCCCGCGGTGATCCTTTCCGGCGGGCCCTCTTCCGTTTACGATCCTGAATCGCCAAAATCGGACCCACGGATTTTCGAGCTGGGCGTGCCGGTACTGGGAATCTGCTACGGCTTTCAGTGGATGGCGGCGTCCCTGGGCGGGAAGGTTGAGCCAGCTTCGCGCCGGGAGTATGGGTTCGCCGAGCTTGAAATCATCCCTCCTTCGGAATTGCTTGATGGTCTGCCTTCGCCGCTTCGCGTTTGGAACAGTCATGGCGACCACGTTACCCAAGTGCCGCCTGGCTTTCGCGTGACCGGGAAGACCGAGAATGCAATCTCGGTGATGGAAAATTCCGAGGCGAGAATATACGCGGTGGAATTCCACCCAGAAGTCCGCCACACGACACAAGGGTCAGAGATCCTTCACCGGTTCGTGATGGAGATTGCTGGTATTCAACCGAACTGGTTTCCTTCCTCATTTATCGAGGACACGGTGCGCCGGATCAGCGAGCAGGTGGGGACTGGCCGCGCCCTATGCGCGCTTTCAGGAGGCGTGGATTCGCTCGTAGCGGCGACGCTCGCAGGGCGGGCGCTCGGCGAGCGCCTTACGTGCGTCTTCGTGAATAACGGCCTCCTGCGCAAGAATGAGTTTGAAAATGTGACCGCTGCCCTGCGCGGCCAAGCGCATCTCAATGTGATCGCAGCGAATTACTCGGAGCGATTCCTCTCGCGTTTGCGCGGCGTCACCGATCCTGAGCAGAAGCGGAAGATTATCGGTGGGGAATTTATCCGCGTGTTTGAAGAAGAGGCGCGCAAGCTCGGCGAAGCGCGGTTCCTTGTTCAAGGAACGCTATACCCGGATGTGATTGAGTCGGTCTCCGTGAAGGGTCCGGCGGCGACTATCAAGAGCCATCATAATGTGGGCGGCCTACCGCCCGATTTGCAATTTGAGTTAATCGAGCCTCTGCGAGAACTCTTCAAAGATGAGGTTCGAGTGGTAGGAAGAGAGTTAGGGCTAGACGAACAGTTGATTGGCCGCCAGCCATTTCCCGGACCGGGGCTGGCCGTGAGGATCCTCGGCGAAATCACCGAAGAACGTCTTCGCATGGTGCGGGAGGCGGATGCCGTCGTGCAGGAGGAAATCCGCAAAGCCGGACTCTACCACCAATTGTGGCAGTCTTTTGCAGTGTTGCTGCCGGTTTTTAGCGTCGGTGTAATGGGAGACGCACGCAGTTACGGCTCCGCCATCGCAGTGCGCGCAGTGGAATCGGAAGATGGAATGACGGCGGATTGGGCGAAACTTCCACCCGATGTTTTGTCAAGAATAGCAACGCGGGTTGTGAATGAGGTGAAGGGGGTAACCCGCGTAGTGTTGGACATCACCTCAAAGCCCCCTGGGACGATCGAATGGGAATAAGCACACAACAACCTCGGCGAGCAAACTCCACTCACCGAGGTCATCCTGTCTAAACGGAAGGCCTACCGGCTCGCTAGTTTCTGAGCCATGTAGAGCAGAAGCTGCCGGTCTTTTTCCTCGATTCGATCGAGGGTCCGGCGGACCTTTTCAAAGAACCGAACTTGCTTTTCCTGTTCTTCGTCCAGGACCAACTCTTCCGCTGATTGTCTGGCGGTTAAATTGGGAAGCGGCGGTGGATCGTCCCCCTCATAGAACAACTGATAGAGAGGTACTTCCAGCGCGGATGCCAGCCTTTCCAGGGTTTCGAGCGATGGAACGGTGTGTCCGTTCTCAACCCGGGAAATGTAGCAGCGCAGTAACCCCGTCCGCTTTTCAATATCGCCTTGTGACAGACTTTTATCTTCTCTGAGTTTGCGAAGTCTACGTCCTATAACCATAATGCCGTAATCATGTCATGTTTTGTCGAATTAGTCAACTGGAATCAAGGGTAATGACTTTTATGAATATTCTTGGCGGCGATGTCAATACCACAAGGGATGGTCACCACGCCAACGCTGTTCATCTGGCATAGTTTTACGACCTATTTCCAGGATGAGATGCGCCAGCCGAATTTTCGAAATCCGTCCCACCTTGCTCCGGGCTCAGCCAGCACAGCCCTCACCAGCACTGCGTTACTGGGGTACACTGTTACTTGTTCACAACTTCAAGGCAACAAGACCCGGACTTCGGAAATGCCGGGCAGCGATCCCTTTTGGACCTGTAACCGCCCGGAGGGCCATTTCGTCTTTCATACTGGGACGATGGCCTATGGTAAGCGCATGGAAACCAACGTTCAAGACCCCCAGGAAATCGATTGGATCCATCGCGCTCAGCAAGGGGAAGAAGAGGCTTTTCGCCAGTTGGTCGAGAAGTATCAGCGACGGGTGCTTTCGCTGGTTTTTCACCTGGTCCGGCAGCCGAACGAAGTCGAAGACTTGACTCAAGAAGTATTTGTAAAGATTTTCCGGGCCATTCGGAGTTACAATTTCCGCGCTTCTTTTGGCGCTTGGGTTTCGAGGATTACGGTCAATCATTGTTACGATTATCTGCGCCGCCAGCGAAGCTCGCACCTGACGTATTACTGGCAGCTTCCTGAAGAGCGGCGGCAGATGCTGGAAGCGGGTGTTACTCCCCATCACGACGATGGACCTACCCTTGAAGACGACGCAGTAGTTAAGGACCTAGTGGGGAAGCTGCTTGACCGCGCTCCAGCCGAAGATAGAATTGTACTGGTGATGAAAGAGGTTGAGAACCTCTCGGTGGAAGAAATTGGAGAAATTCTCAATTGGACGGTCAGCAAGGTCAAAGTCCGCCTGCATCGCGCACGAAAGCGGATGCTGGTGGATATGAAGCGATGGCGCTAGGGCTGTCAAATGCTCTTGCTTGGTGTGACACCCTGAAGGACGGCATATGTGGGAGGTGATTCCAATGCGTTGTAAAGAAATCCAAAAAATCGCGTGGGAAAACAACCGAGCGGGCCTAATGGACAATAAGGGCCAGTTTGATGCGTCTGCCCAGCGCCACATCGAGAGCTGTGCTTCGTGCCGGGCTTATGTGAAAGACCTCACCATGCTTCAGGCGGGGTTCGCCGTGCTTGCGCGTGATGCAGCCCCCGAACCTTCCTGGGGGTTCGCCGACCGTGTTCTCCGCCGCCTGAACGAGGAGCGCGTGCGCAAGGCTCCGGAGTTTCTGGAGAGCGCCGGTCGCCGCGTGATCCTGGCCACGCTGGTTTTAGTCTTTACCTTGCTCCTGGCGATGATCCTGCCGTCTTCTGGCCCCGTGCGTCACAAGCCTACGATGGAGAGCTACTGGTCGCAGACCGAAAACATGACCGCCACCGCCGCAAGCTATCCCGTCGATTGGAGCGGCAATGTTCCGCCTGTTCCTGTTCTAGTAACTCCGGCGGCTTATCACGAGAACCGGTAAACTTATGACGCGCCGCGCTTACGTTTATTTCGTTGTGACCTTCATTATCGGTGTCCTTCTTGGCGGCCTGGGTTTTTACACCTTTGCGTGGAACAGCGGGCGCTGGCGGCGGCACTGGAATGAGGAGTTGGCTCTGCGCAATATGCAGAAACGGCTGGACCTCTCTCCCCAGCAGGTAGAACAACTGCGCGCCATTTGGGATGAAGGCATCAAAGAAAATAGGGATCTCTCAAACCAGATGCGCCCCCAATACGAGGCCATTCACCGGCGAGTGGATGATCTCACGCGGAAGATCTTGACTCCTGAACAGGTCGAAAAGTTCAATCAATTTTTGTTGCAGAGGCAGAGGCCAAGGCCGAGGGACCGGTAACTCCGCGCAGCGCGGGCGCGTCTAAAGGTTTAGCGGCGGTTTTCACGCCGCCGCACCACCGCCGCATGGAATGGGCTTTGCAAGATTGCGGCGCCGGGCGGGATTATTCGCAGAGGAAGAAAAGGTTAAATCGAATCTATGGCTGCAAAACAATATATTCAACAGCACAAGAAACTGGTTGCCGTGGCGGTGATTATTATCATCGCAATTTTCACCGTCGGCTTCATGGTGCGGTCGCATTCGGGTAGCGTGCAGTACTTTACGGCGAAAGTGACGCGGGGCAATATCATGGCGGTGGTGCAAGCGACGGGCACTATCAACTCCCTGACCACCATCCCAGTCGGCTCTGCTGTGTCGGGCATTGTGAAATACGTATTTGCCGACTACAACACCCACGTCCTGGCCGGTCAGGTTCTGGCGCAGCTTGATCCCACCACTTTTCAGGCTTCGGTAACGCAGGCGCAAGGCAATCTGGCCAACGCTCAAGCCAACGTGGCCAATCTTGAGGCCAGCGTGGGGGCGCAGCAGGCGGCGATTGAGAGCAATAAGGCTAATCTGGTCCGGTTGCAGGCGACGCTGGAATACCAGCAAGTGAATACCAAGCGCAACCTGGATTTGGCCTCCCAGCAGATCATATCCTCCGACCAGAAGGATTTGGCCGTTTCGAGCCTCGACCAGGATGAGGCGCAGGTGCGCGCCCAGGAAGCTGCGGTCGATCAGTCCGTCGCGCAGCTGAGCCAGACGCGCGCGCAGGTGAAAGAGGCCGAGGCCCAGGTGAAGGAAATGCAGGGCGCCCTTGACCTTGCTAATAAAAACCTGCATGACGCTACCATAGTCTCGCCTATTAACGGCGTGATTGTGGCACGCAACGTCGACGTCGGCGAGGCTGTCGCCGCCGCCTTTCAAGCGCCCAACCTCTTTACTATCGCTCAGGACTTGAAGCACATGCAGGTGGATACCTCGACCGATGAGTCGGACACGGGCAATATCAAGATTGGCGCGGAAGCGACGTTTCAGGTGGACGCGTTCCCCACACAGAATTTCCGCGGGCAGGTCAGCGCCATCCGGCTGAACGCCACCACAGTTCAGAACGTGGTCACTTACGATACAGTCATCAATTTCGCTAATCCGGATGAAAAGCTTCTGCCCGGCGAGACCGCTTACGTCACCATCCCCACCGGCTTTGCGCGTGGCGTCTTGCGCATTCCGAACGCCGCGCTGCGCTTTAAGCCGCAAATGGCCCCCGCTGATCTGCAAAAGCTCTACACTCGCTACCACATTCCGGCTTCAGCCACGCGGGCGCATTTGGGGGGACAGCAGGTGGTGTGGGAACTGGCGCCCAACCAACAGCTCGTCCCTGTGACCGCGGAGATCGGTATCACGGACTACACCAACACCGAAGTGTTGAAAAGCGACTTGAAAGAGGGAGATTTGCTGGTGGCGGGTGAGCTCACTGGACAGGGGCAGACCTTTACTCAGGGCAGGCCGCGGTTTGGCGGGCGCCGGTAACGAGGGGTAGCGGCGGTCTCTGGCTGTTGGATTGTACTTAGGATTTGAGTTGATTTTGTTAATGCAGGGTTGGACTTATAGGAGTTTGAGCAATGCCTGAAAACGTGTTGCAGTCTGAAGCAGAACTGGAGAGCCAGTCCTCCGGTGTGATCGCTGGCGTAATGCCGGGCGCGACTCCGGTCATTCAAATCGAGAACCTGCACAAGACCTATGACCTGGGTGAAATCCAGGTGCACGCGCTGCGCGGCATTTCACTCTCAATTTACCAAGGAGAATTTGTAGCAATCATGGGGGCTTCGGGCTCGGGCAAATCGACGCTGATGAACCTGATTGGTTGTCTCGACCGGCCCACGCGCGGCAACTACTTTCTCGACGGGCAGGACGTCTCCAAGCTCAGCAAGGTTGATCTGGCGCACATCCGCAACCGCAAAATAGGCTTCGTTTTTCAGGGTTTCAATCTGCTGTCGAGGACCTCGGCTCTCGAAAACGTGGAGCTGCCGATGATCTATTGCGGCATTCCGCACGCCGAACGAAGCCGCCGCGCCCATGAGGCGCTTCTGTCGGTGGGTCTCGAGGGACGGGAAGGGCATCATCCGGCGCAGCTTTCCGGCGGCCAGCAGCAGCGAGTGGCTATTGCCCGGTCGCTGGTCAACAATCCTTCGCTGGTGGTGGCGGATGAACCTACGGGCAACCTGGACAGCCGCACCAGCGTGGAGATCATGGAGATTTTCCAGCGGCTGAACAACGAACATAACATGACCATCCTACTGGTAACGCACGAGCCGGATATTGCGCGCTACGCCAAGCGCGTTGTGGTGTTCCGGGATGGGAAGCTGCGCAAAGATTCCCTGGTGGAAGACCGTTTGGATGCTGCGCGCGTGCTGGTAAATCTGCCAATCGTGGATGATGATGACGACGAAAAGGAGGCGTGATGGATTTTAGAGCCATTTTGCGCGTCGCGCTGAAGGCGCTGGCGCGAAACAAGATGCGTACCATCCTGACCATGCTGGGCATCATTATTGGCGTCGGCGCGGTCATCTGCACGGTGGCCATCGGCGAAGGCGCCTCCAACCAAGTGCAGGAACAGATCGCCAGCCTGGGCGATAACATGGTGATGGTGTTCGCCGGCAGCGTGAACAGTCACGGCGTGCACATGGGTAGCCAAGCTACGAAAACACTAACTCCCGGAGACGCTCAGGCCATCGTGCAAATCCCGTTCGTGAAATACGTCTCCCCGGGAACCGGAGCAGGCGAACAGATCGTTTATCAGGACCAAAACTGGTACACCGGCGTCCAGGGACAGGGGCCTGCGTATTTCAAAATCCGGGAATGGCCCGTCATTGAGGGCAGCCCGTTTACGCAGCGCGACGTGCAATCGGCCTCGAATGTCTGCGTTTTAGGGCAAACGGTGGTTGACAATCTATTCGGGGATGGTGAAAGCCCGATTGGAAAGATCATCAACATTCATAGCCTTCCGTTTCGCGTGGTCGGGGTGCTGGCGCCGAAGGGGCAAGCGCCGTGGGGCCAGGACGAAGACGATACGATCATTGTTCCCTACACCACGGTGATGAAGAAACTGGCGGGCGTAAGCTGGCTGCATTCTATTCAGGCTTCGGCCACAAGCGCCCGGACCGTGGTCCCCTCCGAAGAGCAAATTGAAGCTTTGCTGCGCCAGCGCCACCATCTTCGCCCGGATGAGGACGACGATTTTATCATCCGCAGCACGCTCGATATCGCCAACGCGCAGGCGCAGTCTGGACGCGTCCTCACCCTGCTTCTGGCAAGCGTTGCGTCGGTTTCGCTGCTTGTGGGCGGCATCGGAATTATGAACATCATGCTCGTTTCCGTGACCGAGCGCACGCGCGAAATCGGCGTGCGCATGGCGGTGGGCGCGACCGAGAGCGACGTGCAGAATCAATTTTTGAGCGAGGCCGTGGTGCTCAGCTTGCTCGGCGGCACGATGGGCATTCTGGCCGGAGTGTTCGGCTCTATGTTAGTTGCGGACATGCTGCACTGGCCGACCCTGATCCCGCCCATTGCCATCGCCATCGCGGTGGTGTTTTCTGCCGCCGTCGGCGTGTTTTTTGGATACTATCCGGCGCGTAAGGCGGCGCGCCTGGATCCCATCGAGGCGTTGCGGTATGAGTAGCGCAGGGCTTGAATTGTAGCGGCGGCCATAGGCTGCCACTACAACCCAATCGCGCCATGATTTTGCAAAGAGGAAGGTTTATTGGACTATGAGAAAGACATCAACAAGATCGCATTTCACCCACCTTACCCTCGCGGCGGCGCTGCTGCTATCCACGCTGTTGCTTATGGGCGCGCCTATTGCCGCCGCTCAGGCCCAGGCGCCGGGCGGCAACTACAGCGGAGATTTTTTTATCATTACTTCTGTCAATAAGAAGAATCACGAGCTGTTTTTGAAAGCGCCCACTGAGGTGACGAAATTGGTGCTGGTGAACGATAAGACGGAATTTCTCGACCAGGAGGGCAAGCGGATGACGTTTGCCGACCTCCATGCTGGCGATACGGTGTATGTGACCACGGATCGAAGCTCTGCTGGCGCCGAGCCGGTCGCGGCCCGGGTACAGGAAGGTCCAATGACCTCCGCCATTCTCCATTCGCGCTACCTGAAGTAGTGAAAAGGCAGGGCTAGGGATAAGAGTCAAAGGACGAGAGACAAGAGACCTGTTCGGACCCCTGCTTTTCGTTGAGAGCAAAGTGCGAGAGAACTAACGTACCTGGTTACTTCTTAATTTTTTGTTCCTCGACCTTCATCCCTTAACCCCCCACCCTTGTCCTTTGTCTCCCCGACCTTGCCTTTCATACCACCTATAGTATCAATCTCCGTTTAATATCCCTCCCCTTGTGGTTTTAATTGGACAACCTTTGTGTTCCGTGTTAGCCTGAGGGCAAACTGTGAGCGGAGGAGACGAGCATTGCTCAGATTGAAAGAACTCGAGCTCTTAGGTTTCAAATCCTTTGCCGATCGCACCCGCTTGATTTGCGATGGCAGCACGGCTGGAGTCGTGGGGCCGAATGGGTGTGGCAAGTCGAACCTCGCGGACGCGGTCAGTTGGGTGCTGGGCGAACAGAGCGCGCGGATGCTGCGCGGCGAGCGCATGTCCGATGTGATCTTTAACGGCACCGGCACGCGCCCACCCACCGGCATGGCAGAAGTGAGTATGACGCTGGTCGAGTCTGAACCTCCCTCTATGATTTCTGCGGCCGCCGATGAGCTAGAGAAGGTGATCGGCGTGGGCGAGACCGCGGATGCAAGTGGCTCGCGAAGTGAACCATTAGCAAAGGATGCACGGCCGCTGCGCCGTCCGGGCGACGAGATTAAGGTCACACGGCGGCTATTCCGCTCGGGAGAGAGCGAGTACCTTTTGAACGGAGACGCTTGCCGCCTGCGCGACATCCAGGACATTTTTATGGGTACCGGCCTTGGCCCGGAATCCTATGCCATCATCGAGCAGGGGCGGATAGGGCAGATCTTAAGCTCAAAGCCTTCCGACCGCCGCGCAATTATTGAAGAAGCGGCGGGTATCTCCAAATTCAAGTCGCGCAAGCGGCTGGCTGAGGCGAAGCTCGAATCCTCGCGGCAGAATCTGGCGCGAATCAACGACATCCTGGAAGAGATCGTCAAGCAAGTGAACTCGCTCAAGCGCCAGGCGTCGAAAGCAGCGCGGTATAAGGAACTACACGGTGAGTTGCGCGCGCGC
>DASZAA010000069.1:0-2649 GCA_035945615.1 Terriglobia bacterium
TCGGTTTTGAATGAGTTTGAGCAGACGCACGATGTGAAAAATCTTTTTGTCATGGACGGGTCGGGATTCCCTTCGAGCGCCTGCCAGAATCCGACTCTGACCATCATGGCGCTTTGCGCGCGGTCATGCGACCATCTGATCCAGGAAATGAAGCGCGGCAACGTTTGAGGCACGCTCCGGCGCGGCATGAATTCTTCTGACCTGTCCCTTCAACGCCGATGGTGGATCGTTGTCCTGCTCTCGGCCTCGATTGGGATTAACCTGGTGGACCGGCAGGTGCTTTCAGTTGTCGCGCCTGTCTTACGGCAGCAACTATCCCTCACCAATACTCAGTATTCGTATATCATTCTAGCCTTCCAACTGGGCCTTCTGCTGGCGCAAGTGCCCGCTGGGGTGTTCCTTGATGTTATTGGCCCGCGCTTAGGGTTTATCGCCATCTTTGTTTCCTGGTCCGTCACCAACGGCCTGCACGCGCTCAGCCGCGGCGTGGCAAGCCTTTGCGGGTTGCGTTTTCTCCTGGGTGTTTCCGAATGTGGTGATTATAGCGGAGGCATTAAGGTCATTGCCGAAATGTTTCCTGCTGAGAACCGCGCCATGGCGGGGGGCATCTTTAACGGAGGTGCTCAGCTTGGCGCTGTTATCGCGCCGCCTCTGGTCGTGCTCATCACCATCCACTGGGGCTGGCGCGCCGCGTTTTTGCTGCCGAGTGCGCTCGGATTACTCTGGCTGCTGCCGTGGCTCGCCCTGTATCCGCGCTCGGCGGCAAAGAACCCAAATCCGGCGGCAGCTCGTCGCGCTTTCAACCTGCGGCCAGGATTTCTGCGGGCGAAAAAGCTGCTGCGCAACCGGCAAGTGCTCGGCGTGATGCTCTTTCGCGCTTCAACGGGCCCGCTCACCAGCTTCTATTGGTACTGGCTCCCCGAATATCTGCGCTTCGGGCGCGGGATGCCTTTTGTCGAGATCGGGCTAGTGGCATGGATGCCCTATATCGCGGGGGCGTTCGGGAACGTGGCCGGAGGCTACGTCTCCGATTTCATGATCAAAAGGGGCACAAGTGTGGATGGCGCGCGCAAGGCCAGCTTCATCTTTGGGGCCGCGCTTTCTTCGCTGAGCCTCACGCTGCCCTTCATCGGGAGCATGACGCTTGCTATCACAGCCATTTGTGTGATCGTCCTGGGAAACCAATGGATGGTTGCCTCGTATATCGGCATGATGGGCGACCTTTTTCCCTCGGAGATTGTCGCCACAGTGAACGGTCTCGGCGGGGTCGCGGATAGCGGTGTCGGCATGGTCGCCATGCTCCTCACCGGAATCGTTATTGATCATTTTTCCTATATGCCGGTGCTCATCGCCGCAGGCGTCCTGCCGGTGATTTCAGTGTTGGCTGTTGTGCTGGTCATCCGGCGGATTGCGCGCGTGGAGATGAGTTTTGATGCGGCTTTGTAGCACAGTGTTCGTCATGTAATGCTGCGGTTTTAGCAAAACATGCGAGAACCTTGGAGTGTAGTTGCTCGCCGCCGCAACGGGCGAGCCCGTCGACGCAAAACAATGCGGTAAGATGAAATTTAAGGAGGAAGTGAGATGCCACCAACCACAGAGGCGGTTTCAAATGCTGCAACCGGCCCACAAGCCGGTCAAACCACAAAGGTGAAACCGGCGAGGCTTGTGCAAAGCTCTGCTGCCAAGGTTATTTTCCGGCAGCATTTCACGCCGCGCGAAGGGAACTTGATCTACTTAAGCTGCGGCGAATTTGAGCTTCCGCCCGATTCCGAATCCCACGCGTTTTCCTTTGCCGGATCGGAAACGCTCTTGTTCATGTGGCAGGGCGAGGCGGGAGTTTTGCTGAACGGCCACGTCTACGACTTGCGCCCGTACGATACTTTGTATGTGCCCCTGGGCGCTTCTTTCCAGGTTCGGAACACCTCCGGCGCCGTGGCCCGGATTGTGGAATGCTCGGCTCCTGCGGAGAAAATCCACCCGCCATTTCATTCCAAGTTCGCCGAATTCTCGCGGCAGGAAGCGCGCATCCGGCATCTCGAGGGCAAGGACGTCTACATGATGTTTGACGTCTCAGAGCCTGCCGACAAGCTGGTGGCCGGCTATACGTTTTTCCTGCCCTATCAGCGGTCGTGGCCACCGCACAACCATACTGATCAGGAAGAGGTCTACTTTTTCATCAAAGGCCATGGCGCGATGGAGGTGTATGAATCACCCGAGACGTTAAGCTTTGTCCATCCAGTCAGCGCCGGAGACATGGTGACGATCCCTTTCTTGAATTACCACCCGGTCTTTTCACAAGCCGACCCGCTTGAATTTATCTGGTGCATCGCGGGCGAGCGTTATTGGGTAGGCGACAAGAAAAAGGAATTCATGAGCGGAACCGGACCGGCGCTGACAACATAATTTGGAGTGCGGCAGCTTGCTGCCGCTATGCTCCGTGTGCAATACCTACGGCAACCGTCCGTGTGCATATTCCCAAAACCGCAGAGCAACCAATGCCGTGGCAATAAGGACGACAGTAATCGCGCATGTTAGCGTCAGCTGATACATGTAGCTTTTGGGATGAAGATTGTTGTATTCGTCCTTAACTCGATTCCAGCCTCGCCAAAATAAAGAATGAGGGATCCTTTCGGAGATAGAGAGCCTGCT
>DASZAA010000070.1:0-2296 GCA_035945615.1 Terriglobia bacterium
GGCTTTCAAGGACAGGTTGGCATTGTGCGCGAGCAGTCCCGTAAAGTCATCCGTGCAGAGCTGATCTCCTGGGTCGAGGCCGTTCTCTTTGAGATAATTTGCCCATTGCGAAAGCACCGGCCAGTATTTAGCGGCAAACGAAGCGCTGCCCTCCGCCTTGGCGATGCCTGCAATCATCAGCAGCATATTGCCCGTTTCCTCGACGGGCATACTTTCCATCTTCGAAGGCACGCGCGCGTTGTCAAGGGGGTAAGTTCCGAGATCGTGCGGCGCGTAAGGATATGGCCAAGCGCCCGATTGCGCATAGTCGATGAGCGGCACCAGCGAATCTTCAAGCAGATGAGGATTCAGCAATAGCAGGATGGGCGACTCGGGATAAATCACATCGGCGGTCTGCGCGCAACCACAGCTTGAGATTTCTTTGAGAAACATCAGCGGCTCGCCGTGCGGACCAATAGCCATCTTATTGGCTGCAAAGCTCTGGCGGTAGGCAAGAGCGGCCACTTGCGCGTATCCTGGGCCGCCCGCGAGAGTGAGGTCCGTCATGAGTTTTTGATCGAACTTCCGCGAGCGGGCCACGAGCGCAGGGTAGTCTCTTTCAGCGGTCCCAAGCAAGTGATCAATATCCATACCCGAATGCTGCCACCACGGGCGCAATCGCTGATGGAAATATTCAATCGGGGTGATCTCATCATAGGCCAGAATGAGGTGCCGCGAGACGGGCGCGGCGGTTACGCTACCCAAGTTGAAATCAAAAGCCATCGCCGGCCAATGATCGTTTGCGGCGCGCGGCATCGGCGTCCCGCTTCCGCTTGCCACGGACAGGCTACCTTTGGAGAGGAACGTGCGAATCAAAGCCCGCTGAGCGCCGTTCTCGTATTCGGCCGATTCCGATTCTGGTGCCGCCGCGTAAAGATATCCCCAATCAATTCGGATTCGGTCCCCAGCCTTGCCCAGCACCGGCTGAGCTTCTGATCCCATCTTCAGCACGTTTAATCCGCTGATTGTAGGGGCCGACCAAGTGACGGCCTCGTCTGGCGTATTCACGGCCAGCTCGCCCGTGTTGTCGTAATAGATTGAGACCTGATGGGGCTTACCGTCGAGCGATCGCGCGGCCCAGGTGAGATACGTGACCGGGCGCGAGAGCACATCAAGGTCGTGAGGCAAATCGGGAGTGAGAAAGGTCAGCGTAATGTCCACCGCGCCCGCTTCAAACTCATAAATGGTTCGAGTTGGAAAAACATGCAGGCTTACTTGACGGGCAGGCTGCACGTTTCCCGGTTCGTCGCCCATGATGCGATAGGACGTTCCATCCACGCGCACGATACTCTGCATGGTCATGCGCGTGCCGGTCCAGTGGCGGGTGGCATCGTAGGTAAGATGATCGGCGAACGACCAGACGCTGAAATAAGGGTCGACCGCAACCAGCGGCACAGCAGGCGAACGGAACGATGGCGCTGCCGCATGAGCAACGGGCGGACGGGACTGTGTGAACGCGGAGCCAGGCGTGAGAGCGGCAAAGAGAATTGCGAGCACTAAAAAGCGCCTGTGCATAATATTTCACCTCATGTATAGATATGCGTTGTGATGTTTCCCGACGGCCGCTTAGCCCTCGCCTTCGTCGGGCACGCCCATTTTCGATAGCCGGTAGCGCAGGGCATTGCGTGAAAGCCCAAGTTGGCGCGCCGCCTGGCTTTTGTTGCCGCCAGCGCGGCGTAGCGATTCGCGGATGATCTCATCCTCAAATTGCTCGAGGGTCATGCCGGGAGGCGGAAACGGACTGGCTGATCCGTTGGCTAGCGGCTTCGGGGGTGAAAGGTCCAGTTGAATGTCCGGGGCGTCGATCTCCGGCCCGCTGCTCAAAGCCACTGCACGCTCGATAATATTCTCGAGTTCGCGCACGTTGCCGGGCCAGTGAAAGTCCATCAGTATCTTTAAGGCGGACGGCGTCAAGCCTTTGATCTGCTTGCCCGCTTCTCTGGCGAAGCGCTCGAGAAAATAGCGGACAAGATCGGGGATGTCCTCCTTATGCTCGCGCAGTGGGGGAATATTGATGGGCACTACGTTGAGGCGGTAATACAAATCCTCGCGGAAAGTACCCTGCTCGAGCGCGGCGCGCAGGTCACGGTTGGTGGCGGCAACCAGGCGCACGTCTACTTTCAAAGTTTTGGTTCCACCCAGCCGTTCAAACTCGCGCTCCTGCAGCACGCGCAGCAGCTTCACCTGAATGGCGGGCGGCACATCGCCGATTTCGTCGAGAAAAATGGTGCCTTTGTCCGCGAGCTCAAATTTGCCG
>DASZAA010000071.1:0-12646 GCA_035945615.1 Terriglobia bacterium
GCCGATGGCGGTGTATCACGAAACCTTTACCCTTGAAGATTTCACCAGCCGCTTGCCGGAGCTTTGGGCGCGCAATGAGTCGATGATGTTCTATACGTTCCCGTTCGACAACCTGATCACCGTGGAATTCCGCAAATACAACCCCGGCGCTACGGGCAGCCCGGCGCGCCACGTGTGGAAGCTGCGCAACTTCATGTGGGGTACGGCGGGGCCGATGTTCTGCCACGAGCTGACGGAGACCATCTCGAATCCCACGATTCTTTATAAAGCCGTGGACGAGTTCAACGCCTTGTGGCGCTTCAAGCTCACGCATCTGATTAAGAGCGATTACACTATCGCAACCGACCAGATCATCCATTATCCGCCCGTCTCCGGCAACAGCCGCTACACCTTCAGCCTGTGGGCGTTTCCCGAAGAACGGTACGCCGAAGTGCTGCCCGCCTATTTCAAGTTTTCGAGAGATTATTACCAGCAGAAAGGCTACCGCTCCAACATGCTGAGCGTGGGCTACCGCATTCTGAAGGATCAGGAATCGCTGCTTTCGTATTCCTACGACGGCAACGTCATGACCGTAGACCCGGTCTCCACCGGCGACGGCGCCTGGAAGCCGTTCCTCACCGCTTATAACGAATTCTGTTCGAACCTGGGCGGCTCGGTGCTGCTCAATCAGACTTGGGGCGTCACGCGCGCCTACGCACAAAAAGCGATGGGCGATCGGCTGAAGCAATTCGCCGCTGCGCGCAAACAATATGACCCCAACAACCGCCTACTCAACGCCTACTTCCAGGACCTGCTGACGGATTAAATGGCCGCCACGGTCAATTCAAACCGGGAATTGACCGTGGCGACACCGCTTGGTTACTCTCCATAATTCTCCCGTTTTGTTCAGCATAGACTTGCCGCCAACTATCATCCTGCTTTTCTGAGTCCCTTTCGAATCGCCCTTTTGATCACGGTCTGGTAGCCGATTCCGGTTCTTTCGGCGATTTCCTTGGCTTTCTCTAAATCAGCCACCGGGAGCCGGATCGAAATGGCGCGGCTCGCGTTTTCCTTCGCCTGCCGTATAAGCTGTTCCAAAAGTTTCGGATTAGTCTTTGGGATCTTTAAGCCGGGTGACCGGCTGAGCGCGCCGGACCTGAGCGCGCGGGCGAACTCGCGTGCTGTTAGCCGGCGACCCTGCGGAGTCGCGTACCAATCTGCAGCGCCCGTTTTGGGTCTGCGAGCGTCAATCAATTTGCGCGGCATACTTCCTCCTTTCTGATGCGTTCATGGGGTATGCGGTGACTGTGCGGAAGCGTTTCCGTCGAATTGTAAATACGACTACCAAGCGCCGGTTCGCGGCGGTTTTGCCGAAAAGCTTCCACCGCTTCTCGCCCTGGATCGTTTCTGCCGGCATCACCACGTGCGGACGGACGGCTACTTCTTCAACTTCACCGGGCGTGACGCCATGTCGCAAGACGTGGCTTATGTTGGCCAAATCCCACTCGCCCCCCCAGTGGCTCAGTCACGACATAAGTATATACGGATATCGTATATACAGTCGAGGGGCTTTTTCACCTATTTCACGGCAGCGATGCGGGGGGTAGCCACGGTCAATTCGCATTTTGAATTGACCTGTGGGTGGCGCATACATGCCGTTTTCTGGCATGTGTGCGATTACGCTAAGCGGCCCACGCTCAACAGAGATGACTCGCTGAGGTTGTAGTAATGCCGCTGGCGAGGCATCAACGGATTGTAACCCAGAGCATCGCATACATGGCGCAATACACCATGTATGCGCCACCCACGGAAAACCGCAGAGTTTCTGGGATACAAAACTCTGCCCTACTCCGCTTTACCCATGGACCGAATGCCATAATGCGTTTTCACATCGCAGACATCACAAGACGATGTCTGCGCCACCCGCGGATTTTCCGTAACAATAAGCCCCAGAGCGCGGAAGGGCGGTCTGGCTATCTGCTACTTGCTTTCTCAATGATCACTGGAACTATAAAACTAGGAGGAGTAATCTGCTTGGTTCACGAAAGGAGAGGATAAATGGCCTTGCCGAATGCTTACCTAGTTACCACTAAGAACCTAGATGCGTTCTTGAAGTCGATCCAGTCCGCGAAAGCTCCTGAGCGCTTCACTAACAAGTTCCTAGCGCAGCTCGACTTCAGCAGTTCAAACGATCGCCTTTTGATCGGGGTGCTGAAGGCGTTGAAATTCATCGACGACAATGGTGTTCCTACGCAGAGGTACTTTGAGTTTCTTGACCAAGGTCAGTCGGGAAGAGTGCTCGCGGATGGAATTCGAGACGCATACTCGGATCTCTTCAACCTGAACAAGAACGCACAAACCCTAACCGTCGATGAGATCAAGAACAAGCTCAAGACACTGACCCTCGGACAGAAGTCAGACAACGTAGTGTCGTTGATGGCGAATACGTTCAAGACGCTGTCTGACCTCGCGGACTGGAAAGCCGCATCGTCGGGAGTAGTGGTGGCTCCGACTCCCCCTGATACTGATGCTACGGAGAAGAAGAAGTCTGACGCCGAAGCCAAAAATGAGCCGAAAGAGTCGCACAAAGTGCAGTCGAATGCTGATGCAGGCGTTCGGCCGCTTCAACTACACTATGACATTCAAATTCACTTGCCGGAGTCTCGCGACGCCGCAGTGTACGATGCAATCTTCGCTGCTCCTCGCAAACACTTACCGTGACCTCGGAGAACTATATGAACACAGATGAGGCGTATTCGTTCGTGTTTCGCGGCCTGTTGACCGAAGAAGCGCTGGATCAGGCCGGGCGGCTCAAGAAGGTTGGTCTCGCGGCTCACTTCGATCCTGAAATGGCGGCACGCTTACCCATCGACTCCTTCGACGAGGAACTCGTCGCGCTAGCACAAAAGATGGCCGTTGTCTATGTTGCCATCGCCGCGTTCGAAAACTCTGTAAGGGAGTTCGTCAGCAAGGTGCTGCTCGAGAAGTTCGGCGCAGGCTGGTGGCTACAAGCCGTATCAGAGAAGATCAGAACCAAGGCTGAAAGTCGTCGTGGGGAAGAAGAGAAGATTCGTTGGCACACGCCTCGCGGCGATGAGCCGATCAATTACACGGAGTTTGGAGACCTCGGCTCGATCATGAGCCAGAATTGGGCGTTGTTTGAGGACTATGTTCAGAACCAGGACTGGATGCGGCTCATCATTGCGACCGTTGAACGGTCGCGGAACGTTATCATGCACAGCGGCGACCTCGGCTTACAAGACGTGGAGCGAATCGCGACCTCGATAAAGGATTGGATTAGGCAAGTAGGGGCGTGATTGCTGAAGCAAGTAGCTCGGTGAAACAAAGCGGGTCACAGAGACCGCTGTGGTTACTGTCTTCGGGTATTCCGGGGGCCTGCAAAAACCGCGGACCGCACAGACGGCGGTCCGCGCTACAATCATTGGCATTTATTGTAGCGGCGGGGTAGCGCTGGGGTTTCTGGTTTTGGGAAGCCCACGGGTTTTCCGGCTCGCTGTAAACAAGCCTATCTTTGAATCCGCGCGGAGCCGCCTTGGGCGAGGGCGCGAACTTGCTCCAGAGTCACCATTGTGGTGTCGCCTGGGGTGGTGGTGATCAGCGCGCCGTGCGCCCAGCCGAGCTTCACCGCGTCTTCGGGCTTTTCGCCGGTCATCAGGCCGTAGAAAAGTCCCGCCGCGAACCCATCGCCGCCGCCCACGCGGTCGAGCACGTCAAGCTCTGCCGTCGGGGCAACACACTGCTTGCCATTGATCCATGCCACCGCGCTCCAACTGTGCCGGTTGGTCGAGTGCACCTCGCGCAAGGTTGTCGCCACCACTTTGATCTGCGGCTGTTGCTTCACCACGTTGCCAATCATTTCAAAAAACGCGGACGGGTCGAGCTTCGACTTAGCGGCGACTTCCGGCCCCGGAATGCCAAGGCCCATTTGCAGGTCCTCTTCATTGCCCACCAGCACGTCTACGTTTTTCACGATGCGCTTCACCGTTTCGGGCGCGCGGTCATTGCCTCCGAGCACTTTCCAAAGCTTGGCGCGGTAGTTCAGGTCAAAAGAGACCACGGCGCCCGCGGCCTTAGCCGCCTGCATCCCTTCGATAATCAATTCCGGCGTGGTGGGCGAGAGGGCAGCGAAAATGCCGCCGCTGTGAAACCAGCGGACGCCGCCGCCAAAGATGGCTTTCCAATCGAAATCGCCCGGCTTCAGTTGCGCCGCCGCCTCGTTGGCGCGATTGTAGAAAACCACAGGCGGGCGCACGCCCTGGCCGCGGTCGCTGTAGACGGCCGGGATGTTGGGGCCGGTGGCGCCGTCGTGATCGAACCATTTATAAAATGGCTTTACGCCCATCGCGCGCACGCGCTCGGCTACCAGATCGCCGATGGGATAGCGCACCATGGCGGCGGCAATCCCGGTGTTCATGCGGAAGCAATCCGCCAGATTCGCAGCCACGTTAAATTCGCCGCCGCTCACGTGAATCTTGCATTCCGCGGCTTTGCGGAACGGAATGACTCCCGGATCAAGGCGATGAACCAGCCCGCCTATCGAGACGAGGTCAAGCGCGCCCTGCGCGGGGATGTTCAACCCATGTTGGCCATGATTCATGATCGCCTCCAAAAGATAGGGAAGAGGGACCAGGGTCAAGGAACGAGGGGCAAGATTCAAGAGCCGAGCGACAGACCGGCAAGCAGAACCGGCGCCCAACTGATCCTTTCCCTTTCTTGGCGCCAGTCCCTGGCCGCTTGTCCCTCGTCCCTTGCCCCTAGCTTCACCCTATTTTTCCGTCTCAAACGGATATCCCTTGTCCATCCAGTCGGTAAGGAAGTTGCTTCGCAGCGCAAGCACCTGGACGTTGGTCAATCCTGCCTTGCGCAGAGCTTCATACGCGGGGCGGATGTTTGGGCAGACGTTGAACGGACAGCATCCGCAATAGATCACCACGCGGCTGTTTTTAGGCGCGCGCCGCGCCCATTGCTTGAGTTTCGCCAAGCCAGCAGCCTCGTTTGCGGGACCTGCCATCTGCGCGCCCGGTATGTGGGCCGAATCAAACAGCGCGGGCACGCCCACACAAACAATGTGCGGCTTTTTGCCTTTGCTCACCAACTCTTCCGCCAACGTTTGCGGCGCAATCAGCTGCGACTGCGGCCAGGGGTCTTGCTCTGCTGGCGAAGCAGCCCTTAGATAAATTGAGGCGTAGAACCCCGCGCAGACCAGCGCCAGTATGGCCGCGCTGCACATCACAACAAAAAGGCCTGATTTTCGCATTGGCAAGCTCTCCATCCCAAATTTACCACAAATCAAAAAGCGGCCACCTTGATGTTGTAGCGGCGGCCTCTGACTGCCGATTTTAATTAGTGAAAGCCGGCGGGGGACACCACGACTAAAGCACCAGCCGCAGGGTTAGAATACGAATCCTGCGCTATAAAGACGGGCGGCTCCTTAGAGGCTTTGCTTGCCGCTATAACCATCGCAAAAAACGCTTTTGGCACAAATTTCGCAATCAAAGCGGAGAGGTTATTGATTCCAGGTGATTTATTCGCTCCGTGCTTAAAAATTCCGATATCAGATTTCTATTCATGATGATGGAACGATTTTTCATGCTATTTTTGCTCCGGTTCGTTCCGGTTCGTATTTTTAATGTTTATTTGCCTTCAATACATTACAGAAATATTAGAAAAACAAAAACAATCCTTTTTTGTGTTTTTATTTTTCCGGTTTTCTTGAGCTTAAATCACAATTTGTATGTAACTAAATTATAAACATCATGTTGCATCGGTAAATCATTTTCAGCAAAATCGCCTCCTGCCGGATGGTCCAAACGCGCCTGCAACTTGCCTCAACTCTATGACATCAAGCGTCTTGCTTTGAACACGACAGCTCATTTTTAGCAGTTCTCGGTAGCGCGGGCCTGCGTATTTCAGGTTCGCGGCTTGTGCCTTGTAGCGCAGGCTTGTTTTTTTAACCCTGCGGTCTTCCATCGGCCCCAACAACAAGCCGTTGTAGCGGCGACCGAAGCTTGTAAGGGCCGCCGGTTTTTAATTGGTAGAAGACCGGCTGCGAGGACGCCGCCGCTACAATGCAAGCCGCGTAGCGCAGACCGCCGCCTTTGCGGTCTGCGGCCTCTGAATGCACAAAAACCGCAGACCGCAAAGGCGGCGGTCTGCGCTACGAATCCAGCCTAGCACATCGCTCTGAGACTTTTGAGACATACGGGATAAATGGGACAGCTTTTTGCCTCAGCATGAAATAATATTGCACGCCAACTCGTCTGCGTGAGCCAGTATGAAAAACGATCTGAGGATAAGAACCCTCCCAGGCGAACGACATCCAGAGGTCGGCACTGGCTCTAATCTAGTCACGTAGTTAACGCTCAATATACACAAAACAATGCGCTTAATAAGTCACCGTGGAATCATGCGAAAGTCATCCTGCGGGCATTGACCATTCCCTGAGGCATGTTCATTCTGAAGGTGCAAAAGGCAGCAACCGCTTCGGTGCCAGTCGAGGCAAAGGGGGGGATAGCACTACATCTAAAGACTTGAGGGGAACATTCGGAAGGCAATCCGTTTAGTTTGCTGAGTGGCTGAGTGGGCGGACTCTGCGCCCTTGGCATTGCCGGACCAAAACAGGTCTTAAGTTCTGCGATTTTCTTCTGCTGCTATTGCTTTATTGCGCAATCAGACCTTATGGGCTTTCAGAAGGCTGTGTTCGCCGGACGGGGGCCTGAGGGGATAACTTATAAGGAGAGGAAAATGAGACATAAGTTTTTGTTTTCAGCGATGATCAGCGCCGCAGTTATGTTTTGGGCCTCGGGATTGGTATGGGCGGTGTCGGCGAACCCGCCGTGCCCTCAAATAGGATTTGCCGACGGTTGCGATGTTCAAATTACGCTCAACATGAACGGAACGGCCAATGTGACGACAACAGGACAGGCCGCCTACGACGGATCGGAAGATCAACTCGTCGGCGTCACCAATAACAGCGGGAATACGATCGCCAGCATCACTCTCTCAGGATCGGACATCTTCGGCTTTGATGGTGATGGGGCGGGCGAGCCCGGCAATGCTTGTCTGGTTACTACACCCAGCACTTTTGGGTGCCTCACCGGGGGGCCATTTGGATCCACAGGATATGAAGGCCCGAATACAAGTTTCTCCATTACGGATGTGAACGATGGGTCGGTAAATTTCACCGGAGGTCTCGCGAATGGGGCGACCGCCTGGTTCAGCCTGGAAGAGGCACCGTCAACCAGCGGCTTCACCGTCACGGGAACCACAACTGGCACCGGCACACCGGAACCGGCAAGCATAGTGCTCTTTGGCACGGGGCTTCTCGGATTTGCGGAATTGGTCCGGCGACGCAATGCGCGGCGGGCAGCCTAGACAATAGGACAGAGATAACCACGTTTTTCTACCTCCAGTAGAAGCTGGCAGGGTCGGCGCACATGGCTTTTTAGCAACGCCGGCCCTCCAGCACATTTCCTCATCTTTTGACCCTGATCTGCATAGTGCCGTCACTCCCGACAGAGAGAACGGTAAGCTTATGCCAAGTAAGGCCGGATGAGACCTCTTGGCTTCCGCATGGATTTGTTCGCTCAATGGCCCTGCTCTTCCTGAAGCTAACTTACTTTCAGAACAAGCCGGGCGGCCTTGAGTCCCGCTAACTCCGCAAGCAGTGTGACGCTACCGGATGAGCCTGTTGGCCTGATAATCGCAAGGCACTTGCCGTGATAGGTCATGGGGCACGGCCTGCGGAAGCTACAGACATCTCTGGGATTGGCCGTGCCCGCCGCAACCAGCTCCCCCGCGCCGCTAACTTTGAAGCTGACGGGCAAGGCCGCGTCCGGCACCGTCTTTCCGGATTTGTCCAATATGTCGAGCGTTACATACGCAAGGTCATTGCGATCCCGCCTGAGTGTCTGGCGGTCCGCTTTTAAGCGGAGTCCGGCCGGCCTGCCCGCAGTTTCAAATGTAATTTCAGCAAGCGTTTCGCCGCCTTTGAGAGCAATTGCCCTTAATTTGCCCGGCGCGTAGGGGACCTGGAATTCCGCTTTGAACTGTGTTTCGAGCGAAACAGGTATCACCCCGATCTCGCGGCCATTCAGAAGCAGTCGAACCTGATCGCCCTGCGAGTAGACATGCACAACGAGGGATTGCCCTTCGTGACCAGGCCACGTCCAGCTTTTGAGCTCGTCCGGCCAGCCCCATGCGCTGACTTCTTGCTCGCGTCCTGGCGGAATCGGCCGCTGGACGGCCATCTCCAACTTGCTGACGCCCCACAGCACTTTCTTGTAGAAGAGCTGCGGCTTTTCCTCGCCCGTTATATCGATGTCTCCGCAATAGGAAATAAACCAGGGATATTCCGCCGAGAAGCTCATAATAAGACTGCTCACGGGCATACCCTGAAACTCGCCTTTCGGAGCGGACGACCTGAAAAAAGGCGAGGACGAGACTAGTTGCGCATGGCCGATGCCGGCTTCGCCCAGATAGTCCATTCCGGTCCAGGCAAAGTCGCCGACAACGTAGGGATGTTTCTGAAGCATTTGCCAGTTCTCAAAAGCCTGCAAGGGAAACGACTCCGTCCCCATCATGAGCCGGTCAGGAAGGCGCTCGTGATCCTCTTCATATTGCGTCCATTGGTAGTTGTAGCCCCCAACGTCCAGATATTTGAACGCCGGATCGATGTCCTGCCACGGAACACGCTTACCGTTCCCAAAGTCAGGATTGATGGCGGCGGTGATGAGCCGGGTGTTGTCGAGACTTTTAATTTCATCGACAATGTCCTTGGCTTCAGTCACGCCCTCCGGCTTGGCGCGTTCTGGAATCTCATTGCCGATGCTCCAGAAAATGACGGACGGATGGTTTCTATCGCGCAGCACCATGGAATCGATGTCGCGCCGCCACCAGTCCTTAAAGTACAAGTGATAGTCCTGCGGATTTTTTTGAATTGACCACTGGTCGAAAGCCTCGTCAATGACGAGCATCCCCAGCCGGTCGCACGCATCCAAGAACCTCGGTGAAGGGGGGTTGTGGGAGCAGCGGATGGCATTAAAGCCGTGGGGCTTCATCAACTCCACCCGGCGTTCTTCGGCGCGGTCAATGGTCGCAGACCCAAGCAGCCCGTTGTCATGGTGCATACAGCCGCCCCTCAGCTTGACTACCTCGCCGTTAATGCGCAGGCCATGCTGGGCGTCCGCCTCAATCTTGCGGATGCCGAATGTTGTTCCGGTGCTATCGAGGGTTTCGCCGCCCGAAACCAGATCAACTTCCGCCCGGTAAAGGCTCGGCGCATCAGTCGACCACAACGCCGGTGATGAAACGGATATTTGCTGCTCAACCACGGCATCGCCGCCTGCTCCAACTTGGCCTGACGCTTCGTGGCTTCCAACCGCTCGCCCCTTTGAATCCATCAGCCGGACCCGCACCGTCACATCGCGCGCGGATGTTTCCCCGTTTTCCACCTTGACAGCTATTTTCACATTGGCCGACCGCCTCGAAATTTCCGGCGTGGTCACATAGACGCCCCATAAGGGCACGCGCACCGGGCCGGTCACGTTAAGCCAGACGTGGCGGTAAATTCCCGATCCGGAATACCATCGGCTGTTACGCCCCTCATTCCGCACGCGCACCACGATTACGTTTTCGCCCTGCCGGTTGAGGTGCGGCGTTACATCATACGCAAAACTCGTGTAGCCATAAGGGTGGTTCCCCAGATGCTGGCCATTTAGCCAAACATCGCTATTCATGTAGACACCTTCAAACACAACCTCAGCGTGGCTGCCAGTGCGCGCTCCTTGCACCTCGAATCGCTTGCGGTACCACCCGATGCCCCCCACGCACCATCCCGTGCCCCGCTGACCTTCGCTCTGATACATATCAAAAGGCCCGATCCTCAGCGGCACGTCGATGTCGCCCCACACGGCTCCCTGGCCGTTCTCCTCCGGATAAGAAGGAAGATCTTCAATGCTCCAATCGTGCGGAAGTTCAACCTGCCTCCATGCGCCGTCGTCAAACTCGGGGCTTTCGGCGCCCGGAGCGTCTCCAAGATGGAAGCGCCAGCCGCTGTCAAATAATTGGTTGCGCGCGTTGCCGTAATTAGGCCGCGCGGGGGGCACAGGCGCGCCTGGCTCAGCACGCAAAGTGTTGCTGCCCAGTAGCGGCGAGGCGGCAAAACCGGCAATCAGCGACTTGAGCGCATCGCGCCTTGGGAGGCTGCCCGGCTTACGGCCACCGGTAAGCGATGTTTCTTCCGGGGCGGATGGCTGTTTTGATTTCTCCATTTTCGAACCTCCATTTACAAGGTTAGGCGGGTCCTTTGGAGCGCGGCAGATTACTACCGCTTTGCGGGCCTGCGCTCAACGCTGGGTGCATATCCTGCGGCCTGCAAGCCGCCAAAGGGGCTTCGGACGCACTACGTTAGACCAAGCCGCGCTGTAGAGGCGGCCTTACACCGCCATAAGTCGCTTCATTGTTTTTGCCGTTCTAGTGGAATGTGTGAACTATGTGCATACTCGAAGGAATATAGAGAAGTCAAGGGAGTTATGAAGTGGCGGCCTCTGGCCGCCCGTCTTTACTATTAAAAACCGGCGGCCTGAGGCCGCCGCTACAATACAGCCAGAGGGTGGCGATGCTATGCGCAACGCCCAACTCAATAAACATGCACTCGTGGCAGCAGGCCAAACACCGCCACTCCAGCCGCCGTGCCAACGTAAACCTTACCGTCGGCAATCATCGGCGTGATGAATTTATTGCCGATGCCAAAGTGATCGCGCCCCGACGGCTGCTGGTTGCTATTGTAAAGTTCGTGGGACAGGTTACTGGCGTCGAAGGCCCGCAATACGCCTCGCTCCCCATTTTCGGCAGTCCACACGATTCCGTTCTGCGATCCATCCGCTGAAATGCTGGGCGTCGTGCCCGGATAAGTGAAGATCCCTGGAGTTTGGGAGACCGGCATCGAATCTAGCCGCGCCTGAATAAGTCGAAATTCCTTCAAGTGATCGCCCACCCCGCCATAGTACAGGCGGCCCTCAAAATAGGCGGGTGAGGCAAACTCGCCGTCACCGACCACGCCCTCAACCTCCTGGTAGATCGCCCGGTCGCTTGCGGGATTGAACTTTCCCATCGCATCACGATTAACGAGATAGATGTTCCGATCCTTGCCCGCGCCCACCGCCAGATGACGAGCGCGCCCGGAAGAATCGGCCATACCGGGCAGCAGAAGCGGCCCTCCTGAGCCCAGATCAAGGTCGGTCGCATTCTCTTGGGCAATGTTGTGCATGGCGAAATAGTCCACCACCGAAAGCTTTCCGCCCCGAACGCCGAGCTTCAGAAATGTGTTGCCGAAGTCGCCCTTTTCGGGGAATCCCTGGCCGTTTAGTTTGGTGTCGAACGTGCCGTTGCCATCAAGCAAATAAATGTTGCCCTTTGAATCAGCGGCAGGGCCGTTGCCGCTTTGCCAGACCGCGCCTTCGCCGCCATTCGGCGTAAGGTCAAGGACGCTCACCTGCGACAGGTTATGCTCGTCATATCCCATAATCCAGCCTGAGTACGGGTCGGCATCGCAGTGCGAAGCCCAAGTGGTATAAATCACTCCTTTGGAAAGCAACAGAGCAGCCCGCTCTTCATACTGCTTGGGATCAAAAATCATCTTGCCGCCGCGGCTGCCCATGCCCTTGCCCGGAAACGATGCTTGAATATCCACTGGGCCGCCAAACTCCTCGGCCCCAGTCGAGAGGTCAAGCGCGTGCAGCCTTTGGAAATAGCGGCCGCCTGCGTCCCGGCTCATCGCCACCACGTAAATCGTGCCGTCAGGGCCGCTCTTAAGATCAATCACCGGCGTGGATGTGACGCCGATCTCGGGGATCACTTGCGAGCAGTTGCGCGGGTCGGAAGGCGCTTCTCCCGGCTTGAGTAGCCGGGCCCGCCAGAAGGGATTGCCCGTATCGGCATCGAATGCGTAGACGCTATCGTGCTCCGTAACCACGAAGAGCACGCTATGGACGCCGCGATGCGGCATCTTCAGCCGTCGCACATAGAGCGGCTCCGCATCCACTTTTCCGTCCACCGGAATCACAAATAGCTTGCCGAAGATCGAGGAAGTCAAGTTGCGCGGGCTGAGAGTGCGCTCATCGAGATTCTGCCCCGTGCGCGCGTTGTCGTTATGATAGGTGAGCACATCTTGAGCGATAAGGCGGGGCGCCGTGAGCGCGACAGAGAAAAAAAGCAGGCACAGCAAACGAAAGATTGTTTTTCCTGGATTCACACGTTTACACCTTGCTCATGAGATGCTGAATTTGTAGCGCCGTAATTAGGTAGGTAAGAAGTGTTTCCTGAAGCTTCCCCATTGATGAGATTACAAGTTATAGTGCCAACGTCTACTGTAGCGGCGTCACTCTAATCTCGAATCCCCACGAGCCGTCAGCTTGTCCTGGCTGCAGCCGTCACTTCAAAAATGGAACGCGGGTGTTTCTTGACGATCCGTTCAAGCCCCCACAACGCCGAGTCCTGCCCGTCAGCCTTGAGTTCAGCAAAGGACTTCGTGTTGGTGCCGCCGCAGCGCGGACACTGCTGCCACTCGCGGCCCACCACCAGCACTTTGGGCGCGAGGGAGTAAAACACTGATTTGGTTTCCTGGTGATCGCTCGTGCCCATGCAC
>DASZAA010000072.1:0-21811 GCA_035945615.1 Terriglobia bacterium
CGAGTAACGATGACGTCCTTCACCGCCACGGGAACTCCGGCAAGCGCAGGCAGGGGTTTTTCGTCCGCGATTAGGGCGTCTACACGCTTGGCTTGTCCTAGAGCACGTTCAGCGGTGACGGTGAGGTATGCTCGAGTATCGCCATCCCTCGCTTCAATCCGCTTCAAGTGTTCGCGGCAAATCTCCTCCGCCGAAACCTTGCGGATTGTCAAAGCATGGCGGATTTCATTGATGTTGAGCGCGGTGAGATCCATGAAAATTCAAGGTTGGCTTTCCCGGATGTCGAGGCTTGTCATCTAAAATCAGCAATCGCAATTCCTTTCATTCTTTTTCAATCACGCTCGGCACTTTAAAGTGGATTTCGCCGCCTTCCGGCGCGGACGCTATCGCAACGCTTTGCGGCAGCGATCCTTGGGTAGTGTCAGGCCGGAGTGACAGGTCTGGAGCGCCTTCGGCAAGCACCTGCGCCATAGGCTCGACATTCGTCGTATCGAGTTGGTTGAGCTTCTGTGCGTATTCGAGGATGGCCTCAAGCTGCGGCTGGAATCGCTTGATTTCCTCTTCGGTCAATTCAAGGTGCGCGAGTTCCGCCACGTAGATAACGTCTTTTTCCGTCAGGTTCATGCGTCAGACCCCTTGGTGTTGCGCGAAAAGTATTTGATGAAGGACCGCTCTACGACTTCGGCCAGCTCGGGTGCAAGGTTCACGCCGTGATCTCCCCATAGGAAGTCAGGGACTGGATTCGGCCGAGGAGCGCGAGATGGGATAGAATTGCTTGTTTCAGCCCCGGAGAACAGCGATTTCTCGCGCTTTTCCTTGCTGCCGAACTCCGTTGGCCCCGCTGGCCGTTCTGGTCTAAAACGAAGTTTCTTCACCATTACTGCGCCGAGGGAATCGTTCACTTGGGCGCGAATCGGGTCTGCCATGCCTTCAAGCTGAGTCATCCACGTCAAAGACGAGGCCGCGATAGTCAGCACGCCGTCCTCGAAAGCGACCGGACGAGAATGGTTGCTGATGAGTTTGCCCACCATACGCGACCATAGCGGCGCCATAATTTCGATCACAGGCCGCCTGCCGCGCAAAACGTGTTTCTGAAAAGCTTTCGGAAGGATGTTTCCGATTTCTTCCATGATGGGCCTCGCCAGACTTTGTGTGAAACGTGGAATAGAAGTTTAGCACACGCGCCGAGCAAGTGGCGAGCGATACTCACACCGGTTTAAAACCAGTTTTAGAATCCGCGTGACAACTGCGGTTAGCGCGAAACGTAGGTTGTAAGGTTTTCACCTCAGAGGTTTTTGCCGTCGACAAGAAGGCCCCAGGGTTGAAATGCGAACTCAGCGCTACAAATGTGGCCTTGAAAGGTACTGCGTTCTGCGTAGCCAACTTAAGAAACAAAAAATATATTCGAGTAAAATAATTTTCGTTATGGCGCTTATTCTAGCTTCGAAATCTCCCCGCCGGCGGGAACTGCTGCAAAAGGCCGGCATTGAGTTCGCGGTCCAGACGGCCGAGGTCAATGAATCCTGCCAAAAAGGGGAACCTGCGGCTAACTATGTCGAGAGGCTGGCGCGCGACAAGGCGCTTGCCGTGGCGCAATCCACCGCTTCCGGAGATATTGTTCTCGGCGCGGACACCGCAGTGGTAGTAGCGGGTCAGATCCTCGGCAAGCCCAAGGACGCGGCAGACGCGGCGCGGATGCTGCGGCTGCTCTCCGGCGGCACGCACTATGTGGTGACGGGGTTTTGCATCGTCCGTGCTCCCGGCGAGGTTGTGGCCCTGCGGCACGCATCGAGCACCGTGGTTTTCAAGCCGCTGACGGCAGGGGATATCCAAAGTTACGTGGCGACCGGCGAGCCGCTCGATAAGGCTGGCGCTTACGCCATCCAGGGCTTCGCCTCAAAGTTTGTGGAGCGTGTGGAAGGCGGTCTTGAAAATGTGATCGGCTTGCCCCTGGCTGAAGTCACGGAACTACTACGGTCGTTGGAGGGGGAAAATCGTTGAATGATCTCGACAGTCCAGCATCAAAGGATGGTTAAGCCGAAAGCAGGCTTCGCACCACAAACCAGGCATTAGCCGGTCTTTCGGCCAGCCGTCGCATGTACCATGGGAACCAGTAACTTCCATAGGAAATGAGCACTGCCGTCCGCCAACCCTCGCGCGCCAAACGAAGCTGCTCGGTGCGCTGAATGCCGTAAAGCATTTGAAATTCAAAACAGTCTTTGGGAATGTTCTGCGCGCCGGCATACTGGGTCAACTTCTGGATGAGCTGGCGATCATGCGTGGCAATCGCGGCGCGTACATGCGCCGCTCGCGCATCGACGCTGAGCAGGCGCGTGGCCAGGGTGAAGAAGTTCTCATCCACATCGCGCTTGCGCGGAAACGCCCGGTCGGGCGGCTCATTGTAAGCTCCTTTAACCAGGCGTATTGCGGGTGAAAGCGGCAGCAGCGATTCGAGATCCGCCGCCGTCCGGTAGAGATATGCCTGCAGGCAGACGCCCGCGCGAAGCTGCGCCGCCCGCGACCGCCGGTACATCTCGAGCGTGGCGTCCACGTAGGGCGTGGCTTCCATGTCGATCCAGAGCGTGCCTTCGCTGGCCGCTCCGGCAATTCGAGCCAGATTCCGGTAGCAAAGTTCAGGGTCGAAATCCAGGCCGAGATGGGTCAACTTCACCGAAAGTTCGGCGGTGAGATTGCGTTCTCGCATAAGCGCGAGCGCATCGAGATAGTGCGCCATCACCGTTTCGGCTTCACTGGGAGTAGTAACGTTCTCGCCCAGGCAGGTGAGGACTACCCCAATAGATTCCTTTCGGAGCGCGCTCGCGGCGTCCAGCGCCTCAGCCACCGTTTCACCCGGCATGAAGCGGGAGACAGCGCGCCGCATAAACGAATGCCGGGTCGCATGCTCCTGCAGCCACTTGCTTTGCGAGGTTGCCAGAAACAGACTGCGCATCACCGCCAAAGAACACCTCTGTGCTTACCCGAAACCGCTTGAAGCGAATGCAGCGTCTTGGACATCGGCAATCCTTCCATGCAAAGCCCAATTGCATTTAGACCTGTCCGGCGCGCTCGGAAACCACCTTGGCCTGGGTGAAGAGCAGTAGATAATCCTTCCCGCCCGCCTTCGAATCCGTACCCGACATGTTGAAGCCGCCGAACGGATGAACGCCTACCATCGCTCCGGTGCATTTGCGGTTGAAGTAGAGGTTGCCCGCGTGAAATTCCCTGGCCGCGCGATCGAGTTTGGCGCGGTCGCGGCTGTAGACAGCGCCCGTCAGTCCATATTCTGTATTGTTGGCAATGGCGAGCGCCGCGTTGAAATCCGGTGCTTCGATGACAGCGAGAACAGGGCCGAAGATTTCTTCCTGCGCGATACGCGCGCCGGGGGAAACATCGGCAATAATCGTAGGTTTAATGAAATAGCCCGCGCTCGCACCCGCTTGCCCGCCTGCAACCAGGCGGCCTTCCTGCTTGCCGGTATCGATGTAGGCGAGGATCGTCTTTTGCGCCCGTTCGTTAATGACGGGACCCATTATGTTGCCCGAATCCGATGGGTCTCCTACTTGGATTGCCTTCACGCGCTCCGTCAGGCGGCTCAGGAACTGCTCATACACGGGCCGTGCAACTATGGCGCGCGAGCAGGCAGAGCACTTCTGCCCCTGATAACCATAGGCGGAAACGGCTACGCCTTCGACCGCGGCGTCAAGATCAGAGCCCTCATCCACGACGATGGAGTTCTTCCCGCCCATCTCGACAATCACCCGCTTGATCCAAATCTGACCTCGAACGGTCTTGGCGGCAAGTTCGTTGATATGCAACCCCACTTCTTTGGACCCCGTAAATGCGACGAAGCGCGTCTTTGGATGCGACACCAGAGCGTCACCCACCTCAGCCCCTGGTCCCGGCAAAAAGTTCGCCACGCCGCGCGGCGCGCCTGCCTCCTCCAGCGCCTCAAACAACTTGTAGGCAATCACCGGCGTGTCGCTTGAGGGTTTAAGGACAACCGTGTTGCCCGTCACAATGGAGGCCGCAGCCATGCCGGTGAGAATCGCAAGCGGAAAGTTCCACGGTGGGATCACCACGCCCGCGCCCAGCGGTAGATATTCGAGATAGTTCTTTTCTCCTGCAAGCGGGTGAAGGCTTTGCGCACCCGCTAGGCGCAACATTTCCCGCGCGTAGAACTCGCAAAAGTCGATAGCCTCGGCGACCTCCGCGTCCGCTTCTGCCCAAGGCTTGCCCGCTTCCAGCACCAGCCAAGCTTCAAATTCGTGCTTCCGGCTGCGAAGAATTCCGGCAGTCTTCACCAGCACGTCCACACGCTGGTCAACAGGCGCTTTCGACCAGGCCGCGAATGCCTTCACTGCGGCATCGAGGGCGCGAGTGGCAAGTTTCCCGTTAGCTTTGGAGACGTTTCCAATTACCTGATTAGGTCTAGCGGGATTCAACGAGGCGAAGGTTTCATCCGTCTTGATCCTTTCCCCGTTAATGACCAATGGGTATTTTTGGAGACCTTGCGCCTCCACCCGCCGCAGCGCCTCTTGCATTTGCTGAAACTGCGGGCTGCCGGACTGAAAGTCACTCAAAGGTTCATTTTGGAATTCGCTGAGTTGCATCAAGAATCCTTATAACGTTTTGATTTCAAATCTTACATTTCCGTTCCACAAACCGAGTTCGTATTCTATATTGCATTCCATTTGCAATATCAATCTCTGTTCAATCATACAACATTGTCATTCTCGGAGGGTTTTACCCGCCATTAGGACCATCCGCCCGTGCTAAGTTAACCCAAAAAACATCTTGACATGAGTTAAATTTGGTTATACGTTATACCAGCTTTCGCATACTTTATTGGATTTCAAGGCGCCGCCATAACTGGTAACTTCGAAACCGAAGGAGGCTCCAGCCATGAATTTTCGCCAAACCACCTCTCGCAACTACTTTTTTTGCGGAAGTTTGACCCTGATTTTCTCAATTCTGTTCGCTGGATCATGCCTAGCACAGTTCAATAGCAACGTACAGGGTGTAGTGGGCGATCAGACAGGCGCGCCCGTGCCCGGAGCCGCCGTGCGCCTCGTCAACCTGGGTACTCAGGTGGCACTCACGACCACTACCGATGCGGGGGGCAACTACCATTTTGTGAGCCTTGCACCGGGTTCCTACGAAGTGAGCGCGGAAAAATCCGGTTTTTCAAAAGCCACTGTGACGATGACCTTGCAAACGGGCCAGACTCTCAACCTGCCTCTCCAGCTTGCGGTGGCGTCGTTATCGCAGAAAGTTGAAGTCACCACTCGGGCGCCGGTCCTGAATACGGCGGAAACTCGCAACCAATTAACCATTCAGACGGAGGCTCTTACCACGCTCCCACTTGCCGGACGGAGCATGATCTCGCTGGTAACACTTGCACCAGGTGCAGTGGGGCTGGGTGTTAACGGGGGAAGCCCGGGTTCCGGCGTAGATAACTTCTCGACGGAAACCCAGGTGGATGTGAGCGCGAATGGCCAAGGTGGTGTGGGAAATATGTACGTTGTGGACGGGTTAGACGTAACCAGCTCGATCCGGCCAGGAGTCTTGAATCTAACCCCGGACCCCGATTCGATTCAGGAGGCGAGCATCGAGACGAACACTTTCAACGTTGATTACGGCCGCGCCAGCTCCATCGAAATGCTGATGACCACGAAATCCGGCACGGACCAATTTCACGGCAGCGCCAGCGACTACTTTACCTACCAGAAGTTTTTCGCCGGCACCGAATTCGTTCACAACTATTCGCCGTTCCATAGCAACAACATGTCGGGAGCTATTGGGGGTCCGGTCATTCCGCACCACCAGCTTTTTTTCTTCTTCTCCATCGAGCCGCTGCGCTCTTCCGCCTCGACGGGAAACAGCACGACCACTTTCGAGGATCCCGCTTTTACGGCCTGGGCCCAGCAGAATTATCCAAATACGTTGGGCACCAAGTTATTGACAACCTATAAGCCCAGCAGCGCAACAGTGACGGGGGTCTCCGAAACGGCGCAAGACATCTTCCCGGGCACCTGCGGAACGGCTGCGACTGACAACCTTCCCTGCAACCTTCCGATGGTCGACAATGGCGTCTTCAACAGCTCGAATTTCCGCAATGGCACGCAGTGGAACGTGCGCATCGACAAATACTTCAAGAACGACCGCATCTACGGGAATTTTTACCGCACCACCCTGAATTATGGTGGCGGTGCACTTCGTCCGCAATTCATCACCACTAACAACACCTATCAGCGTGCCCTGCAAATCAATGAAACTCACACATTCTCCGCTGCCACGCTGAACGAAGCCGTTTTCGGCGTCAACCGCATCGAAGGCCTTACGCCCAATACCGGCTTGTTTAGCATCCCGCTGGTGAACGTTACGGGCGTGGGGACGGGCTTTGGCTCCGGTTTTGCCCACGGAGATTTCATCCAGCACAACTACCACTGGCGGGACGTCCTCACCAATATCCGCGGCCCCCATACTCTGAGGTTCGGCTATGAAGGCTGGTTCGGCGATGATGTGGAAGATTTCCAAGGGCCGCACGCCCAGCCCACTTTCCAGTTCAATAACCTGCTTGAGCTGGTGCAAGACAACCCGTATAACGAGTCAGGTGTATCGTATAATCCACTCACAGGCCAATTCGTGCCGTGGGATTGGAATGCGGCGAGCAAAACGTGGGGCCTGTTCGCCGAAGATACGTGGAAGGTCGGGAAGACTCTAACCTTGAATTACGGCGTTCGCTACGATGATTATGGCAATCCCTACTCGCGCGACCCCAACACAGTTTTCGGAAACTTCTTTTACGGGCCGGGGCAGACGACGGACCAGCAGATTGCAAACGGCATAGTAGTGTCCTCGAAGAATGCTCTCAGCCATTCGGTAGATACGATTTTCAGCCCTCGCGGCGGGTTTGCGTGGAACATCAAAGGGAATAACGCCTGGGTGCTGCGCGGAGGGCTTGGCATCTTCCATAATTGGCCAACCAATGCGAATGTCCAAGAGGAATTCCGGGGTAACCCGCCAGGGCCGATTTACCCAACGTTTTTTAGCGGAACAGCAACCCCGCCGCTGTTCGCCCTCGGCACTAGCAATACTTATCCGTTCGGATACACTTACCCCACCTTTCCAGCGGGGCAACTCGACGCGCACGGCGGTGTCGTGGGGTTAAATGCCCCCATCGGAGCCATCAATCCAAACTTATTGTCTCCCGTCGCCTACATCGTTGCGGCAACGCTTGAGCGAAGGCTCAGCAATAATGTGGTGGCCAGCGTGGGGTATTCGGGCTCCCACGCGGACGACCTCCTCTCGGGCGGGAACCAGCTGACTGCTGTCAGCTACGGCGTGGATATCAATGAGTTCCCAGGAGATTTAATCGTTAACAATAGTAGTGTCCCTACGCGTCTCAATCACAGCTTTGGCCAGATTTACTACACCACTAACAACCGTGTTTCTAACTATAACGGCTTGATCGTTGCGATGCGGGGCAGATTTGGACGGAAGTTTATCGACGCCTCGTATACCCGCTCCTCGTCGCAGGATGACGCCGGAGTGTATCCTACGCCGGATGATCCCCATCAATACTACGGTCCGTCCAACTGGGACGCGCCCAACCGCTTCTCGCTGGCGGGAACTTATGAGCTTCCAGGGATCAATCAGGGGCGCGGGCTGGCCGGCCACATCACGGGCGGCTGGATGCTGAGCGGGACTTCCATCTACCAGACCGGCTATCCGTTCACCGTGGCCAACTACGCGCCTTTCCTTCCTCTCAAAAACAGCGCCGGGCAGATTATCGGCTTCGCTCCGGGCAGCGGGGATTACCTTGCCAACGGCGATAACTTCTCTTACCCGAATGTGGCCAGTTACACCGAGAACACGTCCCGGAGCGCGTTTCTCAACGGGACCATTTTCTCGCCCGGTGAATTCACGACTCCTGCTCTGGCCACGAACGGCAACGAAAAACCTGGCCTGTTCCGCGAGCCCAGCTTTGCCGAGACCGATCTCGCGCTGGTTAAAAACACAAAGCTTGGGGAACGGGTGAACCTGGAATTAAGGTTTGAGTTCTATAATATTTTTAACACGCCCAACCTCAACGGCGTTGATCTTGGCCTCACCGATGCAGCTTTCGGTAGAGCAACGGGGCAGAGCCTCCCGCGATGGGTGCAATTCGGTGCTAAGCTGTCGTTTTGATTCGTGCGAAAGGCGGGGCAAGTGGGCCCCAGAGACCAGATTCAGAAGTTTCTAAACGTGTTGTACAATCCTCCCCAACACGTGCTAACGGCGGGCCTCCGGTTGCATTGTCGGGCCGGAGACCCGCCCTTTTTTGAGCGGTATTTCGACACGATCCACTGTAAAACGTTTTAACCCTCTCGAGGAGACTCCATGCGCCCTTCCAATCAGGTGAATCGAAGAGAATTTATGGGCCTCGCCGCGCTCTCGGCGGGCGCTCTGGCGCTCCCAGCGGAGCTCGAAGGGGCGATGCCGCAGAATCCGGTGGTTGATACTGTCGTGCAAAACGGGACTCCGGTCAATCACGAAAAAGAGCCGTGGAAAGTGTTGCCTTTCCCCAACAATCAGGTCCGCTTGACGGATGGCATTTTCAAGCAGCAGATGGAAGCTAATCTCGGTTATCTCCGAATGCTGCCCAATGAACGCCTGGCGCACACGTTTCGCATTACGGCGAGGTTGCCTTCCACCGCGGAGCCGCTCGGTGGCTGGGAAAAGCCTGACTGTGAGCTGCGCGGCCATTTCACCGGCGGCCACTACCTTTCCGCCGCAGCCTTGATGTATGCAAGCACGGGCGACGAGGACTTGAAGAAAAAGGCGGATGAGCTGGTAGCAACGCTGGCGCAATGCCAGCAGGCGCTCGGCAATGGCTACCTAAGCGCCTTTCCAGTGGAGTTTTTTGACCGCTTGCGAGATGGGAAGCAGGTCTGGGCGCCGTTCTATACGATTCACAAGATCATGGCCGGCCACTTGGATATGTACACGCATTGCGGCAATGAGCAGGCGCTCGATACGGCGCAGAAGATGGCGGGCTGGGTAGGCCGCTGGGTAGGGCCGCTTAGCGAGGAGCACATGCAGCGCGTGCTGGAGGTGGAGCAGGGCGGCATGCTCGAAGTGCTTTGCAACCTTTATGCAGTCACGGGCAATCGCCGGTATCTTATGATTGCCGACCGCTTCTATCATCATGCCGTCTTCGATCCGCTGGCGGAGTACAAGGACGAACTCCAAGAGCTTCACGCCAACACCAACATTCCGAAAATGATCGGCGCGGCGCGGCAATATGAAGTTACCGGCGACCCGCGCTTCCATAACATTGCCGATTTTTTCTGGACCGACGTCACCGCCCGGCGAATCTTTTGCAGCGGCGGCACCAGCTACCGGGAGCACTGGCTGGCGCCTGCCGGCGACCTAGGGAAAGAAGTAGGGCAAACGATGGAAGAGTGCTGCTGTGGCTACAACATGCTGAAGCTCACCCGGCACATTTACGGCTGGACGGCTGACCCGCGCGCCATGGACTACTATGAACGCACGCTCTTTAACAGCCGCTTGGGCACGCAAGACTCACAAGGCCTGAAGAGCTATTTCCTGTCGCTTGGACGCGGCTGGTGGAAATACTACAATTCGTCTTACGACTCCTTCTGGTGCTGCACCGGAACCGGTGCGGAAGAATTTTCCAAATTCAACAACACAATTTACTTTCACGACGATCATGGAGTCTACGTCAATTTGTTCATCGCTTCCGAAGTCAATTGGCCGGAGAAAGGCCTTCGCCTGCGCCAGGAAACAAATTTCCCCGAGCAGGAAGGAACCGCTCTAGTGGTCCGCGTACAACAGCCCGTGCGGTTGGCGGTGAACATCCGCATCCCGTATTGGGCCACAAAGGGCGGCGCGGTGAAGCTCAATGGCGAAGCCTTGCCGGTGTTCTCAAGCCCGTCGAGCTATTTGACGCTTGACCGCGCGTGGAAAAATGGCGACCGTGTTGAAGTGAGCCTACCCATGAGCCTGCGCGCCGAAGCGCTGGCGGGCGATTTAACGCAGCAAGCAATGATGTATGGACCGCTCGTGCTGGCGGGTGAACTCGGCAGTGAAGGCCTCAACGAAGCCGATACGCACCCCGGCTATAATACGTTCCCCATTGGCAAGCCTATTGAGGCGCCGGAAATCACGGCCAGTAAGCCGGGCGGCTGGGTTGAATCCACAGGCAAATTGAAGTTTCAAACCACCGGGCAGACCCAGCCGACTCCCCTGAAGCCGCTCTACCAGATTGCCGGCGAACGCTACGTGGTGTATTGGAAGGTCAATTCTTCCACAGCGTAGCGGGCTCGGGCCGTGCGTTAAAAACCTGAAAACTGTCTCGTTTATCCCATTTGTCTCAAAAATCTCAAAATGGCGTGTTAGACTCTTTGTAGCGCAGACCTCCGTATTTGAGGTCTGCGGGCTTTCTGTCCATTCAAAGGCCGCAGACTGCAAAAGCGGCGGTCTGCGCTACAGAGCGGCCCCAAGATTAGAAAACGCCCGGGAGAAATTAGGCGAAACACAAAAAATCACGGGACGAACCCAAGAAGTTATTTAGAATCAGCGTTTCTAATGGAAGCTGTCTCATTGGTCTCAAAATCTCATCGTGGCCTGGCAGTCTTATGAAGTGCGGTAGCTTACCGCGGCATTGAAATTTCTAATAATTTTAGCGCAGACTTCTGCGAGTGGAACTCTGCGTAACAAGATAGCCCCGAAGAACTTATGATCAAAGATTTATTTGCGGTTGGAATCGATTACGGAACTGAATCGGGACGCGCGGTGGTGGTGCGCGTCCGTGACGGCCAGGAAGTTGGGGCGGTTATCGTTCCCTATCCGGATAGCGTACTCGACGAGCGGCTGCCCTACGGCGCGCGACTGGAGCCGGATTGGGCGCTGCAGAATCCGCGTGACTACCTTCTGGTAGTCGAAAAGGCCGTGCCCAAGGCGCTAAAGCTCGCGGGCGTTCGCGGCGACCGCGTGATTGGCCTGGGAACGGATTTTACCGCCTCGTCGCCCATGCCGGCCCTGCGCGACGGCACGCCGCTGTGTTTCGTCAAAGCATTTCGCAACAATCCGCACGCCTGGGTGAAACTGTGGAAACATCACGCCGCCCAGCCCGAGGCTAACCGGATTACGGAAATCGGAACCGATCGCAACGAACCCATCATTCGCGCCTACGGCGGCCGCTATTCGTCCGAATGGTTTTTTTCCAAGCTCCTGCAGATTTTGAACGAATCGCCTCAAACCTACGCCGCCTTTGACCGCTTTATTGAAGCCGCCGACTGGATCGTGTGGCAGCTCACCGGCGAGGAAAGGCGCGGCGCCTGCACGGCGTCTTACAAGGCCATGTGGGTGAAGGGCGCCGGTTTCCCCTCAAAGGATTTTTTCAAGGCTCTGCATCCGCAATTTGAAAACGTGATCGCCGAAAAAGTGGGCGAAGACTTTTATCCGCTCGGCGCGCGCGCGGGAGGATTGACGCCCTACTGGGCGAAGAGGACAGGCTTGACGCCCGGAACGCCGGTCTCGATCGGCAATGTAGATGCGCATGTCTCGGTGCCTGCCGTCACCGTCACGCGCCCAGGGTCGATGGTGATGATTATGGGCACATCGATTTGCCACATTCTTCTCGGCGAAGATAAGCGCGAAGTGGAAGGCATGTGCGGAACGGTAGAGGATGGCGTCGTGCCGGGCCTGTGGGGTTACGAGGCGGGACAATCCGCAGTGGGCGACATCTTTGCCTGGTATTTCGAGCGCGGTGTGCCGGAAGCCGTGGCGCGAGAGGCGCGCCGGGCTAAATGCAGCATCCCGGACCTGCTCGAAAAGCGCGCGGCGGCGCTGAAGCCTGGCGAGTCTGGCCTGCTGGCGCTCGATTGGTGGAATGGAAACCGCTCGATTTTGGTCGACGCGGATCTCACCGGCCTGCTCATCGGGATGCGGCTCAGTACAAGGCCGGAGGAAATCTTCCGCGCTTTGATCGAAGCCACGGCCTTCGGAACGCGGCAAATTGTGGAGGCTTTTGAGTCCAAGGGAATCGCGGTGAAGGAACTCGTGTCTTGCGGCGGCTTACCGGAAAAGAATAAACTTCTGATGCAGATTTATGCCGACGTGACGGGGCGCGAAATCAAAGTCGCCCGGCAGCCGCTCACTTGCCCGGCCCTGGGCTCGGCGATGCACGGCGCGGTGGCCGCCGGCCGCGTGCGCGGAGGGTATGGCTCCATCTTCGAGGCCGCGAAGAACATGACAGGCCTGCAACGGACGGTTTACCGGCCGGATGCGCAGCGTCATGACATTTACACCCGGCTCTTCAGAGAGTACCAAAAATTGCACGATTACTTCGGGCGCGGCGGGAATGATGTAATGAAGCGGCTCAAGGGAATCCAGAAGTAGATCATTGATACTTATAATACAAACTAAACAAATGAGATCTAAAAAGGCCGCCTTCCGCAATGACGATTAAACATCCCCTCGCGCAATTGCGGCAAGAAGTCTGGTCGGCGAACCTTGAGATTTTCCGCGGCGGCCTCGTGACTATGCACAGCGGCAACGCCAGCGGCATCGACCGCAAGCGCGGCCTGGTGCTGATCAAACCGAGTGGCATGGATTACGACAAGCTGCGCCCGATTGACCTGGTGGCGACCGATCTTGAAGGCCATAAAATCGGGGGCCGCTGGAATCCCTCGGTGGATCTTCCGCACCATCTCTACCTTTACAAACATTGCCCGGAAATCGGCGGTGTCATTCACACCCATTCCAATTACGCCACGGCGCTAGCGCTGCTGGGACGGTCCATCCCTGTCTATTTGACCGCGATAGCGGATGAATTCGGCGCGGAAATTCCGTGCGCGCCTTATGTGGATAACGTGGGGGATCACATTGGCGAGACGATCTTGAAATACATGGGAAAGGCGCCGGCGATTTTGCTGGGGAACCACGGCACGTTCGCCTGGGGAGCGACGCCGCGCGCGGCGCTGAAAGCCGCGGTGATGCTCGAAGACGTTGCCAAGACCTGCTATTTAGCCCTCGCCTTGGGCAAGCCCAAGGCCCTGCCGCCCGATGAAATCAAGAAGTGGTACGACCGCTATCACACCACCTACGGTCAGCCCAAGAAATTGTAGCGCAGGGTTTCAGAGGGAAACCCTGCGCCAGAAATCACCAAAACTCAGAAATAGAATTTCGCGCCCAGTTGAATCACACGCGGGTCAAAGGCCGCTGTTTCCGTTCCAAACGCCGATGAATTGAAATCGGTGGTAATGCCGGCCGGGTCGAATTGCGTGTGATTAAAGAGATTGAAGAACTCGAACCGCAGCTCAATCCGGGTGCTCTCGGTGATGCTCGTATCCTTCTCCAGAGCAAAATCAAAGTTGTTGCGGCCAGGCCCGCGCAAGATGTTGCGCCCTGCGTTGCCTTCGGTGCCGATGGCAGGGGCTGAGAAGTTGCTGCCGTTGAACCAGAGGTTCGTCGAGTTGGTGCGCGGGTTTAAGTATGTTGTCGACCCGTTGACGTTCGGCACATCCCAGCCAGATCCCGCCGAGTAGTAGGTGTACAGGCTGGCGGTGAGCGATGGCAGGTTGCTGTCCACAACGTCCAGCGGGAATCCGCTTTGAAAAGTGGTGATGCCGCTCATCTGCCAGCCATCCGTAATGCGGCTTGGCATCCAGTGGAACGCGTTGAAGCGCCGCACGCTCGGGAGTTCGTATACGTAGCTGATCACCAGGCGCTGGGTGGCATCGTAAATCGAATTGCCATAATCGGCAGCCTCGCGGTTAAAGGGATTCATGCTCCTGGTGCTCCCAAAGCCTCCGGCACCGTTTCCTCCGAAGCCTGAATTCTCGAATCCTGAGCCGTCGTCCAGCGCGTGGGACCACGTATACGCCGCAAGGAATTGAAAGCCATGCGTAAAGTGCTTGTTCACGCTGGCCTGAAATGAATTGTAGTTCGAGTTACCCACGGTGGCGACGTCCCCGATGGACGAAAAAACATTGCCGGGATAGGCGAAATTGCCGGGGAATTCCACCGGTTGGAAATCGCGGGTCGCAACGCACTTCGGGTTAGCGGCGCAGCCGGCGGGGTTAATGCCAGGGTTCAGTTCATAGGCCATCAGCAGCCGATGCGCGGAAGACCCCACATAGCCCAGCGAAAGAATCGTGCTTCCGCCAAGTTGGCGCTCCATCGAGAGGTTATAGTTCTCGGCGTAAGGAACCACGATATTCGGGTCATAGGTGCTGATGCCGAGCGGAAGGAGGAGGGAGAAGTCGGGGGTGGCGCTGGGCGAATAGGGAAATTTGTTCGGTAGCGTGTATTGGCCCGCGATATCGGCAAAGGGATTGGCAAAGCTGGGGCTCAGCGTTGGAAGCGTGGGATTCACCGCGTTGGCGTCACTAACCCCGCTGGAATTGAGGGCGTAGGGCGGTGATCCTTCGGTTTGCGTAGCCGTCTCGCCGTTAAACCGGTTGAAATAGATGCCGTATCCGGCGCGGATGCTCGTCTTTCCCGCGCCTCCCGTCAAGCGGCCCCAATCGGGGCTATAAGCAAATCCAAAGCGCGGACCAATGTCTTTGAAATGGGTGGTTCCGAAGGCGTTCACGCCTGCGTCTCCCTGAAAAACGTAGCCCTCAGGCGCGGTGGGGAAGACGGTGGATTGCTGCCCAGGCCGGAATGCGATGCCAGCATGATTGTTGTGATAATTATCCACGTTGGGTGTATCCACAGACCAGCCCACGCCGTAGGTGAGGGTCAGATTCGGCCGGATTTTCCATTGATCCTGCGCATACGAGTAATACTCCTGCGTCCTCTCGTTGAGGATGTCGCCGCTCGCCTGACTGTAAGTGTCGGGAATTCCGAGCATAAAATCCGCGGCAGGGTCGCCGGTGGAGTAAAGGCCTGTTCCGTCAAAGGCGAAAGCGCCGTCATTATTGTGCGCGAACGGGTTATAAACCTGGAAGCGGCGCATATCGAAGCCAAACTTCAGCGTATGATTGCCGGCGATCTTCGTGAAATTATCGGTGGCCTGAGAAACCTGATCGATACGCGGCTGCGGTCCGTCTGTGGAGAACCCAAGGCTAAAGTAACCTAGCACGCTGATCACCGGCAGGCCCTCGCCCGACGTGAGCTGAGGGTGGATCCCGGTAAACCCCGCCGAGGCCGGGCTGGTGGGCGTTTGAGGCGCGACGGCATCGAAATTCAAGCGCGTGTAGCCGATTCTTACTTCGTTTATAGCAGTCCCGCCAAAAGTGTGATTCCACGCGGCGGTGTACTGCTGCTCATGTTCCTGGTCGACTTGCGCGAAGCCAGGCAGCGAGGCGCCATCAAAAGGAAGCGTCTGCGTATCCGGCGCGCGCTCCCACAGAAAATAACCCCAGAGGGAGTCTTTGGTGCTGATGGTATGGTCGATCCGGGCCAAATACTGGTCGCTGATGGCCGTCAACGCGGGATTGAATTCGTAAAGCCCGCCCACATTGGCCGGAGGCACATATTTACTCAACAAATTCGCGGCGATGGGATTGAAATCCGCGGAGGGTATCGTGCCTGCGGAGAAGATGGTGGAGTACGGCGTGCCCGCCGGATAGGTGACGCCGTCGTCGCCTACAAGCGGGAAAGGCGAAGTGGTCGTGGACGTCGCAAGGTCAGGAAATGCGCCGCTGCGCTGGCCGGAACTGAAAACCGGCACAGCTCCCCCCCCGCTTTGAGGAATGCTCTCGCGGTTGCCTTGATAAGAGAAAAAGAAGAACGTGCGATCTTTCCCGTTGTAAATGTGCGGCAGCCGTATGGGGCCGCCAATCGTGCCGCCAAACTGATTGCGATGAAATACGGCGGGCGCGGGTTGGAAAAAATTCCGCGCGTTCAGGCTGGTATCCCGGTAGAATTCGAACCCGTCGCCGTGAAACTGGTTGGTTCCGGACTTAATCACCGCGTTCAGGATAGCGCCCGAATTCCTGCCGTATTCGGGATTGATGGTGCTCGTCACCATCTTGAATTCGGCGATCGCGTCCGGGCTGGGCACAATCTGTACCTGATTTAAGGGCAAATCATTGTCGTCCGTGCCATCGATTAGGTAGCTATTTTGCGCCGGCTGGCTTCCGTTCGTCGCAAAGTTTCCAGTATCGTCAGAGGCGTTGACCACCCCGGGCTCAAGCTGCTGGAGCGTGACCCAATTCCGTCCGTTGAGAGGCAGATCGACGATGGACTGGCTGGTGATAGTGGTCCCGCGCTCAATCGATGTTAACTCTACCTGCGCGGCGTTGGCCTGCACTGTGACCTGTTCGGTGGAAGATCCCACCTTCAGCACCGCGTTGACCACGTAAATTTGGTTGACGTTAAGGCGGATGCCCTTGCTGGTGTATTTCTGAAACCCGCTTTGATCCACTGTCACGCTGTAGGTATCGGGCGCCAGAAGATTCGGCACTTCAAAGCTGCCATCCGCGCGGGTCGTTGTCTGGCGCGAAATGCCGGTTTCCGTATTCGTCACCGTTACTGCGGCGTTGGGGACGACAGCGCCGGACGGGTCCATGACTACCCCACGGATCGAGCCATAGAGGTTATCTGCCCGCGCCTGTGGCGCGGCCGCGAGAATCAGAAGGAAAGTGATGGTAGAAATTACCACGAGTGCAGTTTTTCTCATAGTACGTCCCCTTTTGATGCCAAAATTCAGATATTGCGCCAGCACTGGGTATCGTAAGCCAATAGGTCATCGTGGACACTTCTCTGTCCAAGCCCTCCTTCTTTAAACATACTATTAACTAATACGTAAAAACACCCGGAGTAGGTTCCCGCAACCTAGCGCCAAACCTCTAACTGGGCCAAGTTTAACATATTTATATTACTAACATAACAAAATTAGGAGTTTCCGGCACAATTTGTAGCGGCGGCCGATGCCCGAGTCAGAAGTTCGTTAAAAAAGTGAGGTCCGGCTCAATGTCATTCGAGGACTAATCAGGACACCGACGACCGCCGCGACAACAGATACCGCCGTTTGACGCAACCCGCGCCGTCGCGATATGGTTTCGAGACGAGGTTATGGCATCTTTAGCTAGATCTTGCGAAGGATAAAAACTGTCCATGAAACTTCACCACATTGTCGAAGCACAGCAGTTTGACCGCGCCACGCTTTTGGCGCTATTCGAGCAAAGCCACCGGATGGAGGAAGTTGCACGCGCCGGAGGCATCGATGATTATCGCAACCGCATTATGGCCACGCTGTTTTACGAACCTTCAACGCGCACCCGCTTTTCGTTTGAATCGGCCATGCACCGCCTGGGCGGGCGGGTGATTACCACCGAAAACGCGCGCGAGTTCTCGTCTGTTTCCAAGGGAGAAACGCTTGAAGACACCATCCGCATTCTGAACGGCTATGCTGACCTGATCGTGATCCGCCACTTCGAGGTGGGCGCTGCGCAGCGCGCAGCCGCGGTTTCCCGGGTTCCGGTGATCAACGCTGGCGATGGCGCGGGCCAGCACCCCACGCAGGCCCTGCTCGACCTCTACACCATTCAGAAGGAGATTGGCTCGATTGATGGCTTGCAAGTAGCCATGGTGGGCGATCTGGCGCAGGGGCGCACGGTGCGGTCGCTTTCTTATCTGTTAGGAAAATTCAGCGGCGTCAAAATCTATTTCGTGGCGCCCGAACTCCTGAAAATGAAGGAAGATATCCTGGCATATCTTCGCGAGCATGGCGTGGATTACGAAGAACGCGGCGACCTCGAAGGCGTGCTGCCACGGGTACGCGTGGTCTACCAGACGCGCGTGCAAAAAGAACGGTTTGGCGATCGCATCGGCGACTACGAGAAGTGTCGTGGGCTTTACATTATTGACCCTGCGAGTTTGCAGCTGATGCGCAAGGACGCCATCATCATGCACCCCCTGCCCCGTATCGATGAGATCACCATGGAAGTTGACCGCGACCCTCGCGCGGCCTATTTCCGACAGGCGCAAAACGGTTTATACGTGCGCATGGCGGTGCTGAAAATGGTGCTGGATGCGAGCCATGAAAGAGCCAGAGAGGCTCTGTAATTACCTCGCTTAACCTCCTATAGCGCCAACCCCTTACAGATTTTTTGCGGCCGTTTTTATAACAAAGCCCGGCGGGCAATGGTTGGGAGGAGCTACCGTCACATTCAATGCTTGCACATGACGAAAGTTTAGTTATACCATTGACATTATAGTTACTAATCGCTATGCAAAACCCCTCGTTGCGGCGATTTCACGGATTTCCAGGGAGGTACGGCTTTGCCGATGCGCGTCCTGATTGCGGAAGATGACCCGGTTTCCCGGCGTGTCTTGCAGGCCCATCTCGTCAAATGGGGCTACGACGTGGTCGTTACCCGCAACGGCCAGGAAGCCTGGGATGCACTTCAGGCGGATGACTGCCCGAAACTGGCGATCCTAGACTGGATGATGCCTGGTATGGATGGCGTGGAAGTGGTGCGCCAACTTCGCGCGAAAACGTCCTCAACCTACATCTATGTTCTATTGCTCACAGCTAAGGGGCAGAAAGAGGATATCATTGCTGGACTTGAAGCGGGCGCTGATGATTATCTCACCAAACCGTTCGATGCCCAGGAATTGCAGGCCCGACTACGAACCGGGCGCCGCATTCTCGACCTCCAGTCGGAGTTAATGGTAGCGCACGAGGCGTTGCGCAAAGAGGCGACGCACGATTATCTTACGGGGGTATGGAATCGCGCCGGGATTCTGGCCATCCTGGAGCGTGAATGCGCAAGGATGGTCCGGACCAAGGGCAAAATTGCGGTCATCATGGCGGACATTGATCACTTCAAGGCTGTCAATGACACTTACGGCCACCTGGCGGGCGACGACGTGCTCCGTGAAGTTTGCCGGAGGATGCAAGCCGCCGTGCGTTCTTATGACTCGATTGGCCGCTATGGGGGCGAGGAATTCATCATCGTTCTTCCCGACTCTGAGGCGCTTAGCGGAACCCAGCAGGCTGAACGGCTTCGCAACGGTGTCGGCGCAAAACCAGTCGAGACCGCCGGGTTATCAATCCCCGTAACGCTGAGCCTTGGCGTGGCGGTGATGAGCCAAAATCACTCCGACAATTATCAATCACTCCTGCGCATCGCGGATGCGGCGCTCTACCGGGCTAAAGAATCGGGGCGCAACCGCACCTGCATGGGTGAAAGCGAAGTCGCGGCGCCTGTAACGCCCGGTCCGTGAAATAAGGGCGCCTACTGTAGAGGCATCTCCTCACAGCGCAGGCCGCCGTTACAGCAGTTCTCCCCTCCCGGCTGCGCTAAACCTGAACCAGCTCGCAGCGCCTTTTGCAGAACTCTGGATACATTTCCCCTGGCGCGCTCGGACCGCTGACCAGCCAGCGGCAAAATTCCTGGGATGTGTCGATCGCCAACGTTCCCAAGTTCGGGTCAAAATACTGAATTCTCTCCGGCTCCTTTCGGACGACTACAGTGTGGCCTGTGCGCTGCAGCGCGTCCGGAGAATTAATGCCCCCATTCCACAGCACAATCAGCGCATATCCGTGCAGGCGCGCGCAATGGCCGGCGAGCCAACCGGCATCAAACCGGAAGCGCCAAACCACGCGATCAATCGGAAAGCCATACGCATCATGGATGCCCTGCCAGCCCAATGAAGGTTCCCAGTTTGGACAGAAGACCATCGACTTTTCAAGCTCGCGCACCCTCGTCACATCACCAAGCTCGCGCGACTGCCTGATCCACTCGCAGCAGACCGCATGACCCACGCCGAGGCCATTCGCATCGCCCATAAAGAGGATTGGTCTTATCATTTCAACGGGACTCGCCTATGAAACTGATACGCTTAGTTAGGATACGGCGCTCCCGCACGCGCGATGCGGATGTAATGATCGGTGAATTCGAAATGCGCCCCGGGAAGCTCATATTTAGGCATGTGGCAGGTTACGCAGTTCTTCTGACTGACCGGGCAGGCCGGCGCGGTCCTGGCGGCGGAAAGTTTGAAAGATTTGCCGCCTCCCCGATGGCAGGCCAAGCACTTGGAGTCATAGAAAGCAGCGTCAGTGCGCACTTCGTGGTGAGGATCGTGGCACGCAAGGCAACTGATGCGGGGATCGATAGCGTCGAAGCAGCGGCTTAATTCCAAGCGGTAGGGTTGAAAGCGGACACTCTGCACGCCCTCCACGTGCATCATCTCCACCTGCTGCCAACTCCGGTGGCAGGAGCCGCAAAAGTCAGAGAGATCCTGCGTGCTCAGTTTGCCGGGATTGAAAATATGCAGGGATTGGAAATCGCGCGCTTTGACGGCCTCCACATGCTCGGCGCCCGGCCCATGGCAACCTTCGCAGGTGATGCCCGGCATCAGGTGGCCTACTTGTAATTTCTCGCCCTGCACGGCTGCCGTGGAATGGCAGGCGAAACAGTCGCGCGACTCGTCCACGCTCGTTCGGCGCCCCGCAGCTTCTTCGACGTTCTGGGGATGGGTGCGGCTGTAGCCTAGCGTTAGATCGAGGCTTTTCGTGTCGTTAAAAAAGCTTACGCGGCTTTCGTAGTAGGCGCCATTGTAGTGATACACGTATGTTTGCCCAGCTTGTCCCTGACCGAAGGCGTAGAGGATTGGGGCGGAAAACACCGTCGTCCCGTCGCTCACCGAGTAAATGCTCCGCCCACCCTGGGTGACAATGTGATAGGTGTAAGGGCCAATGCGGCCTGTAAGGGCGGGATGCTTGTGAAGGATGCGGCAAGCGGCCACGGATTCGAGGGCATGCGCCATAGCCGTCTGCTCCTGAAATTGGGCTTCAGAAGTGTGGCACTGCGCGCAAACCTTGTCGCCAACATACCGCGCTCCCAGCGGCGCGCGCGTAGGCTGCCAATTGTTCCGGGGGAAATTCGCGGTGATTTCACTCTGGGCCGCGCAAGGTACAGGCGCTCGCAGAAGAGAGCAAAAGAAAAGAAGGAAGATGAGCGTGGCGCCAACGGCGCCGTGCCTGTCTTCTGCTTGGATATCCGGCGTTTTCAAGGCATTCAGGATCATCAAACCGGTGCTGGCGCGTGCTCGCCTTATTCGCACAGATGACCGGCCAGATCACGCGTTATGCACACGCGCCCGCGCGGCTTACTTGCGCGCTTCCCGGCGGACTGACTGCTCACCAATGTGTTGTGGCAGCGCCCATGCAAAGAGCACGCCGCCGCTGCCGGTGACCACATACTGACGTCCATCCAGCTCGTATGTGATGGGTGAGCTGTCAATCTGCGCTCCCGTCCCGGCGTGCCATAAAATTTTGCCGTTACGGGTCAGAATAGCAAGCGCGTTGCCGTTCGCATCACCCGTAAACGCGAGCCCGGAATCAGTGGTCAGCACGCCCGCACCCGAGCCGTAGGGACCAAGTTGATCGCTCCAGCTGATCTTCCCTGTCTGGTAGTTGATGGCCTCAAGGACGCCCTTGCTCCAGACACCGTAATCGGCGCCCGCCCAGCCGAACGTTCCGTCCGCCGGCTTTGCAAAATAGATGCCGTAGCTCGGGTGGGCATCTACGATAAACAGTCCCGCCTTCGGATCGAAGCTCGGCGAGCGGAAATTCGTCATTCCGCCTTCATCAGGAGCGATCAGACGCCCATCTGGCGCCGGCTCTTTCGCCGGATTTGGAATAGGCTCCCCGCGCGAATCTACGCCGAGTGACCAGTTGACCGGCCCAAAGGGAACGCTGAGCAGATTCTTGCCCGTCGTGCGATCCAGCACAAAGAAATAGCCATTGCGCGAGGTCTGCATCAGCATTTTCCGGCGCTTGCCATGAAACATTCCATCAACCAGCACGGGAGTTTCAACCGCGTCCCAGTCGTGGGTATCG
>DASZAA010000073.1:0-24622 GCA_035945615.1 Terriglobia bacterium
GACTTTCAACCTGATCCCCGTGCTTGACGCCTTCGAAAACGTTGAACTGCCTCTGCTGCTTACCAAGCTTTCCGCCGAAGAGCGCAAAAAGCACGTGCTCGCGGCGCTGGAACTGGTGGGTCTGAAGGATCGCGTGCATCATTCGCCTCGCCAGCTTTCAGGAGGACAGGAGCAGCGCGTGGCCATTGCCCGTGCCATCGTCACCGACCCCACACTGATTGTGGCCGACGAGCCAACCGGCGATCTCGATGCCCGATCCGCCGACGAAGTGCTAGACATTCTCAGCCGTCTAAACCGCGACTACAAGAAGACGATCATCATGGTGACGCACGACCCGCGTGCGGCGCGTTTTTCCACCGTGGTACGGCACCTTGAAAAGGGCCAGTTGCTGCCCCTCGAACATGCAGGCGAACCCGCGATGGCATGATCAGGCAGGAAGTGAAACCAAAAGAGGCGCTACAATGTCCCGTGCGCATACCCTGACCGCCTTAGGATGTTCCCCTCTCATCCGGCTCGCTCACATCAAATTCTGTGCTTCAACCTTTCCGGCTGCGGAAGTTTGCCGGCCCGCGGCCGGCGACTCCTTGTTTTCATCCACGATCCTGCCGTCAAAGAGCGAAACCGCGCGATCGGCAAGGTCCGCATAGCGTTGATCGTGAGTCACCATCACAATGGTGGCTCCGCCGCTGTGCAGCTCGCTGAGCAGCGCCATCACCGCTTCGCCGTTTTTGGAATCGAGATTGCCCGTCGGCTCGTCGGCTAGAAGGATAGCCGGATCGCCAGACAGAGCGCGCGCTACGGCCACGCGCTGCTGCTGTCCGCCCGAAAGCTGCGAGGGATAGTGCTTCATGCGATGCGCCATGTTCACCCGCTCGAGCGCCTCCTTCACGCGCTGCTTGCGCTCGCTTGCAGGCATTCCGCGATAGGTCAGGGGCAGCTCGACATTTTCAAACACGGTCAGGTCGCCAATCAGGTTAAAGCTTTGGAAGATAAACCCCACCTCGCGGTTGCGGATGCGCGAGCGGTCCCCGAGACCTAAGTCTTCAACCGCGGCGCTATTCAGCCAATACTTGCCGTCGCTCGGCGTATCGAGCAGGCCGATAATTGAGAGCAGCGTCGATTTGCCGCACCCAGATGGGCCGGCAATCGAGACATACTCTCCCTTGTTAATTTCGAGGTGGATTTCGGAAAGGGCGTGCGTCTCCACTTCGTCGGTGTAAAACACCTTCTTCACCCCTTCCATTCGAACCAGACAGTTGCCGTTAGATTGCATCGTTTCCTCCTTTGGTAATTATCATTCGTCTCGTAGCGCGACCATTGGATCGACCTTTGCCGCTCTGCGCCCGGGGATGTAACATGCCAGCAGCGCCACTCCAATCAGCACCAATGGGACGACGATGAACGTGGGCAGGTCCACCGGCTTTACGCCATAAAGCAAACTCGTCATCAGCCGGGTCAGCCCGAATGCCGCGGCAAGCCCGGCGCCCGCGCCAGCGAGCGCAAGCGTAGCGCCTTCACCCAAAACCTGGCACAATACATCCCGGCGCTGCGCGCCCAGCGCGATGCGGATGCCAATTTCGTGCGTTCGCTGAGCAACTGAATACGAAATCACGCCGTAAATACCCACCGCAGCCAATACCAGCGCTGCGGCCGCAAACAAGCCCAGCAGCAGCGCCATAAATTGTTGCTGCTGGGAAGACTGAGACATGATTTGGTCCAGCGTTTCCACCTTGAAAACCGCGAGCTCGCTGTCGAGGCTGTGAACAACAGCCCTCAAGGCGGGAGTCTCGCTAAGGGGTGGAGTGGAGGTCCTGATAACGATGTTTAGGTACGAGTCAGCGCCTTGAGACTCCGGAAAATAGGCTTCGGGAACAACCGGGTCGCTCAACCCATACTCGCGCACGTCGCCCACAACGCCAACCACAGTGATCCATGTCGGTTTTTGATAATCGTGGGCAACCCGCTTGCCTACAGCGTTCTGATTCGGCCAGAAACGGTGCGCCATGGTTTGGTTAATAATCGCAACTTCGGGCGACTTTGGCCCATCCTGAGCCGAAAAATCGCGGCCTCTGAGCAGCGGAATGCGGAGCGTGCGGAAGTAGTCAGGCATCACCGTGCACCACTCCACCAGGGGGCTCGACCACATATCTTTGGGCAAGGGCTGGCCCTCGATATAGACAACTCCGTTGCTGCCCCCCTGAAGCGGCAACTGCTCGGCTACCGATGCAGATACAACGCCCGGAAGCGCGCGGACGCGATCTAAAAGCTGCCGATAAAAAGCTGTTATTTGGGGATCTTTTGGATACCGCACATCAGGCAACGCAATTCGCGCCTTCAGGACGTTATGCGCATCGAATCCAGGCTCGACGCCGAGCAGGCGCACAAGACTCTTGATGGCGAGCCCAGCCCCGATGAGCATGACCATCGCCAGGGCTATTTCAGCCGCGGTCAGCACGCCGCGCGAACGCCGATGCGCGACGCTCAGCGCCCTTCCTCCCTCTTTCAGAGCGTTATGGAGGTCTGGCTTTGAGGTTTGAATGGCCGGGACAAGACCCGCGAAAATGCCGGTTAGAAATGCAGCCAGGAAAGTGAAGGCGAAAACCCCTGCCCCCAGGCGCACGTGCACCATGCCGGGAACGTAGCCCGCGGGAGCGGCATAAAGCAGGACGCGCAGCGCAGCCCACCCAACGATGAGTCCAGCCACGCCGCCGAGCAGGAATAACAAAACGCTTTCCGTAAGCAATTGGCGGACGAGACGGCCCCTTCCAGAACCCACCGCGAGCCGGATGGCAATTTCCCGGCGCCGCACAATAGCCTTGGCGAGTAGGAGATTGGCAATATTGGCGCAAGCGATGAGCAGCAAAAAGCCAACGGCGGCGAAAAGCACCAGAAGCGCCGGTCTGACAGTTTTAACAAACTGATCGTGCAAATTCAGCACCTTGGCATTCACGCCCGTGTCGTCGTGCGGATATTGACGAGCGAGGTTATGCGAAACAGTCGCCATATCCGCTTGCGCGTTGGCGATGGTGATGCCGCTCTTCATGCGCGCCATCACCCACAACCAATGGTTTCCCCGGTACTTTCTATAGGAGGGCTGCTGAAAGTTCAACGGAATCCAGAACTCCGGTTTGGTCCCATAAAATTGGGGGAATTCGAGCGCGCGCGGCATGACGCCGGCCACATCATAGGCTTTGCCATTGAGCGTGATCGTCTTGCCGACAATCGACCGCTTGCCGCCGAAAGCTTGCTGCCAGAGGCCATAGCTCAAAACCACCACCTGATCCCGGCCCGTCTGCGTTTCATCTTGGCGAAACGTTCTGCCGATCAGTGGCTTTACACCCAGCAATGAAAAAATTTGCGGTGAGACCTCAAAGCCTTGGAGTTGCATCGGCTGGGCGTTCCCAGCAAGCCCGGTGAGCGTTGTTCCAGCCCCTGTGCCCGCCGCCATGCTTTCGAACACCTTGTTCTGCTTGACCCAATCGATGAAGTCCGGGCCGCTAACAGGGTAGAGATTCCCCGGGCCGCTGGGTTCGGTGACACGCAGCAGCACGAGGCTCTGGGGATTTGGGTAAGGCAGCGGCTGAAGAAGAATGGCATTCACCATGCTGAAAATAGCCGTATTGGCTCCGATGCCCACCGCCAGTGTGATCATCGCCACGGCCGTGAAACCGGGGTTCTTTGTCAGCATCCGCAGGCCAAACTTCACATCTTGAACGAGCGATCCCATTCACTACCCTCTGCCTGAATCAAGTCTTGCGATCTATCTTTAATCTGACGAACAAACACCCGATTCGTGAGCGTGCGATCCTTGCGGCCACGAGTATGAATACGTTCGCGCGATGGAAAAAGGTCCATAAATTTTCGAGGGATTTTGGAGGCTATTGAACGGCCGGGCCGCATTGGATCTAACCCGGATTATTCATGAAGTTCGGTTGTGTCACCAGAGAGGCACGGTTTTAACCGTGCCGTCCGAGCGGATTCTAATACCTTTCTTGTATGGCGCCCCCGCGGCTCGTTCGAACGAGCCGCGGGGGCGCCATACAAGTGAAAGCGGCCGAAGCCCATAAGGGGCCGCTACTCCAGAAGCCTTATTCGTCCAGTTGGCGGGCGCGGCTTCTTCGAGGGAGGAAAGAGCTGACGCCGGCGAGCCAGCCCTCAAATTCCACGTCGTCCAGGCTGGTGACGTCAACCAGGCGCGGCAGAAGAAGCGGATCAGACTGTGTTGTGGCGAATCCAGGGATGCACGACGTGGCCGAAACTACGCCAAGCTGCCGGAGCCAGGGAAAGAATTCGCTGTGTGATTCGCCGCTCGGATAACAAAAATGGGAGGGATTTCTGCCGGTCATTTTTTGAATCCACATCCGGTTGTCTTGAATTTCCCGCTCAAAGAGGTCCTGCTGCAGCGGCACCCGGTGGCGGTGCGTGTGCAACTCGAAGTCGATTCCGTGAGAGGCCAGCTCCGAAACCTCGTCTGGCCGCAGGATGTGGAGAATTCTCTTCCGCAGAAACTCGTCGTAAGGCAGGCCCAGATATTGAGCCAGTTCGCGGGCCAATTCGTCCTTTGCTTCACCGGAAAGGCCCTTGCGATTGGCAAAATCAACGATCCCCGCCCGCGCCTTCTCGCGCGCTTCAGGAATGCGGAGGTCGGCCCTTTGATCGAGACCAAGTGATGGATTGGCTTCCACCACTTTGCCCCGCGCTTTCCAAAGAAGGTAAGCGCAAAACACATTGAATACGGGCCGGTTGTAGTTGCAGTAGTACGTCGTCAGATAGACCGTAGCGGGAAAGCCATGCTTCTTGAGGATGGGGTAAGCCTGCGGGTAGAAGTCCCAAACGCCGTCATCGAACGTGATGGCCACGCTCCGGCGGGGAAGGCTGCCATCCCGCAGCCGCTCGAGCGCCTCGCCCAGCGGTAGGACGGAATAACCTCCGGCCTTGAGTATGGCCATCCGGCGTTCAAACAAAGTTGGGCTGACGTAGAGCGCGCCATCCCATTCGTGTTCGTCCACGAGCGAAACGCCGTGGTAGCACAAGATCAGAAGACGGCTGCGGCGCCACTCACTTGCGGCGAGCAACTCAAAGACCCGCGCTCCCTTCAGCCCGCCGAGCAGCGTGCGTTTGATGGATTTCAGCATGAATGATGTGGGCTGTAAATGTGGCCTTTGGCCTGCACAGCAGTTGTCGCGGCAGCCCCTTCTCGCTGATCTGCTAAACCTCTATTCCGAATGATCCGAGGGCGTGAGGGTAACATCGTCTACCCAAACCTTGCCGGCAATCTGGTTGAGGAATTCCTGACTAACTGGCCGCGCGATATCCACCACGACAAGACTTGTTTTGGGGCCGGTTTCAAAATCGATGCTGAGCGGAGTCCATGTCGGGCTGGTGCCGGTCAATTGATCGGAATACTTGTCTAGTAAGGCTGGGTTGTAGGCGTCCTTTACTTCAATGCGGGGGCCGCTATCGGTGGTGATATCGTCGGTCTTCATAAAAACCGACAAGTGATAGTGGCTGCTGGGCCGCACGGGAACAAATTGATAAACGTTGTGATACTCCAGATTCTGATTGCCTGGGAATTGGATGAGCAGCGATTTAGCAGCCGAATGATAGGTGCTGTCATCCAAATCAACGTAAACCCCGCTCACGGCAGCGACGCGCCAGCCAAAGCCGTACCCGAGCAGCGCGTTTTCAAAATTTCCGTTTTCAACCAGGTTCTGCGGGGTCTGAAGATACGTCGGCGGGATCAATCCCTTTTCCCGCAGCGTGGTCCAGACTTTCCACGCCCGGTCCGGCTGATGCGCGCCGATCAGGACGTCCAGATAAAACGCCATGTCTGACGCGGGAAACTTATCCGGGCTTGCCGCAAGACGGTCCCAAACGGGGTCTGTTTCGCTCAGTCGGCGAGTCGAAAGCAGATAGTTGAGATAGTCGATTTCCGGCCCGGGGCTGTTCGGAATCAAGCTGGTGAGAATCAGCGGGCCATTCCCCGAAGCTTTCCACGCCGTGTTATAAATCGCATCTTCGTATCCGGTAAACCCGTCAAGGACCATTCTGAAGTGCTTGAAGGACTCCTGCACATTATTGTGAAACAGAAAGAAATTCCCAATCGCCCACTGATAACCGGGGATGCGCGGGGCCAAGGTATCCGCGCGGCGCATACACTCCTCCGCTTTCGCATTGTCCCCCTGGAATTCCGAGGCGGTGCCGAGGTCAAGCCAAGCCTGCGCGTCATAGGCGTTGAGCTGGACGGAACGGGTAAGATTCTTAATCGCCAAGTCGGGATTCGCGTTCTGAACAGAATATTGGTAGGTGCGGCCCGCGCTCAGCGGGTATTGCGCGTTGCCTGGGTCAAGGCCCATCGCCGTCTGATAGTTTTTCAGATCCGGCCTCTCCGCAATAACCCCTGCCAAGTAGGCCCTCCCCACCCAGATGAAAAGGAGGATGAAGATGATAACTCCGGCTACCGCTGTGGCCAGCCTTGCCGCGCTATTTTTGATGGTGATGTGCATGATTGATCTCGTAAGGCTCGTCCGGCTATTTTCTAATCTTCGGCGGGGTAGCCACGGCCAATCGCATTATGATTGACAGTGGCTTGTGCTCGCGTAAAAAAAACCACGGTCAGCAAAGCACTGACCGTGGCTACCCGCTAATCTTCGTTTTGTAGCGGCGGCCAAAGCTTCTAAGAGGCCGACGGTCGTTAATCGTAAAAGACCGGCGGCCGGAGGCCGCCGCTACAACCGCCGTAAAAGAGCGATTTTGACGCGCTTTTTGCAATCGAAGCGAAGAGGTTATTGATTCCAGGCAGCTTATTCGCTTCGTGTGCCAAAATTCCGATATCGTGTTTTTATTCATGGTGATGTAACGCTTTTTCATGCTATTTTTGATCCGGTTCGCACCGGTTCATAATTTTAATGTTTCTATACTTTCAAGGCGTTACAAAAACATTAGAAAAATAAAAACAATCCTTTTTTATGTTTTTATTTTTCCCACTTTTTGATCAAAAATCATAACTTTCATCTAATTGCATCGCAAACATGATGCTATATCGGTAAATCATTTTCAGCAAAATCGCTCCCGCCAGGAAGGCCAAGCGCGCCTCGAACTTGCCTTAACCTTATGATATCAAGCATGTTGTTTTGATCCAGATGGCTCATTTGAAGCTGTGTAGCGCAAAGTTTTGCTTTTAAAACTCTGCGGCTTGCTGACGGTCCCATCTTGGCAAGCCGCGGAGTCCTAACGGCAGAACTCCGCGCTGTAAAAAGCTGGCGGCGAGGACGCCGCCGCTACAGCACAAGCCGCAGGGCTATAAGACGAACCCTGCGCTGCACAACAGCCTAACACGCCATTCTGATATTTTTGAGACATACGGGATAAAAGAGACGCTTTTTTGCCTATCCCAAAAACTCAGTCTTGCAAGCCACGGGTCAGTCCTTCCCTTCCCGTTTCGCTGGGTTTGACGGCTGTTGTTGGGTAAGGCAATGCAGCGTACCGAGCCCCCAAACGAGATCCGTGGCGTGGATGCCTGCTACCGGCCGGTCCTGAAAAAGATCCGCAAGAATGCCGAGCGCGACCCGGTCTTTCGGATCATTGAACGTGGGCACGATGACCCCCGCATTTGCAATATAGAAATTGGCGTAACTCGCAGGCAGCCGCTGGCCGTCAAAGTAGAGCGGCGAGGGCATGGGAAGAGGAACTACCTCCAGCTTTGTTCCGTCTACCAGCCGCGCACCCTCAAGCCGTTCGCGGTTTTGATGGAAAGGCGCGTAATTGGCGTCGTTCGGGTCATCCTCCTGGCAAAGAACAACGGTGCGCGGCCCTACGAAGCGGCATACGTCGTCGATGTGGCCGTGCGTGTCATCCCCTGCGATGCCTTGTCCCAGCCAGATCACTTGCGTGGCGCCCAAATAGCGGCTCAGCGCCTCCTCCACGTCCAACCGGCCAAGGCGCGGGTTGCGCGGCTGGATGGAAGCATCAAGCAGGCATTCTTCCGTGACGAGCGCCGCGCCCGCACCGTTCACGTCAACGGCGCCGCCTTCAAGAACGAATTCAGCGCCGCGCGCCTCCGCCGCAAGAATCGGGCAGTCCAGCGCCCCGGCAACCTGGCCGGGCACTGCGTTGTCAAGCTGCCAATCAGGATATTTTGCCCAAGCGTTAAAGGCGAAATCCACAATCACATTCTCCGCCGCGGCGCGAGCTGGGCCGCTGGTTCCATTATGCTTACTATGCTTGCCATCCACATTTAACTCGTTAGTTTCGCCTGGCAGCAACCGCCGCGCAAAAATCGGGCCACAGTCGCGTGTCCATCCACGATTCGTAGGAACACGGAAAAATTCCATGCGCGCAAGATCAATGCCTACGCGCTCGAGGACGCGCTTGGCGCGAGCCTCATCGCGCGCTGTATTCACCAAGATGCGCAGTATTTCACCGGAGACGACCTTGCGGGCGATCTCCGCGTACACCCACGGGATGGGAGCAAACTTCCCCGGCCAGTCAGACGTGTTGCGCGGCCACGCGATCCAAGTGGCTTCGTGGCGCTCCCATTCGGCGGGCATCAGAAGTTGGGACACTGGTGCGCTAGAATCGCGTCCGGCCACAGGAAGACCCTGCGGAGCTGCTGGGATTGTTGTGATAATTGAATTCCCACTCACGTTTCGTTTATCCCTTGGACATCGCTTTGGCCGCGCATGACTCGATGCGGTCCTTCAGATCAAGGAAAATCATGTGGGATAGTATCACGTGCGCGTCTTCAATCCGCTGCATGTTGTTTGAGGGCACAATCACAGGGCAATCGAGCAGCGCCTTCATCTTGCCTCCCGCAAATCCACCGAGTCCCACCGTTACGGCGCCTTTGCGGCGGGCAAGCTCAAGCGCGCGCAGCACGTTGGGCGAGTTGCCGCTGCCGCTGATGGCGAACGCCACATCGCCGGCCTCGATAAAGTTCTCCATCTGGCTAGCAAAGACGCCTTCATAAGCTGTGTCGTTGCCCCAGGCGGTCAGCAGAGGGACGTTGTCAGTCACCGAGAGCGCCTTGAGGTGCTTCACCGAATCCATCCAGGCGGGGCCGGGCTGATGCGTTCCTTTGCCAAGGTCAGTGGCCATGTGCGATGCGAGCGCGGCGCTGCCGCCGTTGCCGAAAAGGAAGACGGTGCGGTTCGCCTCGTAGGCGCGGAATAGAATATCCGCCGCGCGTTCCGTCTGGTCAAGTGGAAGCTGATCCAGAGCCTCTTTCAGATGTGTCAGATAGGACTTATAGCTGTACTCCGCCAATGGGTTTCCTCCGTGCTCCACCGAATTACGTATTGTAGCGGCGCCAGTCGCCGCAGGGACGACCTCTGGCCACCGGCCTTTACTTTTTGAAAAACGAAGGCCAAAGTCTGCCAGAGGACACCGCTAAAACTGCAAGCGTGCGGCAATCGTCATTCATTGCACATCGCTGACAGGGTTAGAAGCCAGGTACCGCTGAACCCGGCTGATGCGGGATTGTATCTCCGCGTTCGCGGGCGAAAGCTTCAAAGCCTCATTGTACTGGCGGAGCGCAGCCTGGTAGTTATGGGCCTGCTCGTAAACAACCCCCAGGCCCTCATGACCCGGTACGGAATCCGGCTTCATGCGCAGCGCATTGCGGAACTCGGCCTCTGCGTCTGGAATATCCCCTTTTTTTGAAAGCGCGCCGCCGAGGTTTTCGAGCGCCTTCCAGGAATCTGGGCTCAGATCGATGGCTTGACGGTATTGCGCAATAGCGTCGTCTAAGTGGCCGCTTTGCTGCAACGCGACTCCAAGATTGTTGTGCGCTCTCGCATCGCGCGGCTCAAGCTGAAGCGCGGCGCGGAACTCGCGCGCGGAATCCTCCATGTCTCCTTTAGTGAGAAGCGCGAGACCGAGATTGTAGTGGGTCGGCTCCATATTGGGTTCGATGGCCAAGGCTTGGCGGTCCGCCGCGATTGCGCCGTCGATATCGCCGCTCAAACGCAGCATGGCACCGAGATCGCTGCGCGCGAAGGGATTATCCGGATCAGCCTGTGTCGCCACGCGATACTCAGCCGCCGCCTCGGCATACTTTTTTTGCTGGGCCAGAGTGTAAGCGAGATCGAAGTGAAGAGAAGAATTTGCCGGATCGAATTTCATTGCCGCCCGGTATTCATCCTCCGCCTGCGTATAATGCCCCTCGTTCATCAGTTTTGAGCCGTTGACCAGGTGATCGAGAACCCGGGTTTCACTTCCGGCTGTAGCAAGCGCGCCGGGCGTGGGCGCGTCAAAAGCCGACCGTTTTGTTTTACGCAGCAGAGCGATGAGCGAAGGCGAGGCTCCCGCCCGCTTTAAGTCCTGCAAGTATTTTTCGGTGGGCTGGAAAGAAATGCCGCGCTCACGCACCAGGTCGCCGATCCTGGCGCTCGATACGCTGCCCGCCACGAGCCCCATCAACTGAGTTTCGGACAAAGGCGTCCGGCTTTTAGGCTGCGCGGCAAGGACTGCCTCCGCCCCGCTTAGCGCCGCCAGAAGCAGCGCACACATGATCCATTTCAGTCGCATCCGAACCTCCGTTTGCGGTCCTCGCGCACACGCTCCATTCTTCCTATCCTAATCCACCATCCGCAGAATGCAAATGGCAAGAACGCTAGCCCCCAGTCCCTTTCTCCTGGTGTAACATACTATATTCTGGCAGTATTCTGGAGAGATGATGATCATTCAACCCATGACCCTTGAAGGCCCCCGCGTGCGCCTGGAGCCGCTCATGCTGGATCATGCGGATGCGCTGGCGGAATTTGGACTCGATCCCGACCTTTGGCAATACCGGACCGAGGTGGTCCAAACGCGCGATGAGATGCGGAGCTACGTTCAAAATATCCTCGACCGCCAAGCCGCGGGCACAGAAGTAGGCTTCGTCACTATCGAGCGGAACTCAGGCCGCGTCGCTGGCTCTACGCGCTTCATGGATATCGACGTGAGAAATCGCGGCCTCGAAATCGGCGGCACCTTCATTGACCCGCGATGGCAGCGCACGTTCGTCAACACCGAGGCCAAATACCTGATGCTCCGCCATGCCTTTGAAACCTGGGGCTGCGTGCGCGTCTGCCTCAAAACGGATTCGCTCAATGACCGCTCGCACCAGGCCATTCTGCGGCTAGGCGCCAAGGAAGAAGGAATCTTTCGCAATCACATGATCATGCCAGGCGGGCGGTTCAGGCATAGCATCTACTTCAGCATTATCGATTCGGAGTGGCCGGCGGTGAAAGCGCATCTTGAGGCGAAGCTGGACGGCCGGAATGTATCTTCCGCATAGCGGCGCTTTATAAATTTGCCTGTGGTGTATGCTGTCACACAGAATCTATACGGAACGACATAAGTCAGCGATGGTCATCGGTAAAGACCGGCGGCCAGAGGCCGCCGCTACAAAATCAGGCGTCGCTGCCTTATGGCGCCGAGCATAAAATCGCTCCTCGAGCAATGAAAACCATTCATTTCTCGCGCCGCCAGTTTCTGGCATGGTGCGGCGCGTTACCCATCCTTTCTCAGCCAGGGGAAGCCTTCGCGCAGGCGGCTCCTCTTCACAAGCTGATCGTGGGTTCGCCGTCCTCACACAGCGTTGAGCCGCAGACCACGGAAGTCCTCTTCAAACCCCATTATCGTTCGCCATCCCCCTTGCAAAACATCTTAGAGAAGGTTGATCCGGCAAAGGATATTTTCCCTTCGGAAGTTGCCGCCGCTGAGCTCAATCGTATTTTACTCACGTGGCGGAAAGCCCTTATGTCGCCCAAACCGGATTGGAATGTTTTTGCAAATTCCTTCGCGACGCAGTTCAAAGGTTGTGCGTTGACGCCCGCTCAGAGGACGATCCGGCGGCACGACGCAGCTCTGCAGATTTGGAATTTGACTTTCAACCCTGCGCTCGTGCTAAGCGGGTCAGACTTCCTGAACGCGCTTTCGACTCACTTCCGGGACGCTCAATTTCTATGGGCCGAGTTTAAGATTACGGCGATTGATCAGGCCGCCGGTGTCACCAAGGCGCATATCCGCTATGACCTCGTAGATACGGCCGCTGGCTATCATCGCCAGCAGCGCGTGGGCTGGATGGATTTAACATGGACGCAAAACGCCACGGGAATCGCGAAAGTCATCGAATGGCGGCTACTGAATGAAACTTGCAGCCGCAGCCTTGCGCCGCTGTTTGAGGAGATCACGAAGAAGACGTTCGGAGAAAATGCCTCCTTCCGCGAGCAGCTTGCGCGAGGCACGGACTACTGGCGGACGGTCCTCGACGGCGCCTGCGGCATCGACATCTACGGCAATTTCGGCGTGGCAGCGGGCGACATCGATAACGACGGCTGGGATGATCTTTACATCTGCCAGCCCTCCGGCCTTCCCAACCGCCTTTATCGCAATCGCGGCGACGGAACATTTGAAGACGTTACGGACCGCGCGGGCGTGGGCGTGATCGATAGCAGCCCTTCGGCGCTCTTTGCCGACGTTGATAACGACGGCCATCAGGACCTGATCGTCGTGCGCGGCACAGGACCGCTGCTTTTTCTGAATCAAGGCGATGGAACGTTCCATCTGAAACAGGACGCATTCCACTTTGCTCAGAAAGCGCAGGGCACGTTCACCGGAGCGGCGCTGGCGGATTATGACCGCGACGGATGGCTCGACATCTACTTTTGCCTTTATTCCTATTATCAGGGACCGGACCGCTACAAGTATCCCGTCCCCTATGACGATGCCGAGAACGGTCCGCCCAATTTTCTCTTCCGCAACAACCGCGACGGCACGTTCACCGATGTTACGCGGCAAACGCATCTCGACCGCAACAACAATCGCTTCAGCTTTGCCTGCGGATGGTGCGACTACGATGGCGACGGCTGGCCAGATCTCTACGTCGCCAACGACTTCGGCAAAAAAAATCTCTATCACAATAACGGCGATGGCACGTTCACCGATGTCGCGGAAGAAGCGGGCGTGCTCGATACTGGCGCGGGCATGAGCGTCTGCTGGCTCGACTACGACAACGATGGCAAGCAGGACCTTTACGTGGCCGATATGTGGACGGCGGCGGGCCTCCGTCTCACTCATCTCAATCGTTTCATGCCTAACGCGCCCGAAAACGGGCGGAGTCTTTACCAGAAGCACGCGATGGGCAACTCCTTGTTTCGCAATACGGGCAAATTCCAGAACGCAACAGCCGCGTCCGGCTCTGGCATGGGCCGGTGGGCGTGGTCGAGCGACGCATGGGATTTCGATCAGGACGGCTTTCCGGACATTTACATTGCTAATGGAATGATCAGCGGACCCAACACCACCGAGCTTTCAAGCTTTTTCTGGCGGCAAGTGGTGGCGCGCTCTCCGCTTGGCAACATTCCAACCGATAGTTACCAACAGGGTTGGAACGCTATCAATGAGTTGATTCGGTCCGATGGAACCTGGAGCGGCTACGAGCGTAATGTGCTCTACGCAAATAACCGCGACGGCACGTTTTCAGAGGTGTCTGGAGCGGCGGGGCTTGATTTGATCGACGACAGCCGGTCGTTCGCGCTGGCCGATATCGATCATGACGGGCAGCTCGAAATCATTTTAAAGAATCGCACCGCGCCGCAAGTGCGTATTTTCCACAACGTCATGCCGGGCTTGGGCCATTCGCTTTCCTTCAAACTGAAAGGACACAATAGCAACAGGGACGCCATTGGAACAGCCATCACCGTGCGCGCGGCGAGCAGCCAGCAAACAAAGTTTCTCCAGGCAGGCTCGGGCTTTCTCGCGCAACACGCGAAGGAAGTTTTTTTTGGTGTGGGGCCATCGAGTGAGCCGGTTCACGTTACGCTGTGCTGGCCGAACGGATTGTCGGAAGAGTTCGAGAACGTTCCAGTAGATCATCGGATTGAGATTGAAGAGGGGGCTGGGCGATTCAAAGCGGTTCCGTATGCGATTGGGCCAGCGGCGAAATTAGAGAACACGACGGTCGCAGTTCCATCGGATCGCCAGGAGCGCGACAATTTCGTGCAAATGCTCAACTATCGTGAGGAGTTGCCCCGCGCATTTGAAACCTGGCTGATTGCGCCCATTGACCCGCCGGAATTTTCGCTCCCCGATTTTTCTGGTGGCTTACATCGTCTGAGTGATTACCGCGGCCAGTGCGTCATACTGCAATTTTGGTCTCTCGCATCGCCCTCTTCTGCGCGCGATTTGCGCTTGCTTCAAGACAATCTCGCGCAGCAGCGCGGCATTGCAGTGCTCGCGGTGAATGTTGATCTTCCTCCAAATGCGGCCCGCGTTGCCGCGCTGGTGAAGCAAGGAGGGCTGCGTTTTCCGGTGCTGATGGCCGCTGAAGAAACTCTTCCGATATATAACCTGCTTTACCGCTACAGCTTCGACCGACGCCGTGATTTGACCTTTCCGATTTCATTCCTTCTTGATCCAGAGGGAATGATGGTGAAGATTTATCATGGGCCGCTCGATGCCAGCCGGGCCCTGAGCGATGCCGGAAAAATCCCCAAAACCAGGCGCGCTCGCCAGCAACTGGCTTTACCGTTTCGCGGCGATTATTATGGCGGCGGTTTTATCAGAAATTACTTCACCTATGGCGTCACTTTTGCCCAGCACGGCTATCCCGAGGCCGCAGAAACCGCTTTCAAACGCGCCATTCAGAATGAGCCGCAATCAGCCGACGCCTACTACGACTTGGGCACGCTTTACATGCAGCAGCAAAAGTGGGATCGGGCGCGGGAACAGTTGCTCAAGGCTGCTCAACTAGAGCCCGGCGATCTGATGGCGCTGAACAACCTGGGAGTGATCGCCGCGCGCGAGGGCCGCGCCGCAGATGCCACCGCGTATCTCACGCGAGTGCTTCAGTCAGATCCCGGCAATGTGCTCGCGCTCGGCAATCTTGCCGATCTCAGGCGCTCGCAGGGGCAATTCGCCCAGGCTGAACAACTCCTCGAAAGCGCATTGAAAAGCCAGCCAGATAATCCGGAGTTAAACTACAAGCTGGGCATGGTCTTTGCTTCGGCGGGTGGGAATGTCGAAGCCCAGAAGTATTTGGAAAAAGCGATTCAACTGCAACCGGATTACGCCGAGGCGCTCGACAATCTGGGCGTGCTCTATGCGCTCACCAATCAGCCCACGCGGGCGATTGCGGCGTTTAACGAGTGTATTGAGCGCGCGCCAAAATTTGACCAGGCGTATTTGAACCTGGCGCGCGTGCAAATCAAATTGGGAAACCGTACCGGGGCTGCCGCTGTGTTGCGCGAACTTTTGAAAGAAATTCCAGGCCATCCGCTGGCCGAGAAATATTTGCAGGCGCTCGGGCAATAGAAAACCTGCTGCGGTTTCGGCGGCGACCTGCGGCGGCCAGATTGTTGAAGAATAAACGCCGCCTGCCAGAGGCCGCCACTGCAGCCTAAAACCACTGCTCTTCGCCGTCATTCGGAAATTATGCGAGAGTCTCTCTCAAATATTTCGCTTACCTCTCTAGCATCGAGGCTGTTCCGAATGGCCGGCGCCGCAACAGGAATACTGCTATTCGTGTCCGTGATGCTTTCTGCGCAATCGCCGGGCGGCTCGGTTGAAGGCGAGGTGAGGAACGCAGCCGGTGTTGCGGTTGCAGGAGCAAAAATCATTCTCAAAGATGGAAGTGGAAAGGCGCTGGCATCCACGCTCACGAATGATCATGGGCTGTTTCGGCTGCCGCTGGCCAATGGCGGCCCTTATGAATTGGAAGCAGAGTGCGCTGGGTATTCAAGCGCCATAAAGACAGACATAAACGCCGCCGGCGTAACTTCGGCGCGGCTGACTTTCGTCTTGAAACCCGCGCCGCAAGCGGAGCCTCACGGCGGGCTTGGCGCGATAAGCTTTTATCAAGGGCCTGAGTTTAAGCCAGGCAAATTGAAAGATCCGTCGGCGGGCGGAGGCTACAGCGACCAGGCTTTGACAGAGGAGAACCAGATGATCGGCCAGTACCTGGCGCCCGATGAAACTACGTTGTCTAAAGAAGCGCCGGATGCAAAGGCGAATTCCAGTGAAGAGGGGTTTGAAACTTCAGGGGCGGCGCTGCTCGCGCAACGGGATTACGCGCGCGCCACGCCGCTCTACCGTCAAGCGGTAAATCGCTTCCCTCATTCGGCGCGTCTGCAGACGGGTCTTGGCGTTGCGCTCTACGGACAAGGCCAATATCCGGCAGCGGTCGCGGCTTTGTGCGCTGCCTCGCATCTTGCTCCGGACGATCCTTCCATCTATTTACTATTGTCCGAGGCGATGCAGCTCACGCTCCGCCCGAACCTTGAGGCGGCCCAGCTTGTGAAGAGCTTTGCCGCCGGGCATCCTCAAGTCGCGGTAGGGCACTACGCCTACGCTTTGAATTTATGGAGAAGCTTTCGCCTGAACCACGATAGTGCGCCGTTGGCTGAGGCCCAAACAGAGCTCGAGAAGGCCATATCGCTCGACTCATCGCTGACGGCGGCGCATCTTCAGCTTGGCATGGTGTACGACGAAGAAAAATTGACTACACGCGCGATTGAGCAATACCGCGCGGCCGTTCGCCTGAATCCTGACCTCGCCGCCGGGCACTACCACCTGGCCGAAGATGATGAGCGCAGCGGCGCGAAACAGGACGCCGCATCTGAGTTTGAGATTTATGAGCGTCTGCGTAAAAAATCAAACAAGTGAGTTGCGGCGGCCACAATCACGGCCGCCAGTCTTTACCCTGTAAAAGCCGGCGGTGATGTCACCGCTACAGTAGAGCGCAGTCTGAAGTATGTTCATCAGAATCAAAACACGGCGACTGGCATCTCTCGCGGCGGCGGTTCTGCTGGCCGGATGCCTGCTGAGCGCGCGTCTGGCCATGCCCCAAGACGCAGGCAAGGGCCACCCGTCTGCAGCCGCGATGTTTACTCAAGCGCGTGAGTCGCTTGCGCGCGGCGATACGGCGGCAGCGTTGAAAGCGGTGAATGACGGGCTTCGTCTTGCGCCACATAACGTCACCGGCCTGAATTTGCTTGGCATCATTCTGGCCCGGCAAGGGCAGCGGGCGCAGGCGTTAGCGGCTTTCGGCGACGCGCTCAAAGCCGATCCGCAATCTGCGGAGACACACGACAATCTCGGCAGCTTTTACGAAGGCGAAGAAAAGCTCGATCTCGCAGAAAACGAGTTCCGCGCCACGCTACGCGCGTATCCTGCCGACCGCACGGCAAATTATAACGTGGGCGCCCTCCTTTTATTGCACCACGACGCACAACGCGCACTACCCTACCTTCTCCACGTGCAGCCGCCTGACGTGACTACCGGCGTTGCCCTAGTCGAAGCCAATATCGAGCTTCACCGCACCTCCAAGGCGATTGCGCTCGCTCGCTCACTTTCGGCGAAATCGACGCAAGACGCGCGTCTGCATTTTTCGCTGGGCGTCGTGCTCGATTCCGGCGGGCAACACGAGATCGCCATTCACGAACTTGAAATGGCCAACGCGCTGAAACCTGGCTATTTTACGACGCTGCGCCAGTTGGGCAGTGCTTATTTGAACGCCGGCGATTACGCCAAGGCGGACCGCGTGCTGACCCAGGCCCTTGCGATCAAGCCGGATTCGGTCGACGCGCTGGGCCTTGAAGCGGAGGCATATTCGCACGAAAACAAGACTCTCGAAGCCTTCCAGTTGCTGTTCAAAGCTCGCAAGTTGGCGCCGGAAAACACCGGCATTATTTATCTTCTAGCCGGATTGAGCATGAAACTTGCTTATTATTCCGACGCCATTCCGCTGCTCGAACAAGGCGTGAAACTTGCGCCGAAGCAGCCGGATCTGCGCGCCGCACTGGGGGAGAGTTATTATCAGGCAGGGAAAATCGAGGATGCGTTCGATCAATTTCGCACGCTCATTCAACTCGATCCTTCCGCGTCGTCCTACGCGTTCATGGGATTGTTTTACCTTCATCAAGGTCAGTTCACCCAGGCGCAGGAATATTTCGAGAAAGGCCTGCAAAAAAATCCGGGGGACGCCCAGTGCCTATACAACCTGGGCGCCATCGCGGATAAGCAGGGGAACTTTGCCGGAGGCCAGAAGTATTTGGAAGAAGCTCTTGCGGCCAAGCCGGATTACGGAGACGCTCTCTACGAGCTAGCCAGTGCGAAAATAGAGGCAAAACAATTCGCCCAAGCTATTGTGCTGCTCAATCGGTGTGCGAAGGCCGATCCGAATAAAGCAAGAACCTACTATAAGCTCGCCGTCGCGGAGCGCAGCCTTCACCAAACGGAAGCGGCGGAGAGAGATTTTAAGGTCTTCCAGACGCTAGCCAAAAATCCTGCATCAATGCCCATGCCGTTCCAAGATTTTTTTGCGACCGTTCAACAAAAGGTTAGCCTCTCCCCTGAGCAGCAAGCAGAAGTCGATCTCAAGGGGTTAGAGGAGAGTGTTAAACAGCATCCGGACCAGCCTCGATTGATTTATCTACTTGCGGAGACGTACCTAAAGCTGGGCCAAACTTCCGCCGCCGGGGGGGAGCTTGCGCATCTGTGCCAGGTAAGCAGTGGCGATGCCCGCACGATGACGGGAGCCGGCGTTCTGCTGGCGCGCTATAAGCTTTACCCGGATGCGATCCAGTATTTTCAGATGGCGCTTGCCGCTGACCCAAACTCCGACGACGCGAAATACGACCTGGCCGACGCCTACTACGAAACGCGCGATTACGCGCACGCGCTCGAATGGCTGCAGCAGATTTCACCCCAAGGGCGAAACGATCCATTTACTCTGGCGTTGCTGGGCGACACAGAAGCCCGGCTGGGCCACTTGGGCGACGCGGAGCAGGCGTTGAAACAGGCCATCCAACTTAGCCCCGATGACGACAGCCACTATGTCTCGCTCGCGCTGACGGAGATTCTTTCCGGCGATCTTGCGGCCGCGCAGCAAACGCTGGCCGAAGGCAGATCTCGTGTTCCCGATTCCGGGAGGATTGCTTGGGGGATGGGCGTGCTTTCCGTGATGGAGGGCGACAACGCGCAGGCGGAGCGCAAGTTTGAACAGGCGCTTGATCTGATGCCGCAGTGGGAAAGCAGCTATTCGGCTCTCGGAACTTTTTATTTTGATACAGGCCAGGTAGCAAAAGCCCAACAAACGCTGAATCGTTACGCCGAACTGTTTCCGCACGGGTTGCTCAACGTGAACAGCTTGCGCAGCGTTCTGGCCGATGCCGCGCACGAACAGGCGGGCCAAAGTGAACAACCAGGACAAACCGGACAGAACCGGCAGGACGGATACACCATCCAGCCTATGTCGCCTCAAACTAAGTCGCAGTTCCTGGCCATGGCGCTGGCCCTCGAAGGAATCAACCCTTAATTTGGGGATGGAACAATATGTAGCGGCAGTCTCTGGTTTTATTTTTTAAAAGCCGGTGGCGGTGACACCGCCGCAAAGTCGCCTATCTTACTGATTATTAAGGTTGATCATGCTTAGCGCGAAATCCGATAATTAAGAACAACGTGTTTGACATCGTAACCGATCCGGCAATATCCTTGTGTAGTAACCTTCCAAACGAGGCGCGTGGATGGCCGGTTTTGGCGACAATTTGCGGCGCGAGCGCGAGATGCGTGGAATTACGCTCGAAGAGATTTCCAGCACCACCAAGATCAGCATCCGATTTCTTGAGTTGCTGGAGGCGGAAGAGTTTTCCAAACTCCCCGGCGGAATTTTCATTCGCAGCTTCATTCGATCCTACGCCAACTATCTGGGATTGGATGAAGAGCAGGTGATGGCCGAATATCAACTTGTGGCCCCGCCTCAAGGTGGCGAGGATTTTTCCCGGCTTGGCGTCACCGGTAACTCGGCCAACAAAAGGAATCGCGCCCCAGTTTTACCCTGGATTATTGCCGTTATACTGCTTGCCGGAGGCTATGCAATCTTTCGCTACGCTCATCATTCTTCCGAAGCCCCGTTAGGCTTTGGCAATCCTCCTCCAGTTTCGAAGGCTGTATCCGCTTCTGCTAAGGCCGCAGTCAATGCTCCTAGCGTGCATCCGCCTCAGGTGCTGGCTGCGCCGCAGGCAGATGGCGCAACCACCACCGCAAATCCGGCAAGCAGTGGTGCCACGGCGAATCCCGTTCCAGCCAGCAATAGCGCCGCGGCAAACGGGACAGCAGCCGGCGCGAAGGCGAGATTAACTCCTGCGCAGACGTCCCAAAGCAATGCGCCTGCCGCCCCAGCCGCTGGAAATGGTCTTACGCTGCAAGTGGTGGCAACCGAACAGGCCTGGGTATCGGTGAAAGCAGACGGAAAGACGGCGCTCGAACAGGTCATGAAACCAAATGACGTGCGCACGCTGACAGCGAAAAGCTATTTTGACGTGACAACGGGCAACGCGGAAGGCACAGTGCTCACCTTGAACGGCGTCACGATGGGACCGCTCGGACGACGAGGGGAGGTCAAAGTGTTGCACCTGACCTCGGATAGTCTGAAAAATCCCAATCCTTAAAAACAAAGCCAAGAATCGAGAGTCAAGCAAGAGCGTTGTAGCGCGGCCGCTACAGCAACACTCAGTTACCAGATTAAGGCCAGGGCGGTTCCGGCAGCGGACGCGCTGAGGTACAGGTTTGTTGCATCAAAAGCTGGGGTTTGCAGCCAGACGGCAATGTTTGAGGTAAGCTGAATGGCAAGACCAACCGGCTTTCTTCCTAGAAAATGCTGCGCGCTAAAATTGCCCGCACCGCTGGGCGCAAACGCAACCAAGCCAAATACTTTTGTCGCTTGCGTCACAGACGTCATAGAAGTCGCACTGGTCACACCTTGCCCAATCATGGCGTCGCCCGCGTTTGCGCTCACGGGGCTGGCCTGCCAGTAAAATCCGCTCAGCGAGTTGTAGAAAAGATAGCTCGTGGCGCTGGCAGGCGCGGCGGGAATCGCAGGCGCTGTTGCGGGAGCGAACCGCTGGCCCTGTGCATACAACACGCCAACCGTCAAACCCGGCGTGAGCGAGGAAGAAGCCGAAAGCGTGAATCCACCCACCACGCCGTTCATGCCTAGGTCGTTGAACATCAGGTCGCTGATGAACGCTACGTTGCCGTCGAGCAGCAGTGCGTTGGCGTCCTGATCAGCTTCGTAGCCGGTAAGTCCGTGCTGCGATTGGATCAAGCCCTTGCGCGGAAGAATGGTTCGAGTCACAGCCATCGTTTCATTGCCTCATTTTTTAATTGATTCATTGACTCGATAAGCCAATGAATCAATTATTCTGGTTCAGCGAGCTGCGCTGGCAGACCGCGTAGACTTTTAATGTTCCCTCCGCGATTGCGCCGTTCGTCGTCCAGTAGCTTTCGTAAGTCACCATGCCGGTGGCGTCATCAATATCATAAATATATGGGCTGGCGATGAGATTTCCCTGCCCTGCGCTGTTGTTTTCAAGCGGTGGTAATGCCGCTTGCCCCGGAATAAAACCCGCGGCTGGTGCACGGCTGGAATAGATCATGCCCAGCAATTGAACTTCGCCGCGCGAGTAGGTATAGCCGTCCACCGGACTCGCCGGCACTGGCACTGTGTTGCCGTTGGTGTAAAATCCCATGAAAATGACCTCACAGCGCACGGCGGCAAACTTGGCGTTGTGCGATATCTTCTGCAGCGAATCGTCGGTGAGCGGTTGATTACCCGCTATGGCGGAATCCGCCAGATCGAAGAAGCCCGGAATGGCGGTGAACGTTAATTGACTCATATATTTCCTTATGCCACTATTTGAACTTCCGCTTAACAAGCTAGGGCGTGCGACCTAGATTAACTTAAAGGGCATAATCGAGCTCGGGGGAAGACGTGCAAAAAGGAAACGACATACCGAAAGAGTTACTCATGGCTGCAACCGACTTTTCAGACAAACCAATCCCCAATCCTTCGCCCGTGCCTAGTCATCTCTCCTCTGATGACGCCGATGGGCAGAACGTCCCCCCTCCCAATCCGCCTCCAGTTGTTAAGCCAGCTAAGCCCATCTTCACTCCAGAGAGAGAAAAAATAGGAACTTTTACAGAAAAAGAGCCAAAGAAAGAGCAAGGATAAAAAGAATTACAGATGCGACGAGGAGGTACATCGCAATAACAAGTTTTTGTCCTTTCATTGTAATGGTTATATGCTCACACTCTGTTGTCCTGGTAAGCCCTAATATAAACTTCCCTATTGCCCGTTGTTTATCGACGTTTTGGTCCACACTTTCGAGTGCGGCCTGTTCGTCGATCAGATAGAGGTGCTGTGCTGGTTTGAAACCGAGTGCAGCGAGGATCGCTGAGGCGATCAGACATACTATTGCCAAAGCTACAATTACTTTATTGGGTGCTGAAAATTTAGTTGATTTGGCCTCTAAAAACGCGAAAACAACCCATGCTGTTGTCCCGACAGCCGACGCGAATTTAAGTGCCGACATGCTTTTTTCTTCGACATAACGGAGGGTCTCCGCTGCACTGCGGTAGCGCAATTGGGCATATTCCCACACCCAGTCATATTCCTTGCCTTGGATAGGATTGTAGTTATTCGCCTCTTCACGCCATTTTGCTATGGTTTCATTCAACGGTGAGGAACCTGCCTTAGATTGTAGGCGAATTGACCATTTCATAGGGCCTCCTAGAAAATTGTGTTTGCAACTGTCCCGTCTGCGTATGTCCCACCACTGGCGGCGCTCGAAACGAACATATACTGCGCCTTCTGCGCGGCGCTCGCACCAGGCCAGCTTGGAACGCCAGAGGCCGAGGGCGCGATGTAGTAAGGCGTCGTCAGGTTGACAAAACGTGTATCGAGCAGATCGAACTCCACGTTGCCTTGCGCGTAATTCGGACGTTTGCCAGTCACTTCGCAGACAACGCTTGTCAGCCCCAGCTTGCCGGTTTGAAAATCCGCCACCAGCGGATGCGTTAGCCACACGTAGTCGCCCAGTTCCACCGTCACCGTGCTCAAGAATGCTTTCACCTTGTAAACCGGCGGTGCGAACGCATGGCGGCGGAAGATGCGGTCGGCGATCATCTGCGCGCGCATATAGCCGCCGTAAGGCAGCACCAGGCCTGTAGCCTCAACCTGCTGCTGAAATATCTGGTTGTAGCGAATGAGCGACTCTTGCTGCTCGAACGCCACCTGAAAGTCGTAGGCCCGCGCGGCCGTGGTGATGCCGGAATTCTCCACATTCATTTTCACCGTCACCACGTTGACAATGGGCTGCCGTGCGGTCTGCGGAATGCCGATGACGTTCTTCGCATTCAGCGCCATCACCGGGGTTTGAATCGTGGGCGACTTCATCGACTTCAGCGAAAGCTGCCCGTTTGGGCGGACGATCAAGTAGAGGCCGAGTACCTTTAAAATCTGATCTTCAATGAACTGCTTGCCATCGATAGGCCGCGTGATCTGGAACTCAAACCAGTCGCCCGAAAACTCCGTGTCGCGCAGCGCCAGAAAGCCCGGCACATCGATATAAGCGTTGGGATTGATCAGCGTCGAGTCGTCGCCCGGCGTGAAAATCACCCAGCCCGGCGCGGATCCGAGCGGATCGTAATTCTGCTGGTTCGTGTAAGCAGAAATGGCGCGCTCAAGCACATAGTCCGAGCCACGCAACGATGGGTCCTGCCCAACGCCTAGCTCGTTTTGCAGCGTTGCCAGCAGCAGGTCGATAGGATTTCCCTGCAAGTAGCGCGGGTTTTTGTCGCTCACCGGAAACGCGTTCGCACCTGCGCTTGGGCCGATTGGCTGCGCCGCTCTGGGATCGCCGGGCGCCCATTCCAGCGGGCCACCGCGCAGCCAGATTTGTTGGCCTAGCAGAAACCGTTGCACGTCGCTCAGCGTGAAAGTGACTTGGCCATTCGCTGTCCATCCGGTTTGGCTCACCTGCGCGGTATGCATTGTGACGAAATCGCCTAGGCTCTGGCCGGGAAAGCCCATCTTAATTTGAACTACCTTGCCGATCAGGGTGTCCTGCGCGGTGAGGCCCTTCAGCGTGCCGCTCGGATCAATGCACTTCAGCGTGTCCGACCCGACCGAAGATTGCCCATCCAGCTCATTCACCGTCTGGCTCATACCTTGCGGAATGGTGAGGTAGGGCAGCACCTGCGGGCTACTCGAGACGGTCAAAAGCAAGTCGGGAAAGTTCGACGTGAGCCACATCCAGGCGGTCGAGGCAAACATCGGCCAGACTTCAAACTCGTAGGGCAGATTGCGCGAGGCCAGCGAATAGCCCAAGAGTGAGCCGTCTGCCGTCGCACCGCGGATCATACGCTGGCTGGAAATCAGCGTCGTCAGAAAACTATCTAAGTTGACGGCTTGCGCGGTAAAGAAACTTTGGAGGTTCGAGTCTCCATACATCAGCAGCAGCGCCAGGATCATGCCCCATGTTCCCTCCTGCCAGACGCTCGCGGGCGAGCCGGAATAGCCGCCCGTCGAATCACTGTAAGGCTTCAAGCCGCTAAATGGCGTAAGTTGCTGGTAAGCCTGATTATAGGAATTTGGAGCTAAAGATTTGAGAATTTGCTGATTTTGTAGGTAAAAATTCTGAAATAGAAATTCCATGCACTGCTCGGCCTGCGTAGTTGCGCCCACGGTGTAAGCTAGAATCGCCGCCCACGTTCCGCTTGCGTCGAGCGCCTCAGACGTATCGAGGCCGCTCGCGGAAGCTCCTTGCGCGAAGTGGCCGGGCACGCCTCCATTCGGCGC
>DASZAA010000074.1:0-7267 GCA_035945615.1 Terriglobia bacterium
ACCGAGCACCGTAAACACATGGTTCGGCGAGCCAAAGAGAACCAGCAGAATCACCAGCGCGGCCAACGCCTGGATAGTGAATTGGACCACGCCGTGCAATGTGGCGCGCTGTTTGCGTTCAAAATTCATGCGGTCTAAAACGCGAGTGGCCAGCCAGGCCAGCACAACTGCCAAAAGGAGGGAAAGCAAAACCCAGAACGCCGAGCAAATCAGCCGGTGTAGCGCCACGCGTTCGCGCAGAGCAACCATGCTGCTCCATTGCGTATAAATGGCGCTGAGATTTTGCAGATCCTGAATGCGGCGGTCAAAATCCGCCATATTAACTTCATCCTGGGAAAGACTGCGCACCACCGCGAGGCTGGCGGCGGCAATTTTTTGTTGTTTTTCCCGCTGATCCTGCAGCGTCTCCCGAACCTGTTGCACCGGATGACCCGGCCGGCCGTGAGCGCGATCCGATTTCAGCAGGTTTGCGGATTCCTGTTCGAGCGCCTGTCGTTGCGCCTGTCCTGCCGACACCTTTTGTTCCAAGGCGTTGTGCCTTTGGATCAAATCATTCGCTTTGCTGAGGACATACGCGCGGGCTTGCTCGATCTGCATCTTCTCCGAGGCGAGACCGCTCCACCTGCTCCAGCGCGCGATCAGGCTTTTCGATGAGAGAACCGATGACGCTTCTTCAGAAGACGCGCCACGGGTGGCGCCATTTGCGTGCTGCGTCTGCTCGTGCTCTTGCCACATGCGTTCAATCTGGTTGTAGCGGTCGCCGCTCGCACGCGCCATATCCTGCTGAGCATCGGCAAGCTCGTCCTTCGCCAGATCGAGCCGCGCCTGGTTGAGCGTCAATTGTTGTTGCAGATCGGCTAAGCTCGCGCCTTTAGCTTTTGCAATTTGGGCATTTAGGCTACTGATATTGGTCTGAATTTGCTTCACACGGGCTTGCGCCGCGTCAATTCGTTGCTCCATAGCTGCGTTTTTCTTCGCCACGGGCTGCTGGCTGGCCTCGCGCAGCGCCGAGGCAAAAGCCAGGTCAACCTCGTGATCGGCAATGCGCACGGCATCCTGCGCGAACTGCTGCTCATCATCTGTCGATGCAAGCGCCGCCACCGCGCGCGCCGTTTGCAGCGGGCGCTGATCAACCAGGTCTTCTGGCCTGACCATTCCAGGCGTGCCGTTGCCCCGTTGAGCCGTTTTTGGAATGCGAGCGGTCAAAACCATGCCGATAACGGCGGCGCCAATAAGCGCCACGAGCGCAATCACGGAAGTGCTGCGATGCAATTTCATATGATTAGGAGCATACCTCAACTCCCACTATTTTGGTCTTGAGGGTCTGCGTGACCACTGGGTTTGTGCAGCAGTCAAAGACCATAAGAGGCCAGCATTCTTTAACGGTTTGTTGAAAAACCCGTTCGCGCTGTCATTCTGAGCGCAGCGAAGAATCTGCTTCTGCGTGAAATCAATAACTTCCGAGATTCTTCGTCGCCTCCGGCTCCTCAGAATGACATGTTTACGGAGTTTTTCAACAAACTGTTAAAAGCAAAAACCGGCGGCGTGGAGAGATTCCCCTGCGATAAATCTTTTGACGAACCGGCGTCCCTCCCCTTAACATATAAGGTTTAGACGATCATCGAAAAACCTGACAGGAGGGCAGTACTCATGGCGGAATCTGGCGTTGTAAAAGTTGGAATTAACGGGTTCGGACGCATCGGACGGAACGTGTTACGGGCGTCGCTTGCAGACCCCAAAATCGAGTTTGTGGCGGTCAACGACCTGACGGACCCCTTAACTCTGGCTCATTTGCTGAAGCACGATTCCGTGCTCGGCACACTCGATGCCGAAGTAGGACACGGCGAAGACTACATCACGGTAAATGGAAAGAAAGTTCATGTCTTCAAGGAGAAGGACCCGGCCAAGATCGATTGGCCGTCTCTCGGCGCTCAGATCGTGCTCGAATCAACCGGGGTCTTCACCAAGGCAGAGGACGCTGGAAAGCATCTTCGCGGTAGCGTCAAAAAGGTGATCATCACAGCGCCAGCCAAAGGCGAAGATATCACCATCGTGCTCGGCGTCAACGAAAAGAATTATGACCCGGCCAAGCATAACGTCATCTCCAACGCATCCTGCACCACAAACTGCCTCGCGCCGGTGGCGAAAGTGGTGAACGACAATTTCAAAATCATCAAAGGCTCAATGACCACCATCCACTCATATACCAACGACCAGCGCACGCTCGATCTGCCGCATAAGGACCTGCGCCGCGCGCGCGCGGCAGGACTTTCGATCATTCCCACCACGACCGGCGCGGCCAAAGCTGTGGGCTTGGTGCTGCCGGAACTCAAGGGGAAACTCGACGGCTATTCCATGCGTGTCCCCACGCCCAACGTTTCAGTGGTTGACCTGGTGGCGTTCGTCGAAAAAAACACAACTACCGAGGAACTGCAAGGAGCCCTGCGTAAAGCAGCCGAAGGCCCGCTCAAAGGCATTTTGGATTACACCACCGAAGAGTTGGTCTCCACCGACTTTCGCGGCGACCCGCACTCCTCCATTGTCGACGCGAGCTTCACCAAAGTGATTGACGGCAATTGCCTGAAAATCACCGCTTGGTACGACAACGAATGGGGCTACTCCTGCCGTGTGCGCGACCTGGTGAAGTTTGTGGCAGCAAAGCAGTAGCAAGGCCTAATAAACCCTGACACACCAGATTGCGCAGAATTTGATTTATGGTGCATCATGAGCCGGCCCAACATCAAGCTTGACGGCAAATTGATCCGCAAGGCCGCCAAGCTGAAAAATTTAAAAACCGACCAGCAGGTTGTTCACAAGCAGCTTGACCCCCTGATGAAAGCCGAAGAGCGGAAGGCCATGCTGCAGTATTACGGCAGCGGCATCTGGCAGGGAGACCATAAGGCGATGAGGAAAAACCGGGTGTGACTCTCGCGGATTCCAATCTGGACGTACCCCGCGTAGATGACAACGGACAAAACACATGAACAAACTCTCCATTCGTGACATTGATCTAAAGGGCAAGCGCATCTTCATGCGCGTTGATTTCAATGTGCCGCTGGATGAAAGCGGCGCCATCAGCGACGACACGCGCATTCGAGCCTCGCTGCCGACCATTCAATACGCGATTGAGCAAGGCGGCCGGCTGATTATTGCCTCGCACCTTGGGCGGCCCAAGGGCAAGCCCAATCCGAAGATGAGCCTCCGCGCCGCCGCCACACGCCTTGCGGAGCTGCTAGGCAAGCCAGTCAAATTTGCCGAAGATTGCGCGGGGCCGGAGGCAGTAAAGCATTCGCGCTCACTGCGTGATGGCGACGTGCTGCTTTTGGAGAACGTCCGCTTTTATCCTGAGGAGGAAAAAAACAGCCGCGAATTCGCGGAAAAGCTCGCCGCCCTGGGCGAGGTTTATGTGATGGACGCATTTGGCTCCGCCCATCGCGCTCACTCTTCGACGGAAGCCCTCGCGCGCATCCTGCAGCCCGCCGCGGCGGGGTTCCTAATGGACAAAGAGATTGAATATCTCTCCAAGGCAACGGAGAATCCAGAGCACCCTTACGTGGCCATTGTCGGTGGGGCCAAGGTTTCGGACAAGATTGATTTGCTGAAAAACTTTATGGCCCAGGCTGACACGATTTTGATCGGCGGTGCGATGGCCTACACGTTTCTCAAAGCGCAGGGCATTGGCGTGGGCGACTCTCTGGTGGAAAACGATAAGCTTGACCTTGCAAGCCAGTTGCTCGAACAAGCGGCAGCGCGGAAGGTAAGCCTGCGACTACCCAAGGACCATGTCGTGACCAGCAAAATTGAGGTTACGGCAAAGGCTGAGATCGTAGATACGCCTGGAATTCCCGATGGCATGCTGGGCGTGGATATCGGCCCTGCGACGCGCATCGAATACGCGGCGGCTATTCTGGAGGCTAAAACGATTGTGTGGAACGGTCCTATGGGCGTGTTCGAGATACCTCAATTCGCCGAGGGCACGCTCGCTGTGGCCAACGCGGTTGCGGAATCCCCCGCTGTTTCGATTGTGGGCGGCGGGGATTCGGTGGCTGCGGTCAAAAAAGCCGGAGTCGCGGGCGAGATTTCGCATATCTCGACTGGCGGCGGCGCGTCGCTGGAATTTCTCTCTGGCATCAAACTGCCCGGCGTCGAGGCTCTGACGGATAAGCCGTGAAGTTCGGTTAGTAGTCAACGGCAGGGGGTCGGCAGTAAGAGCCGCTCAACAACTTATTTGCTCGTAAGGATAACAAAAGCCATTTCAACCATGCTATCCCGACTTCTCATTATGGGAATGATCCTTTCCACTGCGGTTTTGACGGCCTCCGCTCAGACCGTGAAGTTGCTATGGCCCAGCGGCGCGCCAGGGGCGCTCGGAAACACGGAGGTTGACCGTCCGACCATTGCAATCTACCTACCCGATGCTTCGAAAGCAACCGGGGCGGGCGTTGTGGTGTATCCCGGTGGCGGCTACGAGCACCTTGCAACGGAAAAAGAAGGCACCAAGCCGGCGGAGTGGCTGAACCAGCTCGGTGTGGCTGCATTCGTGGTGAAATACCGCCTTGGCCCACACTATCACTACCCGGCGGAGTTTGAGGATGGCATCCGGGCCATGCGCTACGTGCGTTACAACGCCAAAGACTACGGAATCTCTCCGGATGAAATTGGAGTCTGGGGCTTTTCGGCCGGTGGCCACATGGCGTCTTCCGTAGGCACGCACTTCGACAGCGGTAATCCACAGGCGTCCGACCCGATTGACCGGGTAAGCAGCCGGCCCGACTTCATGATTCTTGCCTACCCGGTGATTACGCTGACTGGGCCTTACGCCCACGAGGGGTCAATGCAGAATTTTCTTGGTCCCAACCCCGCTCCGGGGCTGGCAGAGAAGTTTTCTAATCAGCTTCAGGTAACGCCCAAAACGCCGCCCACGTTTCTCTTCTGCACGGATGCAGATACCACGGTTCCGGCAGAAAATAGCATCATGTTCTTCGACGCTTTGAGGCGCAACCACGTGCCCGGCGAGTTGCATGTGTTTGAACGTGGCCCGCACGGGACCGGCTTGGCGCAAACGTATCCCGAGCTTTCGATCTGGCCGAAGCTCCTCGAAGACTGGCTCCGGCTGCGCGGACTCGCAAAATAGCAAGGTGCATTAGACACGAGGTGTAAATTATGGCGCGAATTCCGGTCATTGCCGGAAATTGGAAAATGTACAAGACCATCGTGGAGGCGGTGGACTTCGTGAACGCCTTGAAATCCAAGGTTGCAGACGCGAGCCACTGCGAAGTGGTGGTGGCTCCGCCCTTTACCGCGCTGAGCGCCGTCGCGAAGGCCGTTGCGGGCAGTAACATCCATGTGGCGGGGCAGGATGTGGCGTGGGAGAAAGAGGGGGCGTTCACGGGCGATGTTTCCGCCCCCATGCTGCATGAAGCGGGCTCGACGTACGTGATTATCGGCCATTCAGAGCGCCGCCAGCTTCACGGCGAAACGGATGAGAGCGTGAACCGGAAACTTAAAGCCGTTTTAGCCGGTAGTCTTCACCCCATTGTCTGCGTCGGTGAAACGCTTGCCGAGCGCGAGGCAAACCGCACTCAAGATGTTCTTCAGCGGCAGTTTACGGGTGGCTTCGCCGGGTTGACCGCCCATGAATTTTCCCGTATTATCGTAGCTTACGAGCCTGTCTGGGCAATCGGCACGGGCCGCACGGCCACGCCCCAAATCGCAGCTGAAAGCCACGCCAATCTGCGGCGGCTGGCAGAGGAATCTTTTGGGAAAGATGTCGCGGGCGCATTGCGAATTCTCTACGGCGGCAGCGTCAAACCGGAGAATATTCGGGATCTAATGGCGCAGGAAGATATTGACGGCGCGCTGGTCGGCGGAGCGAGCCTGAAAGTAGATTCGTTTTCCGCCATTGTAAACTATCAGTTATAGCGCGTACTGATGAAAGAGGCGTGATGCAAGGTCTTGTTTTAGGGCTTCACATTTTGATCTGTCTACTCATTGTTCTCGTTGTCCTTATCCAGGGCGGCGAAAACGTGGACATCACCGCGGCCTTCGGCGGCGTGAGCCAGGCGGCGTTCGGGCCGCGCGGAACCGTGTCGACTTTGGCCAAGATCACCTGGGTGCTGGGCGCGCTCTTTATCATTACATCGGTGACGCTCTCGGTTTGGGCGACAAAAGGCAGCGGCCCCAATTCGGTCCTGGGCCATGCGAAGCAGGCCGCTCCTGTTCATGCGCCGGCAAACCCAGCGCCCGCGCACCCCGCTCCGCCTCCGGCAAACCCGTTCCAGCAGTAATAACGGGATAGGCGAATAACGCCGCCCCCATTTCTCAATACTTCTCTCGGTAGGCCTCGTTTCTCGAATTGCGGAAGTGGCGAAATTGGCAGACGCACCAGCTTGAGGGGCTGACGCGCGCAAGCGCATGGGGGTTCGAGTCCCCCCTTCCGCACCACACTTTATAGATTGACATAGTTCGTGACACTTGGAGTGGGTTGGAGTAGGTTGGAGGACTTATTGTTATCAATAACTTACAAAATTAGGGTTGTGCACATGTTGCCAGGGATCGTGTCACTCAATGCGTCAAGTGCACACTTTTTATAGGAATGCCATACTGAAAATAAAAGGGTTAGATGAATCTGTGGAAAACTCTGGTGTGCACTCGCTTTCAAAATTGAAACGAGATCGTGTAACCATATAAAGTACAGCAGCTTACGGGTGTGCACAACCTAAAAAATGGCGAATCTGTACTTTTGGAAGTGTGCATTTTTCTAATAATTAGTGTGCACAGATTTTTGAAAGTGGGGTGCCGCATGGCTCATTGCACCCTCAGCTTGGGAACCGGGCCGGGTGCCAAGAGGCCAGCGGCCAGGACCTGCCGCGCGGCTTGTTCCGCGATCTGGCGCAGCCCTTGCCGGGAGATTCCGCTGCCATCCATGGCGCTGAGGTAAATGCCGTTCAGAGCCGCCAATCCACTGGAATAGCATCTCTCAGCCATTTCCTGGTCATCGATCCGGGAGCAGAGGAGCTTGAGGCTTTCCACAGCCGATTCGTAATAGGAGGTGAGAGCTTCGTTTTCAGAGTCGTTCGCCACTAGACAAAACCCTTCGCCTGCAAAAATCTAAAGCGCCTTTCTAAGGGTTGGGAAGTACCGGGCCGCGCCCGCCAAGTGATCTATAGCCAGCGGCGCACCATGCGATTCCGTGATCTCCAAGCCCGTCTCGAACAGCGCCTGAATAAATCCGGGGTTGCCGCCTACCAGCTTCCACAGGAACGCG
>DASZAA010000075.1:0-12605 GCA_035945615.1 Terriglobia bacterium
GCCCAAGGACATCAGCTTAATTGGGTTTGACGACCGCGAAGAAGCCAGCCTGATGGATCCGCCGCTTACTACCGTTCGCGTGCACAAGGAAGAAATCGGCGAGGCGCTGATGAAACTTCTGCTGGAGAAATTACACCAACCAGGTCAACCTTTTACCCGGCGGATTTTTTCAACCGAACTCGTTACGCGTGGGAGCGTCCGGGCGCTGTAATGCCCGGCAACCGCGATTCACAAAAACCGTCCCGTTTATCCCATTTGTCTCAACAATCTCAGAGTGAGGTGCTAGGCTGGATTTGGTGCGCGGACCTCCGTTGTGGAGGTCCGCGGCTTTTCATCTTGGGTGCGAGTCGCGGACCTGAAAAACGCAGGTCCGCGCTGCCCGCTTGCCGTTGGGACCGATGAAGACCCACGGAATTTTAAAAACAAAACTCTGCGCTACTTTGGTGCTACCAGAACGGGAGCAACACAAATAGGTCAAGCTGGTTCGGTCATTCGGTGGCGATTGCCAGAACGAAGCAATTCAACCACGGCGGACATATCTTTCCCGCCGAGACCGCTTTGCGCAGCCGTTTGGAAAAGCTGATGCGCCGCGGCGACCGTCTTCAGATCAGCTCCGTGTTGGCCGGCTAAGGCGAGGGCATAACGCAAATCTTTTTCCATCAGCTTGAGGACAAAGTTAAGGTCATAGTTCCGGGCTGCCATACGCGGCCCAATCGTTTTCACGATGGGGCTGCCCGGAGCGCCCGCGTAGAGGAGGTTCAGCACTTTCTCTCGATCCATGCTTGTGCGCTCGATCAACGCGACGACCTCTGCCATAGTGGCAATCTGCACGCCACAGGTAAGGTTATTGATGAGTTTCATCGTCACTCCGCTTCCGCTGGGGCCAAGATGCTCGATGCCGCGGCTCATGGCGCTCAAGATCGCGCGCGCTTTTTCCAGATGCTCCTTTTCGCCGCCCACCAGGAAAAGCACTTTGCCCGTTTCAGCTTGCTCCTTGCTTCCCGTCACCGGAGCGTCGAGGCAGCCACAACCGCGCTCGCGCGCTTCCGCAGCGAGTTCGCGGACCCAAGGCGGCGAGAGCGTGCCGCATTCAATCAGCACTGCGCCCGGCGCCGCCCCTGCGAGCGCGCCGTGTTCATACTGCCACACCGCGCGCGAGGCCTCGTCATCCGCCACCATGCTGATAATCACCTGCGCTCCCTTCGCGGCCTCCCTTGGAGAGTCTGCGACGCGCGCGCCCAACGCCTCGAGAGGCAGAGCGCGTTCCCGGGTGCGGTTGTATACGGTGAGCGGAAAGCCCGCCTTCAGCAGGTTCTTGCCCATGCCCGCTCCCATAATTCCGAGTCCCATCAATGCAACTTGTTCCATGAATAATCCTCCGTAATATATTTGCCCTCAGTCTTCAACCGCGTAGTCATGCTGCTTCGCGCGAAGATCATAGCGCCGTCGCATTTCTATGCCAGATGCAGCGCCTCTTCTTCCGTGCGGTCTACCGGCTCAACGCGTCGGAATGTCAGAAGAATAATAACGAAAGCAATGGGATAAAAAACGCTGACCATGACAAAAACCGGCGCATAGCCAAACCCGTGATCCAGCAAGTAACCGACGATCAATCCAAATACGACCCCGCCCAGAGCGCCACCGCAACCTTCAAGGCCAGCCACGGAGCCGATTTCACGGTCTGGAAACACATCCGCGGGAAGGGTCATCATGATGGTAGACCAGAACTGCTGGCCAAAAAAAGCGACGCTGAAGAGCGTGACGGCGATTCCCACGGGAGCTTTCGTGATCGCCAGCGCTACCAGCATTAACGCCGCCGCAACGCCGAGAGCCGTCTTTCGGGAGAAGTTCAGCGTAAAGCCACTCTTGATCAGCCAGCTTGAGAACCAGCCTCCTACAATCGCACCCACGCCTCCTGCAGCATACGGAATTCACGCGATGGCCCCGAGCCGGGCCAGGTCGAAACCCCGCTGGTCGTGCAAATACTTAGGCAGCCAGAAGAGGTAAAAGTACCATGCCGAATCGCTCAGAAACTTTCCCCAGAAAAGGCCCCAAACCTGGGGAAAACGGAAAAGCTGAAGCCAGCTTCGAGCCGGAGATTTACTCTGTTCGCGCGCCTGGAACAACTCCGAGAGCTCGACGCGTTCCTGTGGGTTCATGCCGGGATAAGAAATCGCAGGTTGGTATTTCTTTGACCATACAAAGCTCCAGAGCAGCCCAAAGGCGCCCGCTACGTAAAAAATCCACCGCCAGTTGGCAAGAGAGACGATGAGGTAAATCGCGGGCGGCGCGATCACCGCACCCCAATTCCCGCAGGAATTCACGATGCCCATCGCGGTCGCGCGCTCTTTCTTCGGGAACCATTCAAAAATAGCCTTGGTAACTCCGGGAAAGCCGCCGCCTTCCCCGATCCCCAGCATAAACTGGGTTGCGCCCAGGAATAGAACTGTGGAGGCTAAACCGTGCAGGAAACATGCTATCGACCACCAAAGCATAATGCTCAGGAAGCCGGCCTTTGTTCCCAAGCGGTCAAGGAGCCTTCCGCCTCCGGCGTACATGGCGGCATAAGCCAGAAGGAATGCGCCTTGCAGATGCGAGAACGCCGTGTTCGAAATGGGGATATCTTTGCTGATCTGCGCAACTGCAACCGGAAGCGCCTGCCGGTCGAAATAACTGAGCAAAATAGCGGCGCCCAGCAAGGCCGCGATTCGCCACCGGAGCCGCTTTGGTTTTGGCTGCGTCATGGTGGGTGGAATTATATCGTGGGTTTCGAATCGCGCTTGGAATGGATGGCCAACGAGCTGATGCGCTCCTCCAAGCGCGAACGGGACTGCTTTTCGTGGGCGAGCGTAAGTAGTCCTTTTGCATCCAGCAGGTGCTCGAGCATCCGGCGGCGGCTTTCTGCGGCGTCCCTCCGGCCGATGGCCTCGTAAATGGACCGGTGGAACTCCATCGTGTGCTCAAGATCGACCAACTGCGACGTGAGTTCCACCAGGCTTTCAAGAGACTGATGAAGAGTGGAGAACATCCGGCTGCAAACGCGGTTGCCAGCAATATGGAAAATGGTGCGGTGAAACAACATATCCTGCTCAATCAAGCGGCTGTGGTCCTCCCCGCTTTCCTCCATGCCAATCAAAGTCTGGCGCAAGGCTTTGAGGTCCTCGTCCGTGGCCCGCGAAGCCGCCCGCGAAGCCAGTTCCGGCTCAACAATCAGGCGCGCCTCCATCAATTCGTGGGAGGTGATGCCATCAAGTAAGATTAAAAAATTCATAGGTTCGCCGAGAATCAAAGCGGCGTCGCCGTTCAGGTACGTTCCATCACCCACACGCTGCGAGATGACCCCCATAATCTCGAGCACCTTCAGGGCTTGCCGCAGTGAGTTGCGGCTCACACCCAGGCTTCGTGCAAGGTCGCGCTCCGGCGGAAGGCGTTGCCCCGACCCGAGAGCGCCTTCAATAATCAGCTTTTTAAAAGTCTCAATCAGCTTTCTTGTAACATCTTGCTTTTGATTTTTTCGTAACATAGTGCATATAAGGTAGTACCAATATAAGTATAATATGCTCCTTAATCATGTTAATTCTGCACCGGATCGGATTCCTGAAGCGACGCTTAGGCAAACATGACGCATGATTAATTCCGTAACAGGCTCATTATAAAGCACATTACATAATAGGGCACGCGAATTAAGGGAATGCGACCAAAAAAGCGAACTCGCGTTGAATTTAAGAATGCTATGACTCTTTCTCTTGACACTTATAAATGTTGGTAGTACCTTACCGTTAAATTTGAGGCGTGGCAAACCATGACGGTGGGAGGCAACATGCAAGCAGATTCGCCAAAATCCGGAGTTATTTCACGCCAACTTCTTATACTTTTTGTTGCTTTCGTTCTGACGGCCGGAGCAGGGTTGCAAGCGCAGGTTCAAGCCGGCCGTATCGTGGGAACTATATTCGATGCACAGCACGCAACGATTCCCGGAGCGACTGTCAAGATCACCAACATTGCCACTAATATCACCAAGGATGTAACGACCGACGCGGCAGGCAACTACGTCCTCACTCCTGTCGAGCCCGGCGCCTATACAGTGAGCGCCACGAAGGCGGGATTTAAGACGTTTGTAGAGTCCAACGTTGAAGTGACGGTAGGAGAATCGGTCCGCGTAGACCTGACGCTAGCGGTGGGCGCGGCCACGACGCAGGTACAGGTGACTGCGGCGGCGCCGCTCCTCAACACCGGGGCCGCCAGCCTCGGTCAGGTAGTCAACACCCATGAGATCGAGAACTTGCCGCTCAACGGCCGAGATTTCACTCAACTAGGGGAGTTGGCTACAGGCGATGTGCTCTTGGCCCCTACCGGCAACACCGAGGACGTCAGGCCTGAGATCGTGAATGGTAACGACATTGGTGGCGTCGCCGGGGCCTATACCACATTGATCCTCGATGGTGTCGATATTACGGAGGAACACGAAGGCGGTACGTGGATCGTAACCCCCCTTGACGCTTTGCAAGAGTTCAGCGTTCAGCAAAACGACTATTCGGCTGAATACCCTGGCGCCGGCCCGTCCTTTAATATGACCACCAAATCCGGCACGAATCAGTTCCACGGGGATCTTTTCGAGTACCTTCGCAATAACGCTCTGGATTCTCGCAACTTTTTTGCTGTAAACACAGAGCCACTCAAACTTAACCAGTTCGGTGGAACTCTCGGCGGGCCGGTCATCCTGCCCGGTTATAACGGGCGTGATAAAACCTTCTTTTTCGCCGCCTATGAGGGCCAGAGGGAGCGTCAAGGGTTCCCCTCGGTTGCTATTGTTCCCTCCCAAGCGGAACGGCAGGGCGATTTCAGCGCTGCGGGTCTACCCAAAATTTACAACCCCCTCACGACCGCCACGAGTACCAGCGGGGTGACGACACGCACTCAGTTTACGAACAACGCCATCCCAGGGAACATGATTTCACCGCAAGCGTTGTTTATCGAGAACTATATTCCGTTGCCGAACTTTCCCGACGGCACCTTCCACTTCACGCCGGTTCAGGGCTATGACTACACGAGGCTGGTATTCCGGGTCGACCATCAAATCAACTCCAATAACAGAATCTTCGTTCGCTACAGTCAAGATAGCAACAGTGAAGATAACGGCTTGGTCACACCTGCGTCCGCTTGGCCTGCGTTTGGCAAAACGCCCCTCACCGGTGACGGCTACGATACCGTGCTCGCCTTTACCAGCACAATTAGCTCAACGATGGTCGAAGAGCTTCGGCTTGCAGGGATGTTCGGTGACTACCGCTCTATAGCCTATTTTCAAGGCCAAGGCGCCAACTTGATGCAGCAGGCGGGCATCACCGGCCTTTCGGAATTGCAGGATGCGGCTACTTCTAGCCTTCCCGAATTCTCATGGTCTGGCTACACTGGATTTGACGGGATGGCATACGACGGCCGGCCCAAATATCAAGACCGCTATGCGGACGAGCTCAACGACAACCTCACCTGGATCAAGGGCAAGCATACGCTGAAGTTCGGTGGACGTATCTATTACCGCAAGATCCTTTTCACCGACTCCCGCGAGCAGAACGGTCAGTTCTCTTACAACGGAGTCATGACGCAAAACCCGGCTTCCCCCGGTGGCACGGGCAACGCCTTCGCCGATTTCCTGTTAGGTTATCCCTCTAGTGTCAACCGCTCAAACCCAGCGATTTGGTGGGGCGGGAGTGGGACGTTTTTCCAACCCTTTGTTCAGGATGATTGGAACGTAACCCCGCGGCTCACGTTGAACCTGGGCCTGCGTTATGAATACACCCCGTGGCTGACGCCTTATCGCGGCCAGGGTGCAACTTTCGTCCCCGGCATTGCGAAGCCGATCATCGTCTCGAGCAGCACCGATCAGATCAACCTGACAGCGCAACCCAACGCCCCATTCGGTTATCAGCTTTACGGTAATCTGATGCAAACCACGCAGCAAGCCGGACTGCCTATTACCGTTACCACCAATGACCTCGATCAGTGGGGTCCCCGTGCGGGATTTGCGTGGCGCCCGTTTGGCGAAAAGACGGTGGTGCGCGGCGGGTTCGGAGTCTTCTACGCCCCGGAGAACACCAGTGACCAATTGAACTTCAACTATCTCCCTTACAGCCTCGAGCAAACGCTCAATGCGACTATAAATGTTGTACCCACGCAAACCACGTCAAATTTCTTTTTAGGCCAACCTTTTGGAACTTCGGATGCGTCATGGCTCCCCCTCCCCGAGCGCGACGAAATGACGAGGTACGAGCATTGGAACTTCGGACTGGAACGGCAACTTGATCGAAATACGATGCTCGGGGTAAGTTATGTAGGCACCGCGGGTCAGAACGTAGTCGGCTCGCTCAACGTCAATGACCCTGCTCCAGGTCCCGGCAGCGTACAGAGCCGGCGCCCATATCCGGCCTTCGGTACCGTCAATTACACCGAGGATGACGGATCAACCATCTACAATGCACTTCAAGTCAAGCTTCAGCGCCGTACTTCGGCCGGCCTGTCCTACCTTGCCTCATACACGCTTTCGAAGAGCATTTCCACCAACCAAGCGGTCGCGGCGGGTGGTGACGGCTATATGGAGCGGGCGCTGACGGGCTTCGATGTCCCCCAACTGTTCACATTCAGCTCGGGCTATGCGCTGCCATTTGCGAAGGGCAATCGCCTCCTGGGCGGGTGGCAACTGCAAGGCATATTTAACTATCGCAGCGGCTTGCCTTTTACGCCGACCATTTCAAGGGATGTGGCTAATATCGGGGTGGGAGGGCAGCGCCCGACGGTTATAGGATCCTGCGCTTTAGCCAACCCTACCCTGAACGACTGGTTCAACCAGGCTTCCTTTGCTGTGCCCGCCGCATACACTTACGGCAATGCCGGAGCGAATATCTGCCGCGCCGACCATGCAGCCGATCTTGATCTGTCGGTGTCGAAGGCATTTGCCATCACCGAGAACACGCGCTTGCAGTTACGGGTAGAGGCGTTCAATCTTCCCAACACGCCCTATTTCAGCGCCCCCAGCGGCTTGGTGGACACCTCTTCGGGCGCCAAGATCACCAGCACCAGCAACAACCCGCGGCAGATTCAGCTCGTATTGAAGTATATTTTCTAGCTCATCCTGATTTGGAATCCGGCGCGGGAGGAAATAATGAAGCGAGGCATTCTAGCGGTCCTTATCCTGACGGCAATGGCGCCCGTTGCACTGGAGGCCCAGCAGCCTGTCTATCTCGATCCATCACAGCCCATCTCGAAGCGGGTGGACGACCTGATCTCGCGCCTCACGCTGCCGGAGAAGGCTTCGCTGATGAGCACCACCGCGCCCGCGATTCCGCGGCTCAAAATCCCAGCCATGAACGGTTGGAATCAAAGCTTGCACGGGATTGTCTGGACCCAGCCCACCACCATGTTCCCGGTTCCGATTGCCATGGCCGCCACTTGGGATTCGGGACTGGTAGAGCAGACCGCCTCGGCCATCGCCGACGAAGGCCGTGCGGTTTATAATCTTTGGCCGAAGGTTTCAGGAAAAACCGTGCCGGGGATCATGGGGCAATTGATCACGATTGCGCCGGACGGCAAACGTTATGCCCATAATGGACTTATCTACCGTTCGCCGGTTATCAATATGGTCCGTGATCCGCACTGGGGCCGCGTGTGGGAAACCTTCGGCGAGGACCCAATCCTCGCCGCGCGCATGACGGTTGCTTACGTGAAAGGCACGCAGGGGAACAATCCCAAATACCTCGAACTTGGCGCCACGGTGAAGCACTACACCGTTTACGACCAGGAAATTGACCGCCACATCCTCTCCGCCCAAGTCGACGCAGCCATGGTGCAGGATTACTATACGCCACAGTTCAAAGCCGGAATTATGGCTGGCAAGTCTATCTCTATCATGTCGTCGTATAACGAGGTTAACGGCGTCCCAAACGCCATGAACAAGTGGCTGCTGGTCAATATCTTACGCGGCCAGTGGGGCTTCCGTGACATCCTGGTGCCTGACAGCGGCTCCGTAAACTCTCTCGTTACTGATACCCGGATTTACAAGACACTGGCCGAGGCGGCGGCGAAAACTGTGCTCGCCGGGACTGATCTTGATAATGGCGCCTACGCTGAAGTCCTACCTCAGGCGGTGAAAGAGGGATATCTTACCGAGGCCGATCTCGACAAGGCGCTACGGCGAGTGCTTACGGTTCGCTTTCGCCTGGGCGAATTCGATCCGCCCGGCATGGTTCCCTACAGCGAGATTCCTGCTTCCGACATTGACTCCCCTGCTCATCGCGAGCTCGCACTTCGCATGGCTCGCGAGTCGATTGTGCTGCTCACCAATAGAAATCACTTCTTGCCGCTCGATCCTGACAAGCTGAAGACAATTGCCGTCATCGGCCCCTTTGCAGACTACGCGCAGACGGGACCCAACTACACTGGCCAATATTCCAAATTCGTCAAGCCGCTTGACGGCATCAGGAATGCCGTTGGAACGTCTGTGCAGGTGCTTTATGCGCGTGGTAGCGGCATCCTTGAGACCGATAACCCACAGCAAAGCGTGGCCGAGGCGGTGGACGCCGCCAAAAAGGCGGATGTGGCGATCCTGTTCGTGGGCACTAACCAGACCACCGAGCGCGAGGGCGTTGACCGGACGAGCCTCGACCTGCCCGCTGTCCAATTGCAGTTAGTGCGGGCGGTGACTTCCGCCAATCCCAACAGCGTGATTGTGCTTATGAATGGCGGCCCAATTACCCTTCCTCTCGCCCGTCCGGGCATGGCGCCATCTCCATCGCCCTTTTTCAGGCGCTCCATTGACACGCCCGCCCTGCTCGATATGTTCTGGGACGGCGAAGAAGGAGGCACTGCCATTGCCGATGTGCTGTTTGGCAAATATAACCCCGCCGGAAGACTCCCCTATACCGTTTATGCCTCGGAGATGCAATTGCCGCCGCGCAGCCAGTACGACATCGCCAAAGGTTTCACCTATATGTACTTGCGTGGCAAGCCTGAATACGCCTTCGGCCAAGGTCTTAGCTACACTACATTTTCCTACAGCAATCTTTCCCTCTCGAGCAGCCATAAACCCGCCAACGGAATGGTGACGGTTAAGGTGGATGTCCAAAACACCGGAAAGCGCGCCGGCGACGAAGTTGCGCAACTCTATGTTCACGGCCCTGGGATTGGGGAGTGGCAGCCGGAGGAACAACTCGAGGGCTTCGATCGCGTCCGCCTCAAGCCGGGTGAAACGAAGACGGTCACTTTTCCGCTACCCATCGAGCAGCTCGCTGCCTGGGATATGTCCACCCATCGGTTCGCAGTGAAGGCGGGCGCATACGACATCATGGTTGGCAGCGCCTCAGATGACATTAGGCAGAAAGCAGAGCTGCAAATCACCACACCGGGAGCTTGGCTACCGAGCGAATTGACCACTCGGGTCTCGGATCTGAACATCTCCAGCCCCAGAGAATGAGCAGGCCGCTAGTACCTTGAATAAACGTTGACTCCGGTTGGCCATACAACACGAATACGATTACACTTCGGCAGCGATGAGGCGCGCCCTGCCCAAGGCACGTGCGGGCGGCCAAGTCCCCGGCTCGCAGCAGAACCCGTCAACCACACAAGTTGAGCAGATAAAAGGCGCTCGTCGGTTGCATCTCTTGACCTCTCTCAGCTAACCCCGCCCCGAAAGTGGCTCCCTCGAACTTAATTTTAAGCTGCTACAGCAAGCAATTTCTCTTTTGCGGTTGAGTTGGCGAATGAGGCTGTAATGGGAACTTATACGGTGTCGCTATCGTATGAATGGGCGTGACCTTTTCGGGCACCATGCCCCTGCCGGCTAAGAAGAGACGAAGGCGCTTTTTCCGCCAGCTGCGGGATCTGCAAATAACGCTTCTACGGGAGAATTTCGATGGGCACTCTCATCCAAGACCTTAAATTCGGCCTACGAATGCTGGCGAAGCATCCCGGTTTCACGGCGGTAGCGGTGATTACGCTTGCGCTCGGCATAGGCGCAACGACGGCCATCTTCAGCGTGGTGAACGGCGTGCTTCTCAGCCCATTGCCTTATCCGCAACCAAGCCGGGTGATGATCCTTGCGGAAACCTCGCGCGATTTCCAATCCATGTCGGTTTCTTACCCCGATTTTCTTGATTGGCAGCGGCAAAACCGCTCGTTCTCGAGTATGGCGGCGTTTCGAGGAGACGAATTCAACCTTTCCCAGGCAAGCGGGGCCGAAGTAGTCTCCACTTTGATGGTCTCAGCAGACTTTTTTAAGACGCTGGGAGTTCCCCCGGCGCTGGGCCGTGGGTTTACTAGCGCAGATGACCATATCGGCGCCGCCCCCACGGTGGTTTTGAGCTATAGCTTCTGGCGGAAGCACTTTGGAGGCATGTCAGGCGTTGTTGGCAAGTCCGTGACGATGGGCGACCAGGTCTACACGATTATCGGTGTGCTTCCCAAGGCATTCTGGTTCTCTTCGCAGTGCGACGCTTACGTGCCCATTGGCATCTATCAGCGGCTTTGGACGAACCACCGCGACAACCACCCGGGAATGCGCGTGGTGGGCCGCCTCAAGCGCGATATCACCGAAGGCGCAGCCCAGGCGGATATGACCAACATCGCGCGGCGGCTGGCCCGGGAGTATCCGAAGACCAACGCCAATAATGGGATCGCGGTGGTGGCGATGCACCGCTATCTGTTCCGGAACGTACAATCGACACTTTATTTGCTGCTGGGCGCGGTGTGCTTTGTGCTTCTGATTGCCTGCGTCAACGTGGCCAATTTGCTTCTAGGCCGCGCGGCCGCCCGGCAGAAAGAAATGGCGATCCGCAGCGCGCTGGGCGCGGGCTGGCGGCGCGTGATGCGGCAACTGCTCACCGAAAGCGTGATCCTCGGCCTCGCGGGCGGCGCGCTTGGAGTTCTGCTCGCTTTCGCCGGAACCAAGCTGCTGCTGGCTTACATACCGGGCGAGCTGCCCCGCGCGGAAAACGTGGGCATGGATCTTCGTGTGCTTCTGTTTACGGTGTGCGCTTCGGTGTTCACAGGCATTCTGTTTGGACTCGCGCCGGCGCTGCACTCGGCCAGGCCAGAATTGAACAACGCACTGAAGGAAGGAGGACGCGGCTCGACCGGCGGGCGCCATCGCCTGCAAAACGGACTGGTGGTGGCGGAGTTAGCGCTGGCGCTGGTGCTGCTCATTGGCGCGGGACTGACGATCGAGACCATCGTACGTCTGAGCCATGTGAACACGGGCTATGATATGAGCGGGGCGCTGGTCTTCTATATTTCGCTACCCACCGCCCGCTATTCGATCGGAGCCAATAGCAGGGCGTTCTATAAGAATATGCTCGACAAGCTTCGCGCCACTCCCGGCGTCGAAGCCGCCGGCGCCACGGACGACATGCCCATGAGCGGCGACAGCGAAGTCACCCTTTATATTGAGGAGCATCCCAAACCGCTGGAGCAGAATATGCCCACGGCAATGTTTTATCTCACCACGCCGGGCTACCTGCGCGCGATGGGCATCAGCCTGCTGCGCGGACGCTTCTTCACCGATCAGGATACGCTGAGCGCGCCGAAGGTAGTCGTGATCGATGACGCGATGGCGCGCATCCTATTCCCGCATGAGGACCCCATCGGACAGCACATTATCATTCCATTCCCAGGCGCCGACGCCCCACGCGAGATTGTGGGCATCGCCCGTCATATCAAGCATTGGGGACCCGCGCAAAACAGCGACTGGAAGATTAACGATGCCTTTTACATGCCCGCAGCGCAAATCCCGGATGAGCTTTACAAGGCGGCCGGTGTGTTTGATGCCCACATCGTGGTGCGAACGTCCGCCGCGCCGCTCAGCATTCTTGCCGCCGCCAAGCGCGCGGTTCATTCGATTGACGCGGACGTGGCGGTGGAAGGCGGTGAGAGCATAGACGATTTGGTGCGCTCATCGCTTGCGGGCCAGCAATTCACCATGCTGCTAATGGTGATTTTCGCCACGCTGGCTTTGTCACTGGCCGCTATCGGCATTTACGGCGTGATTTCCTACTCCGTCAGCCAGCGCACCCACGAGATTGGAATCCGCATGGCGCTGGGGGCGCAAGGCCGCGACGTTTTGCTCCGGGTGGTCCGCCAGGGCATGACTCTGGCGGTGCTCGGCGTCGCAGCCGGAGTGATTGCCGCGACCTTCACCACCCGGCTCCTCGCAAAGCAGCTCTATGGTGTAAAGCCCACTGACCCGGCCACGTTTATCTCAGTCTCGCTGATCTTGGCCGCCGTCGCTCTGCTGGCTTGCTATGTTCCCGCGCGCCGCGCGACTCGGGTTGATCCGTTGACCGCGTTGAGACACGAGTAGGTTCCAAGTGTCAGAAGAAAAATGGCCACGGTCAATCGTTCCACATTTGACCGTGGCCTTGCTTCATAAAAACTCACGGTCAGGAATGCACGGACCGTGGCTACCACCCTCAGGGGGAAATCGTCAGAAATGGAAGCCAAGCGTAGCCGTAACCGTTCGCGGCGTCACGTAATGCGTGCCGCTGAAGGTGGACAGCCAATTGTAGAGCGCGACTTTATCGGTGAGATTGATCACGTCAAGTCGTAAGCTCCACTGATGTTTG
>DASZAA010000076.1:0-1549 GCA_035945615.1 Terriglobia bacterium
GGGCATTACCGATGAATTCATGCCGCCCATTGTGCTCGCTCAAGAGGACGGCCAGCCAGTGGCTAAAATCCGGCCGGGCGACGCCGTGATGTTTTTCAATTATCGCGCCGATCGCGCCCGCCAGACTACACGCGCCTTGACTCAGCCTGACCTCAACACGTTTGACCGCCGTAATTTTCCTGACAAGCTGAATTACCTCTGCATGACCCGCTATGACCGGACGTTTACGTTGCCCTACGTCTTTGCGCCGCAGGAATTGATGCACATTCTGGCCGAATTGCTAGGCGAGATGAACCTGCGCAATCTGCGCGTGGCCGAGACGGAAAAATACGCGCACGTGACTTACTTCTTCAACGGGGGCGTGGAGAAAGCTTATCCAGGCGAGGAGCGCATTCTGGTTCCATCGCAAAAAGTGGCTACTTACGATTTGAAGCCTGAAATGAGCGCCCCCGGCATTCGAGATACCGTGGTCAAAGCGGTCCATCAAGGTGACTTCGATCTTTACATCATTAATTTCGCCAACGCTGATATGGTTGGACACACCGGAAGCCTTGAGGCGGCCGTCAAGGCAGTGGAAACGGTTGACGCGTGCCTTGCTGAAATCTATCAGGCGGTGCGCGCAAAGAACGGCGTGATGCTTATCACGGCGGACCACGGCAACGCCGAGATGATGGTGGACCCGCTCACCGGCGGCCCGCACACCGCTCACACCACCAATCCCGTCCCGTTCATTTTGATCTCTGAAAAAGGCAAATCTGTTAACCTGCGGCAGGGGGGCGCGCTGGCGGACGTGGCGCCGACACTGCTTGGCGTGATGGGCGCCGAACAGCCCAAAGAGATGGATGGCCGCGATTTGCGCACCACGCGCGGATAGCAGCACCCGTTTTGGACGGAATCTGCCGGAGGAAATGTGTCACTCGAAACCACCACGTGCGCGCGAAGGAAATACGCCCATCAAGAGAGAATTGAATTTGCCAGATTGATGAGCGCGGCGTGCCTCATCGCCGTTGCCGCCTGGTTTGCACAACGCGCCGCTGCGGCTCCGCAGGCGCGCAGCGCACGTCACGTGCTCGTGATTTCGGTGGACGGCATGAGGCCCGACCCCTACCTTCGCCCTCCGGCGGGCGCACAGATTCCCAATCTGCTGCGCCTGAAGAGCAAGGGAAGCTTTGCGGAAGCCGTGGAAGGCGTTTATCCGACGCTCACTTATCCATCCCACACCACGATTGTTACCGGATGTTTGCCCGCGCAGCACGGAATCTACACCAACCTTTCTTCGCGCGTCGCAGGCAAGAATGCCGGTGACTGGTTCTGGTTTGCAAAATCCATCCGCTGCACAACGCTCTGGGATGAGGCGCGCGCGCACTCGATGACCAGTGGTTCGGTTGCGTGGCCCGTCACCGCCGGCGCCGCCATCGACTGGGATGTGCCGGAAATCTGGAACCCGGCGGAAGGCCAGGTGGCCGATCCGCTCTACGTGGCCAAATTCATGAATCCAGTTTTTGGATTGCAGATGCTCGGCGCGCTCGGCCCGCCCCAGCCGGGCATG
>DASZAA010000077.1:0-1834 GCA_035945615.1 Terriglobia bacterium
CTGACCAACATCCATCTAATTTTTACAAGCGTGAGCATTGGTCCGGTTACCATTACTTCACCGTTCCAAGTTGCGCCACTTTCTTGCTCCACGCTCTAAGTGTGCGCGGATGGTGAGGACCATGGTTGAGGCAAAAGCTTAAGTGTAGAAAGTCTGGCGGCGGGAATGCGGGAACCGGCAAGCAGCGGTGCCCGCCCCTCGCCCCAGAAAAACAACAATGGTTGTGACTTAGCGAATCTCAGGAGGAATGTCATGTTACGGTACTATTCCATTCGGTGGGCAACCGCGGCGATATTGTTCTCAGTGGGCTTGCTTATAGCCGCCCGCCCGGCGCAAGCCAGCGACGTGCAAATTACGCTCAACAATCTCACGTTCAGCAGCTCGTTCGGTTCAGAAGTCTTTAACGGATCATTTCTAGTGGACACAGCAACGGACGAGGCCATCTCCTCATCCATTGATGCGAACGGTGTCGCGGGGCTGAATTTCTTTGGAGTTGACCTAACAGGTTCCGAACCGTTTCAATTCGCATTCGATGATGGCTTTGGCGACGTCCTGTTTGTGAACTTGGCCTCAGGGCTATCGAGCATGAGCTATGGCTCTGCCGACGCCATCATCTTTCCCGCAGGAGGCCTCAGCTCGTCGGGGTTCACGCTCGAGAACGGATCGTCCGGCTCCTTCGCCGCGGGCGCGCCTGTCACTACTCCCGAGCCCGGTTCCTTGGTCCTGCTTTTGACAGGGTCGCTCCTGATTCTCGGCGGGGAGTTTGCACGCCGGGCGGCGCACCTTTCGCGGCACGTTTTCCCTTCGTGACATTAGCAGCGCCGGACCGATGATACCGCCGCGCCATTTCGCGAACAGTGACTTACTCACTTGGCTTCGACGTGGGTGCCGCACCCTTTGGTGTTTAAGGGTGCGGATTTTCGCAGTTAACTCTTTCGACAACTACACTGACAGGTGTGTCCAGTATAAGCCCTTTTGCGACTCCCCTTTTTTTCGCCTTTTCTGCGCCTGCGGGCTTTCCCCGCTCCTGCAATTCGACGATAATGAATTCCTCGAATGAATCGCCGCGTTTCCATTCTCATCCTGCTCGCGCTTTCCATCACCATCTACGTGGGAACGTCAGGCTGGCCGCCGCTGCTCGATAGTTCGGACGCGGGCCACGCCGAAGCCGCGCGCGAAATGCTGCAAAGCCACAACTGGGTGATCCTGCACATCGACGGGATCCGTTATCTGGAAAAGCCGTCGCTGCATTACTGGCTCGTTGCAGCGAGCTACGAAGTGTTCGGCGTCAGCGCGTTTTCGACGCGACTGCCGCTGGCGATTTTCGTGGTGGCGCTTGTACTGATGGTTTATTTTTTCGGACGGCGATGGTTTGGCGAACGTGCGGGATTCTACGCAGCGCTGCTATTGGGAGACGCCCGAGTTGGGAGGGGCGGTCATTTGCTTTTGGTTGATTTCCTTGACCTTTTCGAGGAGGTCGTCGGCCTGCTTTTCGTCGGCCTGACGCGCGGTGGGGTCGGTTTCCATGTCGGCCTTTTCGCGGAGCAGGAGGTTGAGATAGGCCATGGCGTTGGCGTAGTCAGGATTCAGCTGAATCGCATGCTGGAGATTCTGCATGCCATCGTCGACAACAGGGCCTGCTTGCGTAATAAAATCGTTACGGACGGCCGGCGGGAGCGGGTCGAGTTCCCTTATAGGCTTTTTAGCCTTCAGATTGTAATCGGAGCGCAATTGCGCGTTTGTGCGGAAGGCGATCCAATAGTCGATGACGCCAACCCAATAATAGGGCGTGGGATCGCTGGGCTTAATTTGGATGTGCCGCTCGTGGTAGGTT
>DASZAA010000078.1:0-3233 GCA_035945615.1 Terriglobia bacterium
ACTCGCATAGTCTGGATGATCTTATGCGGCGGCTAAACGTGGACTTTGCAGAGCATGGAAAGACTTTTACCGATGCTGACCTCAAAATGATCATTGGCTCGCTCGGCCCGCCCCCTGTTTGGGTACGATCATTTTTCGCCAGCGACGTCGATGGAACAGAAGAACTTGACTACCAGAAATATCTGGGTTACGCGGGGCTAAAATTGGATGTCGAGCCTTCGCTCACGCCCGATTGGGGCTTCGAGGCAGCTCAGGATTTCGATGGAACCATGCGCGTGGCTACAGTTGAAGCATCGAGCGACGCGGCGAGGGCAGGCATTGAAACAGGAGATATCCTGGTGGCGGCTGACGGCCAGAAACTCTACGTTTTGCCGCAGCGCCTCGAAGGAGTGAAGCCCGGCCAGCATGTGAAGTTACAGGTGATGCGAGGATCAAAAAATATAACTTTGAAGTTTAGCCTTGGCTCGCGGCGCGAAACCAACTACCACATCGAGGAAATGACAGACGCAACGCCTGAAGAAATCGCGCTTCGCAATGATTGGCTTACAGGCCGCGAATCGAGCATGGCGGGAGGCGCGAGTGGCCGATGATTCGATCCGCCTGTGTCGTCTGCTTTGCGCTGCTTTATATTTTTGTGGTGGGCGCGCCGCTGCTTGTTTACACGCTTCTGAGCGGGAACACCGATTTGATTTATCGCGCCGGAGTTCTTGGCGCGACGATGACGGTCCACTTGGCTGGTGCGCGGCTTGAGGTGGTCGGGCTGGAGAAGATCGAGCGCACACGCGCAGTAGTCTTCATGGCAAACCATCAAAGCAATTGCGACCCGCCTGCCTTAATTGGGCTTTTGCCTCCAGTGCTCATACTGGGAAAGCAGGAATTCTTTCGCGTGCCGATTCTCGGCCTGGCCATGCGCCTGCGGGGATTCATCCCTGTGGATCGCCGGAGCCGGGAGAAGTCCATTCAGGCAATCAATCACGCTGCGGACTCGCTCAACGCCGGCCGCTCGTTCCTAACCTTTCCCGAAGGCACGCGGAGTACCGATGGACGTTTATTACCCTTTAAGAAGGGCGTCTTCATCATGGCGATGAAGGCGGGCGTGCCCATTCAGCCCGTGTCGATTTCCGGAAGCCGGAAAGTGATGCCAAAAGGAAAGGTGGCCATGCGCGCGGGCAAGGTTAGAATTACCTTCCACGACCTCCTCGCGACCACGGGAACGACTGAAATCAGTGCTTATCAAGATGCCGTGCGCAAGGCCATTCTTTCTGGCCTTGCGGAAGAGGAATGGCCGGCAAATCTAAAACGGTAAGTGTCCCTCGGCAGTGCCCGGCGAACTCCGGTTGGATTTTAGACTGTCTCTGAACGTAATGGGATGGGTGGCACAGACCGTCCCATTCGTCTCAAAAGTCTCAGAGTGATGTGCTAGGCTTCTTGTAGTTTTTTATGCATTCAAAGGCCGCAGACCGCAAAAGCGGCGGTCTGCGCTACAAAGAGGTCCCGAAGATTGGAAAATAGGCGGAGGAAATGGGCGAAGTGCATAAAATTAACGGAACGAAGCCTGGTGATGATTGAAAACAAAGGATCATTAAAATCACCTCATGCAAGGGCACCGCATCCTCAAAGGCGATTAGATTAGAGCAGAAAACTGACCTTCTCAATACAAGCTGATGACAATGTTGTTGTTGGCTAGGAAATACTGGATATCAGGCCGGGTGCAAGGGGTTGGGTTCCGGTTCTTTGCTGAGCGCGAAGCAAAGAGCCTGGGCCTGCGCGGGTACGTTCGGAATTTGACGGATGGCCGGGTGGAAGCGTATGCCATCGGAGATCTGGAGTCTTTGGAAAAATTCAAGCAGAAGCTTGCCGAGGGGCCGGCCACCGCGCGCGTGACCGAAATAAAAGAGATTGAAGAACAGCCGGACAAACGCTGCCGCGGTTTTCAAATTGGCATATAGCGGCTCGCCATATTAAAATGCGATATTCGCTCTCTGGAGGAACAGTGGAAGACCTCAAGCGCTTGGTGCGGGAAATTCCCGATTTCCCCAAGCCTGGCATCCTTTTTTACGACATTACAACGTTGCTCAAAGACCCTATTGGATTGCATCACGCCGTCGACGCGCTTGCCAATCACTACGTCGGCAAAGAAATTGACCGCGTGATTGGAATTGAAGCGCGGGGGTTTATTTTCGCGCCTATGGTGGCGTACCGGCTGAATGCAGGCTTTGTGCCCGTGCGCAAGCCAAAGAAATTACCCGCCGAAGTAGCCAAGGCGGCCTATCAACTGGAGTACGGGGCGGACGCCCTCGAAATTCACCGCGACTCAATAGAAGCGGGAAACAACGTTTTGATTATTGACGACCTGCTCGCAACGGGTGGAACGGCCTGCGCCGTGGCCGGATTGGTGGAGCATCTCGGCGGGCGAGTGGCCGGAATGGGCTTTTTGATTGAACTTGAATTCCTAAAAGGCCGCGGGAAAGTAAGCCAATATGAGATTCATACCGTGCTGAAGTATTGATGTCCCCTTTCCACGCTAACCTTTAATGGCGGGGGAAACTTATATCGATGCTATGTTACTTTGTAACTGATTGAGCAGTTTATGGCGAAACGCGTGGCGCGATTTTGCGCCGCCATGTCTGAGACATAACCCTACGAGGAGAATACGATCTGATGAGTGAAGGGCCGAACCTCGAAAAATCAGAGCCGTCCCCTAATCCACCGCCACCGATCCTAGCCCCAGAGACAACCGGGCAGCCGGACCGCAGGCGGTTCATCGGTTGGTTGCTCAGCATTTCGGGCGCTGTGGTTGCCGTCTTGCTTTGCATCCCGCTGGTCCGCGAGTCGCTTTATCCAGTTTTCGCAAAAGGAACGGGCGCCGGCTGGTCAGACCTCGGTCCGATGGATCAGTATACTTCGCTCGCGGCGCCTGCTCGTCAGGTGATAAAAATTAAAACCCTTGATGGCTGGCGGCAGACGATTTCGGAAAAAGTTGTATACGTTACCAAAGGCCCTAATGGCAAGGTAGAGGTGCTCACCGCAGTTTGTCCTCATCTTGGTTGTGAAGTGGCCTGGGTGCAGGACCAAGACCACTTTCATTGCCCATGCCACGGAGGGACGTTTGCCCCCGATGGGAAGTACATTTCGGGACCGCCTCCGCGCGGAATGGATACCCTGCCCACCACGGTGCAGAACGGACGGCTCATGGTTCAATACGAGTATTTCCAGAACCTTGTCCCGGTCAA
>DASZAA010000079.1:0-3494 GCA_035945615.1 Terriglobia bacterium
AGCGCAGACCTCCGTATTTGTGGTCTGTGTGTTTTCTGTCCATTCAGAAGCCGCAGACCTCAAATACGGAGGTCTGCGCTACAGAGCGACCTCAAAGATTAGAAAATGGCCTGAAGGAATGGAAAAAACACATAAAAAATCGCGGAACGAACCCTAGGACCCCTTTAGAATCAACATTTCTAATTTTCGGAGGCGGCTGCGCGGCTTGCAAGCCGTCTCATTTGTCTCAAAAGTCTCAGGGAGAAACGATAGCTCTGTAGCTACCCGCTAGCCGGGGAATTCGGGAAAACACTTTGAGCACGCAAGCACAAGCCATCACGAAGGCGGAATGGAAACCGGACATCAATCCGTGGATCATCGCCTCCACGGTGATGCTGGCCACATTCATGGAAGTGCTGGACACCAGCATCGCCAACGTGGCGCTGCCTCACATTGCGGGTAGCCTTTCGGCCAGCGTGGACGAAAGCACGTGGGTACTCACATCCTACCTGGTTTCAAACGCCATCGTGCTGCCACTCACCGGCTGGTTTTCCACGCTCTTTGGCCGCAAGCGGTTTTACATGGGTTGCGTCGCCATTTTCACCGTGAGTTCGTTCCTGTGCGGCCTTGCGCCCTCGCTCCCCATGCTGGTGGTGCTGCGGGTGATTCAGGGCGCGGGCGGAGGCGGCTTGCAGCCTGTTTCGCAAGCCATTCTGGTGGAAAGCTTTGACCAGAAGCAGCAGGGCATGGCCATGGCCTTTTACGGCATGGGCGTGGTGGTGGCGCCGATTATCGGCCCCACGCTGGGCGGTTGGATCACGGACAATTATTCCTGGCGCTGGATCTTTTTCATCAACATTCCCGTCGGCATTGTGGCCTTGCTCATGACTTCGGCGCTGATCAAAGACCCGCCTTACCTCCTGCGCAAGGGCTTTAAGGACGGCCTGAAGATCGACTTCATTGGCCTTGGCCTGTTGAGTCTTGGCCTCGGATTCCTGCAAATCATGCTCGACAAGGGCCAGACCGACGACTGGTTTAGTTCGCATTTCATCATACTCTGCACCGTCCTGGCTGTAATCGGACTGGTCGGCGTGGTCGTCTGGGAGCTGCGGCAGCCGGAACCCATCATCGACTTGCGGCTGCTCAAGGACAAGAACTTTGCCGTTTCCACTTTCACCATGTTCGCGCTCGGCGTCGTGCTCTATGGCACAACCGTCTTGCTGCCCATTCTGGTGCAGACGCTCATGGGATATACCGCCGAATTAAGCGGCCTGGTGCTTTCGCCTGGCGCCATTGTCACCATGTTTACCATGCCTCTGGTCGGCTGGCTGCTGGGCCGTTACGAGGCGCGCTGGTTAGTCGTGTTTGGCCTCATCATTCTCGCCATTGGCATGACGGAACTCTCGCACATCAACCTCACTACCAGCTTTATAACGCTGGTGCTGATCTGGTGCATTTCGCGCGGCGGGCTGGGATTCCTCTTCGTGCCGATTAACGTGATGGCGTTTTACTTTATCCCTAGGGAAAAGACCAACAACGCCACAGGCCTGATTAACGTCGCGCGCAACATCGGCGGTAGCGTAGGCATCTCCATCGTCACCACCATCGAGGCGCGGCGCGCTCAGATGCACCAGGACGTTCTGGTCAGCCATCTGACGCCTTACGACCACTCCTATCAATCTATGCTAAGCGGCACGGCGCACATGCTTCAATCGGCGGGAGCCAGCGCGGCGGGGGCGCTCGCGCAGGCGCAAGGGCTGCTCTACGGCGAGTTGCTGCGCCAGTCCGCCATGCTCGCCTTCATCGACGTGTTCAAGCTGCTGGCCTATACGTGCCTCGGCATGATTCCGCTGATGTTCCTGATGAAGAAAATGCGCCCGCGCAAAGGGAGGGTTCCGGTGCACTGAGCGTCCGGCAGTCGCGCCACAGACTCCAGGGGGGCGGGGTTTCAACCCCGCCAAGAGCGGGCGTTTTCTACTTTCATTTGCTTTGCCAGTCTAGCGGTTCGTTAAAACGAACCGCTAGACTGGCAAAGCAACAAAAATTAAAGGCGCTCTCGATCGGCACTGTTAAAACCGTGCCTTCCTGACCGCCAAACCTAACTTTAAGAGTAATCCAGGCTAAAAGCAGTGCGGACTCTGTCCGCACCGCAACAAATCCGTAGAAGGGAGGTTTAATCATGGTGATCGCATTTCTGATAGGCAGGATTATCTTCGGTGGGTTTTTCATTATGGGGGGGTTCAACCATTTCACCAACCTGGGTTCCATGAGCAGCTACGTCAAGGCAAAGGGCGTGCCCGCGCCCAAGCTCGCGATGGGTGGCTCGGGCGTGCTTTTGATCCTGGGCGGCTTGAGCCTACTCTTAGGCTTCGATCCGGTTATCGGGATCATTCTTCTGATTATCTTTTTGCTCGGCGTCACGCCCGCGATGCACGCGTTCTGGAAGGTCGAGGATCCTGTCGCCAGGATGGGCGAAAGGGTCAATTTTATGAAGAACTTGGCGCTCCTCGGCGCACTGCTCATGATGCTCGCCATCCCGGCGCCGTGGCCCTTAAGCTTATAATTTATACAGAGCGCCATAAGTCGCTGTAGCGGCGGCCTCTGGCCGCCGGATTTTAATAGTAAGGATCGGCAGCCCCTTACAGACTTTGCCCGCCGCTACAGAATCCGGTTGGATGCTGGCGAGCCATGCCATAAAGGGACGCGCCGGCGCTTGACAAAGGGTTTACCATATTGTTTTGTACTGGATTTAAGGCGCTGTTCCTGCCCCGAACGGGAGCGGCATGAGTCGTATAGATTTGGTGATTCTGAGGCAATGCCTCGCGGGCATTCTAATTTAGAGTTGCAGCTTTCATGCTCACGTTGACGTCGGAAACTCCGCTTACTGAACCTCGACACGAAGCGGCATTCTTTTACGGCCTTTTTTTGCGCGGCCATCCGCTGCAGAAGCTTCGCGCCGATATCGACGTTCCCCCTGAAGTACTCGAACGCTGGCAGCGGCTGGCGATGAGCGACCCGTGGTATCAGGCGGCGGTGCAGCGCATGGTCGATTACCGCAAAGAAGTGCTCGCTATTTTTGACTCCCTCGTCTTCCGCGAAATGGACGTCCCCATCCGGACCCAATAAATATTAAACTCGTTTATTATCAATTACATATATTGGTTCGCGGTGGCGTTTTACCCTAAGAGGATTGCACACTTGCGCTTGCCCCCGCGACCAGCGGAAGCACATGCCCGCCTTGCCGGAGGACAACCACGCTGGAACCCGGCCCTGACGCGGCCAAGGCCAATCCCAAGGCTTCCTGGGGCGTCGAGGCAGGCTCAAAGCCGATGTGCCGCTGCACGTCCGGGGGAATCCACTTGGACACCATAATACCCTTGGCGCGGTCCTTGATTACGCGGCCAACGTGGGCGAGGTGGGCAGCGGCCACCATGTCGGTGATCTTGCGCTCGGCCACCATCCGCTTGACCTCCTCAACCCCCGGATAGCCCAGCCGCTCGACCTCGGGATGCTCC
>DASZAA010000080.1:0-2044 GCA_035945615.1 Terriglobia bacterium
GAGGGAAGCGCCCGACCCGTTTGACCTGGTGCTGATGGATATTCAGATGCCGAGAATGGATGGCTTTGAAGCCACGGCCATGATCCGGCGGATCCAGAAGGGCAGCGGCAAGCGCGTGCCCGTGGTCGCCATGACGGCCCACGCCATGAAGGGCGATAAAGAACGCTGCCTGAAGGCGGGTATGGACGGGTACATCTCGAAGCCTGTGCGCCGGAGTGAGATCATTGCTACTATTGAGAGTTTCACGGGATGGCGCACGCGCATGGTGAGCGCACCGCCGGCGGCGCGCCTCCCCGTCTTTGACCTCGATGAATCGATCGCGCGGCTGGGCGGCAACCGGAAGCTTCTTTGCGAGATGGCGGGAATTTTTCTCAAAGCGACCCCGGCGGAGCTTGCAAACATGCGTGCGGCCATCGCGGAAAACGACCAAGAGAGATTAAAACGGTCGCTCCGCACCTTAGGGAGCGCGCTCGGAGCGTTCTCAGGAGGGGCCGCGGCCCAGTCCGCTCTCGCCCTAGAAAACGAAATCGGCCAGAAGCAGCCGCAGCGCATAATCGAAGCATTCGAACGGCTAGAGAAACAAATCGATGATTTGTCGATGGCGCTCGCCGAGCTCGTTAGATCGGATTCCACGCTATCGGCGGAAAAGCCGCCGAATAGCCCCGGCTCGCGCTTGATGCCGATGTGAGATTGAAAATGTTGTAGCATGGCGGAGCGGCAGCCTGTCCCCGACGCTGCCGCGACGACCACAGTGACAGCCCCGGTTGGCGTTTTTCCAATCACGGGTCTTTGCTTGCGGACGAACCTGTGGCTAACTCAAATTGCGAGTTGACTGTGGCTACCCTGGCTTTCTGGTGCGCTTACCTTTCGGAGCGGCATTGAAGCTGCCTCTGCTCTTTCCAAATGTTAAACTCAATATCCCCTCAAAGGCCTTCCGGTAATAGGCTAGTTATCTAGCCATTAGATTTCATCCCCGCCAAGTATTGCGCGGTAGCACCCTCTTCGACTATTAACTGCTCAGTTAGTACCTGAGTACCAGTACCCCTGCGCCATTCATGAAAGCCGGTATTCAGGCGACAGTTACCTAGCGAGCTAATGCTCAAGCTTGATTTGGTTAAAAAGGAGTCAACGAACATGCTAATTGGTGAACGAATCAAACGGTTGCGGGAACAGAAGGGCCTTTCGCAGGGCGACATTGAGAAAAGCAGCGGCCTGCTGCGCTGCTACATCTCGCGCGTCGAGCACGGGCACACAGTGCCGTCGCTCGAAACGTTGGAGCGGTTTGCGGCTGCGCTGGATATGCCTCTCTACCGCTTGTTCTATTCTGGAGACAGTGCGCCTCTCCTGCCCCACCTCACGGAGCGCAAGACGTTGGAAGAGCTGGCCGAGGCAGAGGGCAGCACTGGAGCCGAAGCCCGTTTCCTGATTAAGATGAGGGGCTTGCTCGACCGGATGGTGGAAACCGATCGCGCCTTTCTGCTGGACTTTGCGAAGAAGCTTGCGGCCCGGTAAGGACGAAGAGGGGCGGGCGTGAGGATGGGGACCGCTGGGATGACAGCGCGCCTCACGCTTGATCGTCGGTCTTGAAGTCCGTCCAAGGTCCGGCGATCATATCGCGCAACAGTGGCGACTGCCAAGCGAACTCAGGGTGAGTCTTCAGAAAGGGCGCCACCCGGAAGTCGCCGCCGCACGGATGTCCGCGGCGCGCGGCGAAGCGCATTTCGCCGGTCATGCGGCTGTCCGTCACCTTGCCTTGGATCGCGCCCATCGGGTCGTAGGGTCTGGTGTCAAAGGCCTTGTCGCGGTAAGGCGTCAGATCGCCGTGTCCGCAAAGGGTGCGGACTCCAGCCTGCTCTTTCTTTTCATAGGTGTCATAGTGGTCCGCGAGGAACCGCTTGCCCAGCTCAACATCGATCTGGCCTTTGTATTGTTTCATGAGCTGTTCCCAGCGGACGCGGCGGGCGTTTGGAGAAGTGGAGAGGTCGTTAGCGTCAAACGTCGTGTCTTCGGCCAGCACCTTGGGATCGCTGACGAAGTTTGACCC
>DASZAA010000081.1:0-8803 GCA_035945615.1 Terriglobia bacterium
CTTCTGGATCCGCCGGATCATGGCCGTGGCTTCAAAGCCATCCATTCTCGGCATCTGAATATCCATCAGCACCAGGTCAAACGGGTCGGGCGCTTCCCTCTGCAGCGCGGCAATCGCCTCCATGCCGTCATTCGCGGCTTCTACTCTATAGCCGTATTTCTCCAAGAGAAAACGCGCCAGCTTCTGATTGGCAGGGTGGTCTTCCACCAGCAAAATTTTTATCGTCCGGCCCTTAGACTCAGGCCTGGCGGTATAGACCAGATCGTGCGCGGATTCATTGACCGCGCTTCCAGAGCTTTCCATCCGGGACGACGCGGACGCCGGCGCCGCCTCGTGCGGCAGTGGGAAAGCAAGGGTAAAATAGAAATTGCTTCCCCGGTCCAGCTCGCTTTCCACGCCCATCGCGCCGCCCATCATTTCCACAATCCTTTTGGTAATCGTCAGCCCGAGTCCTGTGCCGCCGTATTTGCGCGTCGTTGAGCCGTCTACCTGCGCAAAAGCCTCGAAAATGGCGCTCTGCTTCTCCTGAGGAATGCCAATGCCAGTATCCGCTACCTCGAAACGAAGCAGTGCCTCCTTACCATCCACCACTTCGGCCTCCACACCAACTTTCACCGACCCTTGCGCGGTAAACTTGATCGCGTTCCCCACCAGGTTGGTCAGGACCTGGCGCAGGCGGCCGGAATCGCCTAGCAACTCCACCGGGACATTGGGTTGAATATTGCAATAAACTTTGAGCCCCTTCTGCCGCCCCTTGATGACAAAAGGCTTGAGCGTGGTATCAAGCAAGTCACGCAAATTAAACTCGATTTCTTCAAAATCCAACTTTCCCGCTTCGATCTTGGAAAAGTCGAGGACGTCATTGATCACAGTCATCAGCGCGTCGCCGGAGAGCTTGACGGTTTCCAGATATTCGCGCTGTTCCGCCGTGAGTTCCGTATCGAGGGCCAGATCGGTCATGCCGAGGATGCCGTTCATCGGTGTGCGAATCTCGTGGCTCATGTTGGCGAGGAATTCGCTCTTCGCCCGCGACGCGGCCTCAGCGGCCTTGCGCGCTTTTTCCATCGCCTCTTCCGCCTTCTTCCGTTCGGTCACTTCCGTGGCAATTCCAATCAGGCCGGTTACTTCTCCCCGGCTGTCGCGCACCGGCGTCACCTGGCCTTCGTAAATCAAGCCGCCTGCTTCGTGCGTGGCTGTAAAGCTTTCGCCGGAAATTCCCCGCGAGAAAGTGCTGCCGATGCCAGGAAGAAAACGGTCCAGGTCGTGAATCGAACGCCCCGTAAGCGACCCGGGCTTGAGCCCCAGCGCCTCCAGACCCTTGCCTTCGCAAAGCGTGAACAGGCCGGCGCGGTCCACGGCAAAGAGGATCACAGGGACATTAGTCACCACGGCGCGCAGGCGCAACTCGCTCTGCCGCAACGCTTCCTCGGCGCGTTTGCGCGCAGTGATGTTGCGCGCGAATCCGAGGATGCCCGCCGGATGCCCATCGTGCGTGATGGCCCGCGTGCTCACATCAAGCGTCACAGGAGAACCGCTTCTGTTGAGAACCACAAGCTCAAACGTAACGGGTCCCCGGCCCTCGGAAACCTGCCGCACCCACGCGCGGACACTCTCTCGCTGTTCTGGAGCCGCGAGATCGGCAATATTCTTCTGAAACACGTCGCGCTGCGTATATCCGGTAATGATTTCGCCCGCTTTGCTCCATGTAATCAGATTGCCATCGAGGTCATGGGTATAAACAATATCGCTCGCGTTATCCAGCAGCTCGCGATACCGTCTCTCGTGTTGCGAATCCCTCTGCATCGCGCGGCGGACGAACTCCGCGTATTCGTGCTCTTTAGACCCCAGAGTAAGCAGCCTCGCCGCCAGCGCCAGGATCACCAGCCCGAGCAGTATAATCAGCCACAGCGAGGAGAGCGGATGCACCGCTTGAAGCCAAATGACATGGGCGGCCGAAGCGGGCGGCGCCGCGAAGACTAGGCTTCCACTTAGCCAGAAAGCAATGCCCACAACCGGCACTCCTCCGGTTCTAAGCGAACGCGCGAGCCACCGCCTGCATGAGTTCATCTGATGATCCATTTTTTCAGCGGATGACTCCGCGGCGGACGCCACTGCGGTTGACCCCCAAATATGAATAACACAGGTTAGACTTCGCGCAACAAGTCAAGCTCAGGCTTCACAATCGTCTCATAGCAATGGGGGCATACACCGTGCGTAAATTCCGCTTCCGAACGCTCGGCGATATAGCTTTCCACCTGCTGCCAGTAGTTGCGGTCGTTACGAATCCGCTTGCAATAAGAACACATCGGCAAAAGACCCTGTAAACTTTTCACCCGCGATAGAGCTTTTTCAAGCTCCGCCACGCGTTCGCCGAGCGCCGCCTGCAGTCCCACCACGCGGGCGCCCACGCGGATGCGCGCCCGTAACTCATGATAATCAAAAGGCTTAATCACGTAATCATCTGCTTCAGCATCGAGCGCGCGGACGATATCGTCCTTCTTCGCGCGGGCCGTCAGCACGATAATGTACGAGGGCTTCTCCGGCGCTCGCGCACGGACCTGTTTGAGAACTTCGAGCCCATCGATCTCCGGCATCATCCAGTCGAGAATAACCAGCGACGGCGCGTTATCGCTCAGCAGGATTTCCAGCGCGGCCTTGCCATCTTCGACGGCGGTGACTTCGTAACCCCACGACCGGCACATGGCGTCGAGCATTCGCCGGGAAACGGGGTCGTCTTCTGCAATCAAAAGTCTCATATTAATATTGCGGTTCTATAAACCGCTGTCCCCCGCGCCAACCATGAGGACTATCGGCAGAGCACGGCACGGACTCGAGAGGATTATGCAGACGGTCATCATTAGACTCAGTTAATGTGCTGGTACGGCAGCAACCCCGGAGTTCTACACGCAGAACTCTACGCTAGAATTCTTCTATGCGCTCCTCACTTTGAGACAAATGAGACGGTTTCCATTAGAAACATTGATTCTAAACAAGTTCTTGGGTTCGTTCCGTAAATTCAGTGCGTTTCTATCCGGGGAGGCAGAGCTTCAGCTCCGCCAGAACTTGGCCGCTCTCAGAGGCGGCTTTAGCCGCTGAAGCTTCAGAGCCTGAAGGTCCTCTTTGATGACCAAGGGAGACTGTCGGACCTGAAGGTCCAACCCTCTTAAACTTGCCCTAATTATTAGAAACGTTGATTCCAAATAACTTCTTGGGTTCGTTCCGAGAATTTGCACCACAAGGACTTAACTACTCCCCAAAATCCACCTGCTTATTGTAGCCCTCGTCTTTGAGAATTTTGCGATAAATGAGACAAACGAGACGGTTTTTAGGAGGGGGAACCTTTTCTACCAAGGATTACATCATTAAGTGACACCCGATGCCGTAGCAGCGGCTTGGCTGGTGGACGCCCCGCAGCCGCGATTGTCACACTCATCCTTCAGACGATGCAGATCCTTGTGCTATATTCCCCGCATGGGCAAAGCCACGCGCTCCAATCGCGATTTCGCGCTTGCGCCTTACGCGCAGACGGTTGAGCAGTCGCGCGGGCGGCGCTACGCGGAACCGGCTCATCCTTATCGCAACGATTACGAGCGCGACCGCGACCGCATTGTGCATTCGCGCGCTTTCCGCCGCCTCGAAAACAAAACGCAAGTTTTCACGCGCCGTTATTCCGACCACTTCCGCACGCGCCTCACGCATACGCTTGAAGTCGCTCAGATCAGCCGCACGACGGCGCGGGGCCTTGGCCTAAACTCCGATCTCACCGAGGCTCTGGCCTTAGTTCATGACATCGGCCATCCACCCTTTGGCCATGTGGGCGAACGGGCGCTCGACCGGGTGATGCGCCCCTACCACGGACGGTTTGAGCACAACCTGCACGCGCTGCGCATCGTCGAGGAGTTTGAGCAGAAGTACGCCGCGTTTCCCGGGCTGAACCTGACGTTTGAAGTCCGCGAGGGCATCCTAAAGCACTCGCGCGATTATGACCCCGTCGATCACCCCGATCTCGCCGGATATCTGCTCGGCCTACGTCCTCCTCTCGAAGCCCAGTTGATCGATTGCGCTGATGAAATCGCCTACAATTGCGCCGACCTCGACGACGGATACGAATCGCGCCTGGTTGCCCTCAACGCGATCCGCGACGGCCTGCCGCTCTTCGACCGCCTCTATCGAAAGGCTGAAAAACGGCGGCCGCAGGCGCAGGAGAAGCTGCTCTTCAACGAGGCACTGCGTAAGCTCGCAGACCATTTGGTCACCGACCTTATTCAATCCACCCACGCCCGGCTGCGCGCATCGCGGGTGCGCTCGGTCGGAGGCATCCGCCGGCTTAACTCGCGCCTGGCCGCGTTCGGCCCTGGTGTGTCCGCTGAGAATCGCAGGATCAAGAGCTTTCTGCAGGCCCACCTCTACAATCATCCGAGCATTGCTTCAGAGCATCAGGCCATTACGCGCCGCATCGGGCGGCTCTTCAAGCATTACCTCCTCCATCCCCGCTCGCTGCCCCCCTTCTATTCGGCCAAAGCCCAACATGAACCCGCCCAAGTGGCCTGTGACTACATCGCCGGCATGACTGATAACTTCTTCGAGCAGCAGTACCGCAAAGTCATCGGCCCATGACGATGGGTGATTTGGTGAGTTGTAGCGGCGGCCTCTGGCCGCCGGTTTTTAGTAGTAAAGGCCGGCGGCCAGAGCTTGTAGGGGCCTAGCCGTTACCTTCACGCACTGCAAAAATCATGCTTGAGGGGCATTTCAGTGCCGACTCCCGAAACTGTCAAACTTCTACTGCCACCCCGGCACAGCCGCGGGAACTCCCGATGGATTAAGTTCCCGGTTTTAAATCATCAACCACAAATCACCCATCACAGATTGATCGTATTGTCAGTCTGGCCGTGACTGGTCTAGACTGTTTCTACGATGCACTATCGATGGCGGCGAATTTTCACCATGCTGGGGGTTGCCATCCTTGCCGTTTCACCCTGGAGCCGGAGTTCACCCACGCCTCAGGCCGAACAACCAGAAAAAAGTCTGCCCGCAAGCGCGAATCAGGAAAGCCCGGCGGCACAGAAACTTTTCGATCGAGCGGCAATTCTGATTAAGCAAAGCCGGTATTCGGAGGCAGTTTCCCTGCTGAGATCGGCAATCAAGCTCGCACCTGGTCAAGCGAGCTTTCATCACTACCTCGGCTATGCGCTGTGGAAACTCGACCGCTGGAACGAGGCTCAGGCTGAGTTTGAAGACGCTCACCGCCTTGATCCAAAGAATCCCTATACGTGCTACTTTCTCGCGCGCGCTGCGGCGTCTCTGGGCCATCTAGATCAATCCATTGAATATTACGAGGACGTTCTACAGCTGGGTCCCGCGATCTATGACACCAACCAACGCCTCGGCCAGGCTTATCTGGACAAGGGCGAATTGGGAAAGGCGCGCGTCAGGATCGAGGCCGCTCTCGAGGAAACGCCCTGGGATGGCTCGCTCTACTACCAACTGGGGCACATTGATCAGCGGGAGCACCGTGCCGCGCAGGCGCAGGAAGAATTCGCCGCGGCAACCCGGCTGAAGCACGTGGACCAGACGGCCATCCGCCAGCTTCTCCAACTTGGCGAGGCGATTCAGAGTCATAACACGGATCAAGCGATGGATTTGCGCGCATCGCTCATGAAGCAATCCCCTCCCGACCCGGAAATACTGGATTCTGTGGGCGTTCTGCTCGGCAAAGGCGGGCTTTATGCCGCGGCGGTCGAACCGCTGGAGCAATCCATAAAACTGGCGCCAGAATCGTTTGAGGCGAATTATAATCTGGGGCTGACTTTACTTCGGATGGGACAGACTCAGGAGGCTCAGACCCGGCTGCAAAGGGCTCTGGCGTTGCAGTCAAATTCCCTCGAAGTGAATAGCTTGCTCGGCGTCCTTTACGTGGAGCAGAACCGGAATCAGGATGCCATCGAGCGCCTCCGGGCCGCGAACCAAGCCTCGCCCGGAGACGCGCGCGTGCTGGCTCTGCTGGGAGAGCAATATCTTATGGGGCATTACGTTAGCGATGCCATTCCCTGCCTCACCGAAGCGATCAAGCTGCAGCCCGCAAACGAGGGCCTGCGCTATCTGCTCATTGAAGCCTATCAGGAAGAGAATGATTATCAGGATGCACTGACCGCTGCCCAGAATACGGCGCATGATTTTCCGAGCGCACCGCACGCGGTTTACGAAGTGGGCCAGCAGCTTGCCAACCTGGGCTTTTACCAAAAAGCGCGGCCCTACGCGGAGAAGGCGATTGACATGGACCCTACGCTGGTCTATGCCTACAATCTGCTGGGAGATATTGAGTCCAGAAATGGGCAGTACGAGGCGGCTGCCGCCACTTTTACCAAAGCCAAGGCGCTCGATCCGAAAGACCTGTTGGCACTGCGTGGCATTGGGCAAAATCTGATCCGGCTCGGACGCCTTCCCGAAGCGGTTTCCGAGCTGAATCAAGCGATTGCGGTCGAGCCGCAGGATTCCGATCTCTATTTCAATTTGATGCAAGCCTACGTGCGCTTGGGCGAGCGCCAAAAAGCTACTCAAGCGGAAGCGGAGTTTCAAAAGCTCCACGTCCGCGAAATCGCCCAGCGCGGCGCCGAAGCGCCGCGAAGCTTCAGCCCTTCCCCGGCGGCTTCTGCGCTCCGGTAAGGGCGATTTGTAGCGGCGGCGGGCCTGCGAGGCTGTCGACCTGTAACAGAACCGCGATACAACAGCTGCGGGAGGCCAATATTGAAATTTCAACGGCGGGAATTCTTGCGTGGGTTTGCCGCGCTCGGAGCCTTCGCGCGCAAGGGCATGTCCAGCCCGCTTGATCCGGTCATGCCGCCCGGCTCAGCCGCCCCGCGAATCACTTTTAGAAATGTAGCAGCAGAGGCGGGCATAACACCGCTAATCGTCTGCGGGGGAAAGAATAAGCAATCGATCCTGGAAGTGAATGGCACGGGCTGCGTCTGGTTTGATTACAATAACGACGGCTACGTGGACCTTTACATCGTCAATGGGTCTACCCTTGAAGCCATGCTGAATTCGTCTTTCAGCGGCCCGCGACCGCGGAATTATCTCTTCCGCAACAATGGCGACGGAACATTTTCGGATGTCACCCAACAAGCAGGCGTTGAGGGCAAAGGCTGGGGTTGCGGAGCAGTCGCGGCTGATTATAACAACGACGGATTTGTCGACCTGTTTGTCTACAATTACGGCCTCAACATCCTTTATCGCAACAATGGCGATGGAACGTTTACGGACGTAACATCAAAAGCGGGCTTGGCTGGAGACAACATCTGGAGCGGCGGCGCGGCCTTTGGCGATTATGATAACGACGGATTACTCGATCTCTATGTCTCTGGTTATATTGATCTCGACCTAAAAAATCCTCCGCAACTACACTGCACATTTGAGGGCGTGCCCGTGACCGCCTGCGGGCCGCTTGGCCTCAAAGGAGCGCCCGATACTCTTTACCACAATAACGGCGACGGAACGTTTACTGACGTTACGGATAAAGCGGGTGTCAAGGATACAGCACTTCGCTACGGCTTCAGCGTGGGATTTGAAGATATCGACGGCGACGGGCGCGCCGATATTTTGGTGATGAACGATTCAGTGCCCAACTATTTCTACCGCAACAAAGGGGATGGAACCTTCGAGGAAATAGGCGTGCTTGCGGGAATCGCCTACAACAGCGATGGGCACGTGCAATCCAACATGGGCCTTGCCATCGGCGATATCGATAACGACGGCTGGATGGACCTGTTCATCACTACCTTCGCTGACGACAATTTCGCCCTGTTCCACAACGAGGGCAAAGGCGTGTTTGACGACATTTCGTACCCCTCGGGCGTGGGCGTTCCCACCATTCCATATCTCGGCTGGTCCACGTTCTTCATGGATTACGACAACGACGGCTGGAAGGATATTTTCTGCGTCGAGGGCCACATCTATATCGAGGCGCTAGGCGGCAAGATGCACGCGCCCTACCGGCAGCGCCCTCAACTCTTTCAGAATTTGCGCAACCTTAAGTTCCGCGAGGTAACGGCTGATGTGGGCTTGGACAAACTGTTCCTTGCGGGACGGGGCGGGGCTTGCTGCGACTATGACAACGACGGCGCTTTGGACGCAGCCATCATCTGCATCGACGATTACCCTGCTTTACTACACAATGATGGCGGAAGCCACGCCGGTAATTGGCTGCAGGTGAAGACGGTGGGCACCAAGAGCAATCGCGACGGAGTGGGCGCTCTGGTGAAGGTAACGGCGGGTGATTTGATCCAGTATGACCGCGTACGCACCGGCTGCGCGTATATGTCATCGTGCGACATGCGTCTCCATTTCGGGCTTGGCGCCCGCGAAAAGGTCGACTCGATTGAAATCCGCTGGCCCGGCGGTAAGGTTGATAAGCTGGCGCATTTATCCGCTAATCAGGTAGTCGTGGTCCGCGAGGGCGAAGGCCAAATTCCATCGCACTATAAGCCACTCCGCAAGAAGTTGTAGCGGCAGCGTCTTACTAACTTCGGCCGCCGATCTTTATTATTTGAAAACCGGCGGCCAGAGGCCGCCGCTACAAAAGACGCACTTACTGCGCCGCAGTCTGCCGGTGGTATCCGAGCGCCGAAGCTTTCTGCATCTCTTCCTCGCCTTTGCCCTTTTCACCCTTTTGCAATAACAAGAGGCCAAGATTATAGTGCGCCTGGGCCAGGTCTGCCTTCAGGGTTACGGTCTTTTGAAGCTGATCGATGGCGGCGTCAATGTTGCCCTGCTTCGCCAGCAAGTCGGCGAGATTATTGTAGGCAGC
>DASZAA010000082.1:0-22084 GCA_035945615.1 Terriglobia bacterium
TGCGATCTGCTGGTATGCCGCGAATGCGTTGACTCCCATGTCTTGAACCCTCCTCCTGGTCAAGGTACCGGGTATAAGCCGGAGAATTTCACCCTCGACGAACAGATAATCATACGGTGGCTCTCACCTGGTTTCAACCCACATGATGAGGTGCAGGAAACATCCTAGCGCCGCCGTTCCAGCGGCATCATAAGCCACGGCATTTCCGCTGCCCGGATCAAAACCATGTATTACGGGCAAGATCGGCCGGTCTGCACCGCGCACAACCCAGACTGTTGGTAAAAAACCGGCAGGTGCATCTTGCCTTCGAAAGGGTTGGCTAATCAACCGCTCTAGCCAGCGGTGCTATGTTAAACTTGGGCTGCGGAGGAAGGATCTCAGGCAAACCTTGACCCCATTGACAACTAGAAGGAAGCGAGCAGGCGGCAGGGCTTTCGCATTGATTCTATCTTGTGCATTCTGCTTCGGACTTACGCGCATAACGGCAGACTACGCGCTGCCTCCAAAGGCGCATCCGGCAGTGCCACATATCCCACCCTACCATGCTCATCCGCCGCGCGGACCGTTGCCGCAAGTGCTGCCCTGGGCTCAATTTGCAAGCAGCGCCTCCGCGGAAAGCGCCTATTACTTTGCAGCGCAGATTCGGCCTATACTTTATCAGCAGCCTTGTTATTGCCCTTGCGGCGAAGAACTTGGTCACGCATGCCTGCTCGATTGCTTCACGCGGCCCGATAAACACGCGGCGATATGCACGACGTGCATGCAGGAAGCCATCTTTAGCTACCAGCAAGCAATGCAAGGGGTCAATGCGCAAGCTATCCGCGCGAAAATTATTAAGGGCGAGTGGAAAAAAGTAGATCTCGCAAAATACAATCAGTCGCCCGCACAGTAAAAAGTGAAGGGTGAGGCGCGCATGGAATGCTTCACGCCGCAGCGAAGTTTTCCTCGCACCCAAGCGCCGCCATCATTCGTCTGCTACGCCATATCCACCGGCTAAAATGGCTTCAACCGCATCGCATAAAAGAGTGGAAGGACAATTCATGCAATTCAAGGGCAAGGTTGCTGTGATTACGGGCGGTGGGTCTGGGATTGGCCAAGCCTGCGCGCTCGAATTCGCCGCTGGGGGCGCGGCTGTCGCCGTGGTTGATCGTGATCGCGCAGCTGGTGAGACAACGGTGAAGGGCATTTCAGGATCATCCGCCGCCTATTTCCAGGCCGATCTCAGTCAGGCCGCCGAAGTAGAACAAATGATCCCCAAAATTGTTGCTCAGTTCGGGGGCATTGATATCGTTGTGAACAACGCCGGAATTCAACGCTACGGCAGCGTCACCACCGTCAGCGAGGCCGAGTGGGATGAGGTGTTGAATGTGAACCTCAAGAGCGCCTTCCTGGTCTCAAAGTTCGCTATACCCGAAATGATCAAGCGCGGTGGCGGGGCCATCGTCATCACCGGATCGGTGCAATCGGTGTCGGCGCAACGCAATTCGGCTCATTACGTGGTGAGTAAGCACGGCCTGCTGGGGCTTACGCGTTCGATTGCGCTCGACTACGCCCAACAGAAGATCCGCGCCAATTGTGTTTTACCGGGCGCTATTGACACGCCGATGCTCCGCTGGGCCGCGAGCCTGGACCCGCATCCGGAAAGGGTGCTGGCAGCCTGCGACAAGCTCCACGCATTGGGAAGAATGGGCAAAGCGGAGGAGGTCGCGCGCGTCATTGCGTTCCTTGCCAGCGACGCCGCCTCGTTCATGACGGGTTCCGCGGTGATGGTGGATGGCGGATTGCTCGTGCCCGCCGGAGGCATGGGCTTCCAGGAGTCGGGTACCGGCGGGACGGCAACATAAATCAGGTTGGTTGCTTGCCGTAGCGGCGGCCTCTGGCCGCCGATCTTTACTATTGAAACCCGCGCGGCCAGCAGCCGCCGCTGACTTATGGCGTCATAGACAACGGCTGGCGCGGATTTAAGCTTGCGCGAATTTGAGTGCCTTGCCTATACTAATAGAACGCGCCAAGCGGGTAGAAGGCCCTCTTGAGCCTGCTTGCTTGCGCCGTTTGGGCCTGTAGCTCAGTTGGCTAGAGCGCACCCCTGATAAGGGTGAGGTCGGTAGTTCAATTCTACCCAGGCCCACCAGCTTCTTACCCGCATTTTTATTGGCTTTCCTTCAAGTAGTGGGGGACAGTCGCGTCCCCCGTTCACGATGCTCGGTAGTTCCGTGCTACCCAGGCCCATCAGTTTCACTCATCCCATCAATAACTTACCGCCGATTTAAGCAAAGGGGGCTGTCCCCCAATGGGGGACAAGTGTGTCCCCCAATCCTTAACGGAGAGGGAAAATCAATGGCTTCAATCGAGAACCATAGGAATCTCTTCAGGGTCATCTGGCGGGATCGTGGAGAGAAGCAATTTCGATCATTCGAAACCCGCGAGCAAGCGGAGAAGTTTAAGGAAGAGATCGAACGGCACACCTACCGGCGTTCAATTTCGGAGCGTATCGACCGCTCGCAGGAAAAGCTGTCCGACATCTGCCAGACGTACATCAACGCGCTGAATATTGCGCCCATCACCCGGACCTCCTACCAGCGGTCCATATTTCTGCCTTTCATCACCCACTTCGAAGGCCGCACCATCACCTCGCTCACCTCGCTCGATGTGCAGGCTTACATCGGAGACCGGCGCACCAAGGTCATGGCTTCGACCCTCGGCAAAGAGTATTCCATCCTCAAGAAGTTTTTCCGTTGGGCTACCACCCATTTTCTTCTGCCGGTGAACCCGGTCGAACTCATCCGCGTGCGCCGCATCCGCAAGTCTCCCGGCGTCTGCCTTTCCTACGAGCAGATGAAAAAGGTTTTTGATAGCGTGACGCCGTACCAGCGCACCAAGCTTCTTCTCGCACGCGACGCCGGACTCCGCGCGAAGAACATTGGCTTGCTCAAACGCTCGTCCATCGACTTCGAGCGCAACACGCTCACCTTCAACGTGCTGAAGAAGGGTGAAGATGATCCGCGCGATTCTGAGACGCGCACGATCCCTATGACGCGGCGCCTCTCGGGTGCGCTCTCTCAATTTCAGGACGGCGATCCAAGCGCGCTTCTGTTCACCTTCAAAGCGAAGTCGCTTCAGGACCCGGACAAGTTTCTAAAGCGCCTCCGCCCGAAAGTCGGCTTTCATTTCCGCTGGCACGATCTCCGACACACCTTCTACACCCGGATGCTTGAGGCCACCGACAACTACGCGCTGGCCGAATGGTGCCTCGGTCATTCGATCACCTACTGGCACCCGACGCCGGAAAAGCTTCAGGAAGCGTTCCGGCTGATGGAGCGCAAGGCGGAGCAGGGAATCGCCAAGATCAACCGCGACAAATTCAAAGTGGTGGGGGATTGAGATGACCGCGACTCTTTTTACCGAAATTGAAAAACTTTGGATCGAATCACCGGCCACCGGCCACCAGCGGCTCAACTGCCTTGACATGGCGAAAATGGAGGCCTGGATCGAGGCGGAGATACCGGAGTGGGCGGTGAGAATCGGCGTTGAGCTTTCGCTGCAAAGATGGAAGGCGAAGTTCAAGGGAGACCGCGTGCGCTCTATCGCCTACTGCGAGCAGGAGGTTTTCAACGCCTGCGAGACGCATTCCGATTGGATCGTCGCTGAATACTGGGAGCGGGAAAGGAGGAAACCATGCTGAACGTGCACAGGGAGATTTACCCGGCTATCCGGGTAGTATGCAGCGTTTTACGCATCGTGTTCACACACTTCTTTTTGTGAGGGACTTTATGCCGGGCCGACATTACAGATACGAAATCACAGATGGGCCGTTCGAGGGCGCGGACTGCTCGATTGTCGATCAGAGACCGGACACGCTGGCGCTGATCGTGCGCGTCCGGGCGCGGGGCGAGTACATGCTGCCCCTCGAATGGATCAAGAGAAAAATCACCGGAGACGGAGGGCATAATGGAAGACGACGAAAAAAGGCAAATGCGGATCGTGGGCGTGCCGGGTCCGCCGAAAGAGCAAATCGAAAGGCTGGAAGCTCTCAAGGCCGCTCTTCAAGACCTGCATTCGATTCTCGAAATGCAGTCGCGGGGACTGCTGCCAGGCTCGGTCATTAGCATCGCGCGAACCATCAAGGGAGACGAACTGAAAGTGTCGCTAAAGAGAGGAAAAAACCAATGAAAAGCATAAAGACGGAAGTAATGGAGAAAATTAAAAAAAGTTGGTTAGAGATCGACTGTCTAAGCAGCGATCTGATTTTTGTTCATGAAAACATCCTCGAAAAAGACTGCCATCCAAAAAGACAGGATTGTAGTTGTGACTGTGCAACGGCTATTAAAGACATCGAAAAATGCGCCGAAAAAATGCAGAGCCTTATTCTTATGTGGGAGTTTAAGAATGGCTGAAGCCCTGCTTCCAGGAACCGACGCTATCACGCGCGGAACTATTGAATGGAGCGCGTACCAAGGCAAGAGCCTTGTCCGTTATCGAGACGTTGCTGGCTCAGTTCACCGGCAAGCGTTCAAAACGGCGGATGAGGCTCAGCCCTTTTTCCTCGAATGCGTCAACCGCCTTCGAGTGGAAGCGAAAGAAAAATGGAGGCAGCAATGTCAACAAAATTCCATGTGGTGATCAGTGACCGATGCGCGATTTTAGTGATCGGAGTAGAACAGACCGTTGAGGCCGAAAACCGAACCGATGCTATCGCCAAGGCCATGCTCATTGCCTCTGAGTGCGAGCTTGAAGAGCCATCGGTGATTGAAGTCACGGAGGAGAAATGAAAGTCGCCATCTATGCCCGCGTATCAACCGAGGATCAGAACGCGGACATGCAGTTGCGGGAATTGAGGGAGTTTTGCGCACGGCGGCAATGGGTCGTCTATGAAGAGTTTGTCGATGAGGGCATGAGCGGCGCCTCGCGCTCGCGCCCTGAGCTTGACCGGATGATGAATGAAGCATGGCGCGGAAAATTTGAGGCTGTGGTCGTCTGGAAGTTTGATCGCTTCGCCCGCAGCGTGACTCACCTGCTTCAGGCTCTCGAAAAGTTCAGGGATGAGGGTGTAGACTTCATCAGCCTCACAGAGAACATCGATACGTCAACACCGATGGGGAAAATGGTGTTCACGGTGATCGCAGCAGTCGCGGAACTGGAACGCTCCCTGATTGGAGAGCGAGTCCGGGCAGGCCTCCGGTCAGCGAGAGCGAGCGGGAAGCGACTCGGACGCCCTACTTCATGCGTCTCGAAAGATGACGTGTGGAATTTAGTCAAGGTTCATGGTAAAACAGTGCGGGAGGCGGCAACGTCCCTCGGCGTCTCTCCGGCAACCATCATCAACAAACTGAAGAGTCGGTCCGCGTGATCTGTTGAAGCATGTCCTTCAGATGGCTCTCGATTTGAAGCTGGCAGAGAGCCGTCTGAGCCTTCAGCCGAAGATCGAACCCCTTCCTATATCCATGAATGGCTCCTATAGCACAACCAAGCAAACCTAAAACAAGGGAAAAGGGAAGGGTTATAGAGGGGCCGGGCGGAAGGCTTAATGAAATTGTGATGCCTATAGCGGCACCGATGAAGAAGCCGATAAATGCGTGTACAAATGTAATCCATTGGGCATCATCGTACAGCTTCTCCGCGAACTTAACGATAACCGCAGGATCATACGATGGCATAAAACCCCTCCACGCGCTTACAGGATAGGCCAGGAGTGAAGCTCAGAGGCCGAACCGCGCCAAGATATCAAAACCTCTCTCCAAACGCAAATCTGGCCTGTTCAAAAAACCTCTCTCAAAGTCCGTCTGTAAGTCCTTGCTTATCAATAGCCGTTTCGCTGGCGAAAATCTGTTCACAAAACTGTAGTTTTTTGAACGTCTATAAAGGCAAGAACGGGCAACATCTCGATAAGTTTTATAGCAGTAGAACTTGGCGTGACTTCACCTCGCTCCCAGCGCGCCCAGGTGTTAGCCGTAACGCCGATCAAGCGCGCAGCTTGAACTTGAGTGAGCTTGAGAGAAGATCGAAGTTTTAGGATATTGTGCATGGGGTTCGTGAGGACGAGCTTGCGTACTCGCCAGGCGGGTATCACCCGCACGCTCCGCGAACGCGGAGATTGACGCGCGTCGGAGACTAAAGCAGATGTTTCCATCGCTCAACATACGCTTCGTCGAATGCGTCTGCATCCATGCGCATCAATTCGAGTGTGGCAGGAGATGGCGGCTCGTTGTTCATACGCTCGACGGATTCTTGAGCGTGCTGAACTCCTTCATTTGCCAGTTGACGGATTTTTTCATTCCAATCGGCGTCAAACTTTTTTCTTGCTTCGTAATATCCATAATTCATTGCATGTCTCCTTGCGGCGTGATGAGCGCCGCTGGCGTTGGTCGCTATCCTCAATAAAGCAACTATACATAATGTATAGTTGCTTGTCAAGCAAAAAATAAAAAGATGAAACTGCTCGGATTCGACCGGATAGGGGTCTGATACCCCCAAGGTGAAGGCTGATAGGGGTCTGATCGGGGCAAGATGCAGGTCTGGCGAGGTTGCATGTTGTAACCCGCTTCAGGCAAGCTCGTCGTGTGAAAGCGAACATTGGCGCGGATCAAGAACCAAAAGCGTCTCCCTCCCCTAGACCGAAAGGGTTTAAGGTCCGCGCCAGTTCCAAGGCTTCGCCCAGCCGTCACTCGCTGACTTTAAGGTTGGGGGACGATGGCACGCCGCAATGGTCAAAGCTTTCTGAGGCGACACAGGAAGCTTGGAGAGAAATTCTCCATCGGCCCGAGACGGCGCGTGATCTCGGCTTTCAACCCCCTCAAGCCGGAGAGACCGTCCCCCCTCAAGAATTTGTCAGTCCTGAAACCGTGGGCGCACTCTATGCCGTAATCGGCGGCCTGGAAGCGCGGATATTTGCCAAGGTCTATAAAGTTCCGCCCGAAATCGCGTCGCGCATTTTCTGTTTTCAAAAGCAGGAGATTGACCTTCTCACGCCGCCCACGCAGAAAGTGCTCGGCAAGTATGCGCCGGGTTTGCTGTCGAAGTATGGCGATGAAATCGGCTTGGCCCTTCTGCTCATCTCCATCACGCAAGCGAAGGTGGCCGCGTGCTCGGCTATTGCCGCAAAGCTGAAAGAAAAAGCGCAAGCCGAAGAAACCGCCAAACCCAACGGCGCGGATCACAGCCCGGTCAGTGAATTTGAAGTCGAACCTCAAGGAGTCGAACAATGATCGAATTTGCGAAGTATCTGAAAATTCTCGAAGCCAGAATCGAGACGCTTGAAACCGTTGTCGAACACGCGAGCGGGAAGGCTTATGCCGATGTCGTCGCGGAAGTGAAAGACCTGAAGTCGAAGGCGGAAGCAGCGGCCAAGGCAGCGGCAGAGACGAAATGAACGCTCTGGTATTCGGAAGACGGCAGCAAGGGAAATCGACTCTCGCTTTTGTTCTGGCGGAAGAGAAGGAAATCCCTATCGCCATCTTCGATATCAACGGTCAGTTTTGCGCGTGGCCTGAAGAAGTGGTTTCAGAAGTGAACGATTTTGCCGCGCGGCTCGAAGAGTCTGATCTGGTGATCTACCGGGCCGAAGAAAGTCCGTGGGAAGAGTTTGAGGCGGTAGCGGATGAGTTATGGGTTCGCGGCGAGTACGTCTTGCTGGTGGATGAAGCGAGCCAAGTTCAATCACCGGGACACGCGCATCCCAAGCTTGACCGCATCGTGAGGATGGCGGACGCGAAGAATGTTCACCTGATCCAAACCATGCACCGGCCAAGCGATGCCGCCATGATCTGCAGGTCTCTTGCAACTGATTGGTACATATTCCGCACCAATCAGGAGACGGACCTGAAAGTGATCGCCGAGCGTTGCGGGCCGGACGTGGCCGCGGTAGCCGCCGAGCTTGCCCCGCACGAATATGTGCACTGGGACGACAGCGCGGGCATTTACTGGATTTCAAAAGACCCGGTCTCTTGGTTCCGGAACATTCATGACACGCGGGAGCTAGAAGCTTATGCCTGAAGAGCGAGCGCCGGGAGAAGAAGTTGTCGAAGCGGACCTTCTAACCCCTGAGCAGGAAAAGCAACTGAAGAAGATTTTCCGCGAGTGCATCAAGGATCTTCGGAAAGAAGAGCGCGAGGAAACTCAAACGCGCGAAGAAGCGGAGAAGGCCAAGCGAGAGGCTGAAGAGGCCGCCCGCAAAGCTGAAGAAGCAAGTAAGCCCAAGATCGTCAAGCACGGTCTATTTTACAAAAAGAGGTAGCGATGGCCGACGAACTCGAAGTCAAAAACATAAAGGCGTTCATGATGCTCTTGGCGATTGGAGTAGCCACCGGGATTCTAATGGTGGTCGTCGAGAACTACCTGTTGACGCCGGTAGGATTGTGATCAGAAGCACACTTTAACTTTCGAGGTGCAGTATGGGAGATTTTTGGGAATTGACTCTTGGGCTTCTCGCCGTTTTCGTGGGCGTCGAAGTCGGCAGGATGCTGGTCGCTGGGTTTATCAATAAATCCGCGTCGACAACCGTCACGACCGGAACGGCAAGCTCTTAACTTAACCGAACAATCCAACGCTGAAGAAAAGGAAGAGGTATGAACTGTATGGCAAACACAACCAGCACAACGAATAAAGGCGCAAATAGAAAGATTCTGCGTCTCGTCACGCTTGACCGCGAGGAAACAATTTCCTCGATTCCGTTTACCGCGAACGCGCCAGCCACCTTGCCGACGCAAGGCGGCATCATCCCCTCGAATCGGTTTCTGTATGGGTTGAAGCTGCATTTCCGGGGCCGCGTGACTAACGCCGCTTCAGGAAACCCAACCGCCGTTCTTGCCGACGCGCCGTGGTCCATCATCAACTTGGTGGACATTCAGGGATATCACCGCCCGCGAGCCAAGACGGAAGACTTTTTCAATTTGCGCGGGCCTGACATCTACCAGTTGAACAAGAACTATTCCAGCTCAAACCCATTCGTGAATTACGTGGTGAACGGGTCAAGCGCGGCTGCGCTTTCGACCGCCGCGAGCGCGACCAACGACTTCGAGTTCATCCTGAGCATCATTTTCCCGCCCGAAAAAGTTGGCCTGATGCAGCAATTCGGCTACCTGCTTGACGCGCCCAACTATGACTCGCTGGTGATGAACGTCTACTTTGCCGATGACAAGTCGCTCTTCTCCGGTCAGACCACAGCATCGACCTTCAGCGCCTTCGGAAGCGCGACGGGAAGCCCGGAGGTCCGCGTGAGCGGCATCTTCGCGCAAGGCGGATCGCAGGCGTTTCAAGGCTTCATTCCGGGCCGCGTCTGGCGCTATTACAAAGAGAACGTGTCCGGCGATATCGTCTCCGGCGCGACGCAGAGCCGCCAGTACAACATCCCGACTGGCTACCAGATTCGTTCGATTCTGATGAAGACCGGGATCAAGGCCACAACGGTTTCGAGCGGCAACAATGCCTACTCTTCCCTGACCGATTCAATCTTCCAGAACATCACGGTCTACCGGGGAACCAACAATGCCGTGCGGCTCTTCCGCGATTATCAGACGATCAAAGAAGCCTCGCGTCAGGCTTATGCAATTCTGCCTGATACGGGTTATGCGCTCATCGACTTCTGCAAACACGGGGCGTTGTTCGAGATGTTTGACGCCACGCAGTTGACCGCAGGACCGACCGGCAACGTGGATTTCTATCTTGCTTCGGACGTGGCGGGCGCTGCGGGCCAAGCTTCGCTCTTCGTGTGTCAGGAAGTGCGCGGCAAGCCGCAGGGGTTGGCAGCGTAACCACGCGGAGAGCTTGCTGACTGCGGCGTAGGAGACTACGAAAAGCCTGACGCCGCTCCTTTGAAGCGTGTCCTTCAGAGCGAGTGGCTACCGTTTAGACATCAGCCAGTCAGCAACAAGTGAAACAAAATGGGATCATCACCAAATTTTACGGCAGACCTTGTATTTCCAGGAACCGATATGGCAACCACCGATTTCACCGGATTAACAGGCGCACTTGACGCCCTGCCCGTAGGCGACAATGTCGGAAGTTTAGGAGTGACCGGAATGGATGAAGCGTTAGATGGTATCGGAATGACCGGGATCGACACCGGAACTATGCCCTTCCCTGAAACAACCGGATCGCCCACAACTTCGAGTTCAAGCAGCAGCCTTCTGTCGAGCCTCGGCAGCATTCTCAGTGGGGTTGGAAACGCGGCGTTGGGCATCGGCTCGGGAATTGGAGACGTAACCCTTGCCAGCAAGGGATTAACACCGCAAGCCTCAAATACGCTTGCTACGGCGGAAGGCCTCGCAAGCTCGATGTCACAATTCATGCCACTGCTTCTTATCGGAGCCTTGATTATCGGCGGAATTGTGCTCTTGAAAAAGGTTTAGCATGGCCGTGATCGGGATTGCGGTATTTCTTGGTGTGCTCATTTTGGTTGGCGAATACATGAACACTTCAAGCCCAAATTCGGCATCGGACTCAGGGTCCTCATCTGGCCCGAACGCTTCCTCCTCTCTAACCTCCGCCTTGGCTACTGCCATTGCCACGGCGGAGGGCTTTTTTGTAGGAGGCTCGTTGCCAAGCCAAGCAAACAATCCGGGAGACCTTGAAATAGCGGGAGCCGGAGTCGGAGTCGGATCAAACCAAGGCAAAACGATCTTCGCGTCGGCTGATGACGGGTGGAACGCGCTCTACAACCAGATAGACCTTATGCTGACCGGGCAATCATCCATCTATTCGCCGGACATGACGATCTCCCAAGTCGCGCAACTTTATACGGGCGGAGACAACGCGGACGCCTGGGCAAACAATGTGGCCTCGCAGCTTGGGGTCACGCCCGATACCACATTGTCCGAACTTCAAGCGCAGTACGGAGGCGAGTGATGGGAGGCTTCTCGGTCCCGAGCTATGCCGATGCGCTCGGGTCATTGCTGAATCCGTTTGACGGCGCGGCGCAAGCCTCCGTATGGAGCGACATCGGATCATGGTCAAGCATCACCGATCCGTTTTATAACGCGCTTGGCTACGTAGGGCCGGGGCAGAAAAGCGATTTAATCTCAAGCGAAACCAGCGCACTGACGCAAGCGGGGACCGACGCAACAACCGCAGCCGCAACCGCCAACAGCGATGTAACCAACGCTCTCACGTCATCCGGGTTCGATCCCTCGCAGGCCACGGGGCTAAATGCGTTTTTGAATGGGCTTGGAACGGCGGGAACTTATATTTTGGTGGGCGCGGCGCTCATCGCTATGACCTGGCTTTTGATTGAAATAGTTCCGATTCTTTAGGAGAACAAACACATGAAATATCTGCCGTCTATTTTAGCTGCTATCGGAGCGGGTTTGACCGCTATCGCAGGCCCCATACAATCTGAGATTTCGAAGCATCCGACTATCGGCGCGTTGTTCGCCGCCGTTTCGGTTATCGTGGCTCATTTTCTTCCCTCGCCGGGATCGGCGGCCACAAAATGACGGACCCGATTTTTGGGGTGATCTTGCTCGTCGGCGTGCAAATAGGAGCCATGATTTTTGCCTTCGGAAAGCTGTTTGAGCGCGTGGGAACGCACAAAGAACGCCTCGATAGGATCGAATCTAAAGTGTTCAACGGAGTAAAACATCCATGAAAATCGCAATCGCAATGATCGTCGTAGGCGCGGGCTTTTATCTGTGGAGCAATACCACCGCCTCTTCCAACAGTCCAACGACCGCAAGTCTGGCGGGAATCCTGACGCCCACGGTTTGTCTGCTTCTCGTCGCGGGCGGCGCGGGCCTCGCGCTCTACGAAAAGGGCGTGCTTTGAAAACCCTTGGCTGGATCATATTCGGCGCGGGAGTCGTAATCTTCCTGTCCGATTTTATCGGCGCGGGATTCAGCGGCGGTGATGTCTCCGCTGCGCCCTTCCTCGGTACCAGCGGGTTTCTGACCGGCTTGCAGCAGTACGTTCCAATCCCGATTGATTACGGGCTGATGGCGGCAGGGGCCGGAATTTTGCTCTACCAAAAGTATGCTTGACCTGAACCCAGCCGACGATTTGCCGATTGAAGAATTGAGCCTTGATCCCGTCCAAGGCTCGACGGTTCAGCCGCAACATGACCAGATAGCCGGTAACGGCCCCACACCCTCCGTTGGGCTTCCGGTCATGATTGCGGCTGGAATTCTCATCTTGATTTTGTGGGGAGCGACGCGGCTACTCCGATGATAAAAACTTTTCAACAAACCGATTCGAGCGGGAAGGCTTCAATCCAGTCGATTGCAAATTTCAAGCAATGGACCGTGTTTTACGTGCAGGTGCAGGGGCCGCAGACGTTGATTCTTGCAACCGACGACCAAACGCTTCAGGCAGGCGGCGGACTTGAAATCACATCTGCCGATGGCATTCAAAAGTTATCCTGGATCGGGCCATTGCTCGGCACCGGGTCAGGGAATAATTGCGTGGCTGATTTCGAGTTTCCGGGAGGGCTGGCTTGAAACGAATCTTACTTGTCGCACTTGTCATCTTATCGTGTGCCGGAGCATTTGCCCAAACCGATATCCCTGTGAAAGGGAAGGGGCCGTACTATCAAATTGCGCAAGGCGTCGCGTGGGGACAGGCGGGAGTTGGAGGCATTCAAAATGCCTATCTCTTGTTTCCTACCAAGGCGGATTCAAACCTCTGCGTCTCCGTGCGCAACAACAATCCGTCCAATGCCCATGCCTTCCAGATGGGCGCGTATATCGCCGCCACCCCGAACATCGCAGGGTACTATGCAAACAATCAATCGCCCGCTCTATGGACGAATAGCTACATCGTAAGTCCGGTTGCGCCGGGATCGCTCAGCGTAGGCCAGAACTCCCAAACCACTGTTCTTGTGCCCGCGCTCGCCGCCTCCGAAGTGGCGATTGTGATATCAGGAACTTCGCAACAAAGCGGCTCGCCGGATACGGCGGACATCTATGCCGTGAGCACCAATGCTCAAAGCTGTCAAGCAGATGGCGCGGGATTTCCGGGCGTGATCGGAGTGCTCGGCGGCGGAGATGTGATCCAACCTGCAACTATCCAATTTCCGCGCAATCTTGGTGAAATACCCATCACAGCCAGCCCGTATAGCTTCAGCGATGCGGGCCGGTCTTTGAGCGGGGATACGACGGTCACTGTTCAGCTAGAGGCTTTCGGAGGCGTTTTTAGCAATTGCTCATTTTATCTTGATGTCTACTCTCTTTCGGGAACCTCGCCGTCCCTCAGCGTCTTTATCGAGCAGCGGATAGGCACAAATCAGGGCGCTTTTGATGTTGACATTGGAAGCTTTTCAAACCCTTACACGGCGGCGGGATTTGGAGTACTCAACTGGACGGCGAACGCGCCGGGAACGTCTCAAACGCCGAAGTACGTTTCCTTGCCTGCCAACACAGTGCTCAATGGCCCGATCATCGGAAATATCGAAGCCACCTATGTTCTCACGGGGACAAGCCCGAGTTCTCACAGCAGTCTCTACGGGGTATGCCAATGAAAATAATTCTTTGGGGAGCGGCGATTTTACTTGCCTACTCCGCCTATAAAAAGCAGACGATCATGCAGACCGTTCAAAGCGTGTTGACGGCGGGGCAGGCACCAAGCGCCGCCGCGCCGAATCTGTCCATAACCAATCAAAGCCCGGTGTTTGGATCGGAGTCGAGTCAGGGCGTGCCGGGAAGCCCTGGAACGCCAGCCGGATCGATATGCCAACTCAACCGCTACATCCGGCAAAATGAATCAGGCGGTCCCTATCTCGGCCTTCGCATAGCGATTTAGTCATGAGCGCACTATTCCCTGTACAACTCGCAGGAAGCGGCGTCAGTCTAGCCGCCAGCGGCGTAGGGATCGCGGATGCTGCCGGAAGCACCATAGGCGCTTCTTCCATAGGCATTGCGGGTCTAACAGTCACTACCGGGCTTGCAACTCTTGGCATCGGCGCGGGTCTGGCTGTGCTTATTATGGAACTTTTCAAGGGCGCGAATCCGCTTCAAGTGCCAGCCGCCAAAGCCGAGCAAATCTATGAAGTCGCCGCAGACAACATGCTCTCTCTTGAGAAAGCGGGAATCATAACTGAAGCCCAGTCAGTTGCAGGAATGCAGGCGCTCATCACCGCAGGGCAGCAGGAAGAAGCTTCATTGCAGAGCCAAATCGGAACGCCAGCCGTCAAGGGAAGCACGAATTTAACCAATGTCATCCAGGCAGAAATTGTGGACGCGGAAGGCGTGAGTCCGCTCCCTGCCCTTCTGACCGGCGTCACGCTGCAAGAGGCGGAAGCGCACTACTACATCAACCCCTCGAACGAGAACGGATGGTATCCGCAATCTGTGACGGACGCCGACGCGGTAACAGATCAGCTTGCCACGCAGTTCATAGCGCAGAACCAAACTACTATAACCGCAGCAAGCGCGGCTTCAGCGGCAAGCAGCCCAACCTCTCAATCAGCGGCCACGGCAGCGGCGCAGACAACTGGGACAAATGCGACAACTACAACAGCGGCAAGTTTATTCTCAACTTCGACCGGGCATACGGTTCTTTTAGTGATTTTAGGAATAGTTCTTTGGAGAGTGGTGAGTGTCGGGCAGGGGCAATAAAGTCACGTTTCACGGAGCATTCGCTTCTAAGGCAAAGGCCGTGATGCGCGAAGCCAAAAGAAAGGGAAGCTATATGATCAAGCGCAAAATCAAAGGTCAAACGCGATGGATCGTGCTCAGAGACAAGGCTCGCTAAATAAAGGCCCCGAACTTCTCACCGTGCAACAGTTCTGGCGGCGGCTCACGGAAGAAACGGGAATTGCTCTGTCCAGGGCATCGATTTATAGGCGCATAAACTATGGGCTAGTTAAAAGCCTTCGATGGGGAGGAAAAATATTCATCCCCAAGACCGAGCTAGAGACCATCAAAAAACAGCTTTTCAACGGAATCACGAACGAGGGAAGAACAGCGGGAGCAGGAAAGCTATAACCCATGAAGGAATCGAATCGGCGAATCGTGAAAAAGCTTCTAAGTGTAAAAGTGGGCTGCTTCTTGGCTGCCGCGTTCTGCCTTTTATGTTGGTCGCTTCTGATCTGCCATGCGCTCAAAGCCGCGCCTCAGTCCTACACGCTTCAGCTTACGGGTACACCGGCGCCCCTCATGTATACGGTGGGAGAGTGGATCGGATCAATATGGGATGATACGGCGCTCACCGCGCCGCCCAATCCAACGGCGGGCGAGATAGGAATCTTCTTGTTTTGCTCTCCATCGGGAGACCATTACTTGACGTGGCCGGAAAACTTTGTCTCTGCGCCGCCTGCCACGCTCCGTAAATCAACATGCGTGAGCGCTCAGTTTGTCTACGATTCGAACGCGCAAATGTGGTTTCCTGTATCTCAGCCCATGATCTTCGAGTCAGCAGCAAGGCCATGAAAAAACTAGCTCTCATTAGTATCATCTATCTCACTTGTAGCATAACGGCTTTGGCTCAAATCGTCTGCCCATCTGGATCGCAGCCGGTCACCTTCGGAGCCACGCGCAACACTGTCACAGATAAAATTCAGCCCAACTACTGCGTATCGCCGTCAGGAACCTTGATTTCCAAAGTCGCCGATGGCGGTCAAGCCGGTCAAGATGTGACGGCATTCGGGGCGAAGGGAGACGGGAAAACGGATGATACAGCCGCTTTTCAAGCGGCAATTTCGGCGGCCTGCGGGAATAAGTCGGGCGCGGTGTTGGTTCCGCGATGGGCCAATTTAATGCTGAGTGCGGATGTAGAGATTAACGGGGTAGGAGGACCGGCTTGCAGAATTACGGGTGGAGGAACAATAAGCTGGAAGCTTGAAACACCGACAAAGGTAAATGCGGGATTGACCTGTCATGCGGTTTGCGAAATCGATCATTTAACTTTCGATGGAACAAACGACGGAGGACCGGCGCTCTATATTCAGGGCGGAGCACATGACTCGGTTATCCACGATGTAACGTTTGAAAATGCCGAGAACGGCAGCGTGTTCATCACGAACCTTTTTGACAACTCTGATCCTCCACCAACGAGAGTCACTTTCAGAGACGTGACGACTTTAAACAATGAAGATGGGCCAACTCCACCGATCTTCAATTTGCAGGGCGGCAACGGCTGCTCGTATCTCACTTTCGACAACATCACTTCGATAGGTGATGGGGACTATGATATTGGGGATGATGGTTGCTCGCACACCAAAATTACCAACTTTAGGTCCATGCAGGGAACAAACGGATTCGGAGGTTCTATTCAGGTTGAAGCCACAAGCGCACCAGTGACAGACGTGTATATTGCAGGCGCGGACGTTGAAAGCCCCAATTTTGCGGACGGATATTCAGCCGAAGGCGTGCACCTTGTTTCAGCCGGAAATTCAAACAATTTTGTGCTCTCAGATGTAAGGGTGATCGGCAATCGATTCTACAATACGCCGGGCGAGCCTATCGCAATTCGCTACGTTTCGGCCAACAATGCAACAGACATCATCGTTTCGAGTAACTGGACCTATCCCGCCACGGCGAGCGCCACGGCAATTGAAGTGGACGGAACAAATTCTCTGATTTTAGGCAACGCCCTCCGTCACTCAGGCGGAATTATCCAGACCTGCTCGACCTCTCCATGCGCTGCTGCGAACAACATGAGCAATTGATGCGATTCTATCGATGCAAGCCAAGAAAACGGCAAGCGTTGTTCACTGAGATCGTGGGAGAGTAACATGACCCGGTTCGAACTGCTCTCGATTCTGGATCGGAGCAAATCGGAGCTATCGGCGGCTGAAGTCGCGCGAAGAGCGGAGAGAATTGATCGGCCTTTCAAAAACCAGCTTCGCACACAACTATCCCGGCTGCACCGTTGGGGGCTTGCGCGCCGAAGATGGGACAGATGGAGATTTGAGCCTTACGCCGGGCGCGGGGCCTTCGTCTATCGGATCACTCGGAAAGGCAAGGCTCGCCTGCGCTGGCACAATTCTGTTCAAAAAAGCACTTGACAGCCATTAAAAACTAATGTATCAACAAAAGCGTGAGGGTAGAGGGGAAAGTAAATAACGCACGTCTAATCGCAGCGCCCCGCCATAACCTCTCGTTTAATAACCCCAGTCACAGTTCAATTCTACCCAGGCCCACCATTCCCCTGTTTTTGCCCGTTCAAAGATCATGTCAAACGGCTTTCTGTAGGTGGGATAAACACTTACCGCGTCCACGGCGCAGTTTGATAGCACCTGGGTCGCTCCCACCCAAATCGAGGCTTTCGTCCGCGGTCTTTTCCCAGACCATCTTTCGTGCAATCAAGTCTGAGAGGGGCCTTGCTTCAGCGCGTTACAGAACGGGAATGGCATATTTTTAGGCAGAACGCTGCGTGTGCTTCAGTGTTCTGGTTCGGTGCGTAATCGGCATCGAGGAAGATGAACGCAACGCGCATTTTTTTGGGGTAAACACCACGCGTGTTCTTGTGTTCACTCTCCTGTTGGTCAGTGACAATTAGCATAGGTTGGTGTCACAATTCTTGCTCAACCATATTCTAAAACCTATGAAAGTAGGTAGCAATGCGCTGGTTTGGACACTGTTTTTGTGCTGTCGCCCTTTTGGTCTTCGGAACCTGCGCGATCTCGGGCAGAACCCAGACGGAGCCTCCGAAGGCGGCATCCGCGACGACACAAAGTCTAACTACGCAGAGATGCGGTGTGGATCAAAATCAACCACCGCAGCGCATTTTTGCGGACCCGGACGGAAAACAAGGTTGGCGAGAGTATCGGAGCGTTAAAGACTTGCCTGAATTACAGAATGACGCTGGCGAATTTGCAGGGTTGTGGGCGGGTCGCGATGGCAGGGTCCTCGTAAGCACGCAGGAACCTGGTGAGGATTTTGCGTCTTATACAGACTACTGCTTTGATTCGACAGGCCAGCTTGTCCAACTCAGGTTCCAACTCCGGACTGCATGGGGATGGGGCTACCAAGAGGAAAGCCCAATTCGCAGTGGAATCCTGACATCGAAAAAGACGAAATTCTTCGACACGAAGACCGAAATGCCCATCATAAGGCCAGAGCAAGCTGCGGACATTCCTGAAGCGCTAAAGCCCCGGCTCTACATACGAAAGTCAAAGTTGCCGTTCTTCAAACTGCTGTCGAAAAACTAAAATAACTGGCAAATTGTCAACGTAGAACCCGATTAGCCGGGGCTTGCACTTGAACCCCTTTCCGGCACGGGAGTTTCTGCCGTCATTCGGGTGCCGTAGACGATTGCGGCCGTTGCTCTTCGTTGGAGTAAGAGCAGCGAAAGCTCTTCAATGCGCGGAATCCCTGCGGTGATTTGACCCAGTAGAAGGGTTCTAAGATCTTCAACCAAGGCCCAACATCCCTTCGTTAGCAGTGGTTCGTGTTGCGCTTGGCGCCGGCGAAGCCGCAAAGGAACCTTTCCTCACGAATCCGCGCTCGTTTAACCGAGAAACTGAACGTGGATATAAGTTCCCAGCCGCACGTTGTAGGCCAAGTACCAGCCGATGTGGTCTGGGTCTTCATAAATCACGATCTGATCGCTATTCCAAAGCCAGTCGTTGCAATAGCCGTAATCAGCGGGCGCGACACTGAAATAGAAGTTATTAAACCAGAAGCGGGCCGGGCCGCCTCCTGTAAGATGCCAGACGTGACCGCGGCCAAATCCACCCGTAAAGTGCCCGTGCTGCCAAGGGTGATCGAGATGATAGTGAGGGTCGTCAGGCCCTGTATTATGACCGACCCATTGGCCGTTAGTGTGAACGTGGGGTGCGTTAGGATGCCCCGGCTTGTCAACGTAGGAGCGGCTTGGCGTAGCCTGACGGGCAGTTTGTCTCGCTGGAGCGGCGGCCTGACGTTCACCGTGGCCTTGATTGTTATTATGGCTTGGCGCAGATTGCCGTGCACCCCGGGTTGGAGCCGGACCATGCGCAGGAATGTACCCATGACCCACCTGATGATTATTTCCGCCCTTTTTCTGCGCAAGGGCGGTGAAAGACAATAGAAGCACTGCCGCGAAAAGCCCAATAGCTTTTTTCATCTCAACCTCCAAGGATATTCGGACTTTTTTGATTTCACTCTATGCTCGTACCTCGTGGAATGGCCTCTATAATTCCAGATCATCGGAGATGAACTTCTATGCTCTCCGAATATATGTAGTTCGATGCGGCGGCATTATATTTCAGGTTCGTCGCAGGCTGGCTTTCCACGGCCGGCGTCGTATCCCCCGCGATTGTATTGCAATCGTGGAGTCGTGTCGAGCATTTTGATTGCTCCCCCCCGCAAGTCATTCTTTCCGTTTTATCGCCATTTTCCCAAGCAGCCTGCGAAGTTCCCCTTTTCATTAGACGCAATTTTGATTAGCCTGTTGGTTGGCGTGCGGCATACACCGCCCACCTGCCTCGCTCCGCTCGTCATCTTTGCCCATCGGGAGAAGGTAAAGAAGAGGGGATAACCTCGCTCTCTTTAGAGAGAAAAAGGGAACCGCAAGGCGGCAAGTTTTTCACGTATTGTATGTGTCGCAACGCGACCGCAAATTGAGAGAAATATGAGCAATTCAACTGAACTCGCTTCCCTGGATGGCCTCGGCCTGGCCGCGCTGGTTGAGCGCAAGGAAGTAAAGCCACTCGATCTGGTCGAGGCGGCTATCGACCGTATCTCCCGGCTGAACCCTAAGATCAATGCGGTGATCTATCCGCTTTTCGACGAGGCCCGCGCCCTGGCCCGAAACGAAGCCGCGCTGCCACAAGGCGCGTTCCGGGGCGTGCCTTACCTGATTAAGGACCTCGTGTCCGCCTACGCGGGCGCGCCCATGACGTCGGGCAGCGCATTTCTTCGTAACTACCGACCCAGCTACGATAGCGTCCTTATTTCGCGCTTGAAGCGAGCGGGGCTAATTATCGTGGGCAAGACGAACATCCCTGAGCTTGGCCTGCTGCCCACCACCGAACCCCGGCTGTTTGGCCCCACGCGCAATCCCTGGAACTTGGATCGAACCGCCGGCGGATCGAGTGGCGGCTCCTCGGCTGCAGTGGCCGCCCGGATGGTTCCGATGGCCCACGCCAACGATGGCGGCGGCTCCATTCGGATGCCTGCTTCCTGCTGCGGCGTTTTTGGCCTTAAGCCGACGCGTGGGCGCATCTCGCTCGGTCCGGCCATCGGCGACGCGATGGGCGGACTTGTGGTGGAGCATGCCGTCACCCTTTCCGTGCGCGATAGCGCCGCGCTGCTCGACGCTACGGCGGGGCCATCCGCAGGCGATCCCTATTGGGCGCAGCCGCCGGTCCGCCCGTTCTCCCAGGAGGTTGGCTCCGATCCTGGCCAGCTCCTCATCGCCTTGTCAAAGTCCCCCGTGATTAAGACCCCCGTTCATGCCGATTGCATCCGTGCGGTGGAAGACGCGGTGGCGCTTTGCCGCGGTCTTGGCCATGAAGTTACGGAGGATAGCCCTAAGCTGAACGGCGACTTCCTCATTCAAATGTTCATGACCGTCTGGGCCGCTGGCGCCGCCGCCTCGATTGATGGCGCCGCTGCCGTCACCGGGAAGGCGCCGGATGAGAGCGGGTTTGAGCCTGGCACGTGGGCGCTGTATCAGATTGGCCGTGGCATTTCTGCTTCAGATTATCTTCGCGCCCTTGACGCGCTCCAGTCGATTTCGCGCACCGTGGCCCAATTTATGGAACGGTACGACGTTTGGCTCACGCCCACCCTAGGCAGTCCGCCCATGCCGCTCGGCTGGTTGAGCGCGCCGCCGCTGGACGCACTCGAGGCTCAACAGCGCACCATCGCCTTTGCCGCCTTCACGCCCCTTTCCAATGTGACTGGACAGCCGGCAATGTCCGTTCCGTTATACTGGAATAAGGAAGGGCTGCCCATCGGAACGCATTTTGCCGGCCGCTATGGTGACGAGGCGACGCTGTTCCGTTTGGCGGCTCAACTGGAGGCGGCCAGGCCGTGGATTAGACGCATCCCGCCAATTGCAGCTCTGGGGTGATCTACAGAGCGGCATAAGTCAGCAACGGTCAGTGGTTGTAGGGGCGGCCTCTGGCCGCCGGTTTTTAATAATAAAGACAGGCGGCTCCTTACAGGCTTTGCCCGCCGCTACAAGATCAATCGTCGCTGACTAATGGCGTCACGTATAGAAAGAGGCACGGAGTTTAGATGATTGATATCCATTGCCATCCTCTCTATGAAACCGATGATGGTGCAAAGACCTTTGAAATTGCCGTGGACATGCTCAAAATGTCGGCGGATGACGGCGTGACTCACGTCGTCGCCACGCCCCATTGCAACTTCCGTTATGCCTATGATCTTGAAGCCAATCAGAAGAAACTCGCGGAGCTTCAAGCCGCCGTGGGCGACACACCCAAGCTCCTGCTGGGCTGCGATTTCCGGCTCTCCTACGACAATATCAACCGTCTAACTCAAGAGCGCACGCCTTACACCATCAATGGCACGCAATACGTTCTGGTGGAGTTTGACGACCATTTCATTCCCAACCTGATGGATAACGTATTTTATGACATCCAGGTGGCGGGGCTTACGCCCATTCTGACGCACCCTGAACGCAATGCCGTGTGCCGGCGGAAAATCCAGGACGTGTTTAACTGGGTGATGCGGGGCTGCCTGGTGCAGATCACCGCGCAATCGTATCTCGGCGGATTTGGGTCCGAAGCGTCGAACGCCGCGGAGCAATTGCTCGATCTTAACATGGTTCATGTTGTGGCTTCGGACGCGCACGACACCAAGCGCCGCCCACCGATCCTTTCCCCGGCCCGGCAGAAAATGGCTTTGGAAAGAGGAGAATCACTGGCGGACCTGCTCTTCCAGCAAACCCCCGAGGCGATCATCCAAGGCAAGCCGCTTCCTCCAGGACCGCAGCCCATTTCACCGGCGGACCGGAAGGATAAGAAGTGGTGGTCGTTTCTAAAGAAATGATCGTACCGGCGGGTGCGAGGCCAAGGACATGAGACGCTAAAAGCATAACTCAGCCATTCCGGACTTCGGAACTCTTTTAATCTATTAATGCCGCGTTTTTTCTGGCTTTTTTTAAGGTTGAGTGAAAAAATGAGCTTGACAGTTACAAGCTTATTACATAAAGTGGCACCTATCCGTAGGGTGTTGGGTCTCAAACAAATCTAAGCATCACGAGAGGA
>DASZAA010000083.1:0-6830 GCA_035945615.1 Terriglobia bacterium
GAGGCGTCTACGCGCGCGAACTCCTCCACTGCCAGAATGGACATGAAGAAGGTCCCGCCGCTTCCACCGTAGGCTTCGGGCACGCCGACGCCCATAAATCCCTGCGCGAAGAACTGATCCAAGAGGCTCTTCTTGAATGCCCCGTCCCGGTCCATCTCGCGAACATTCGGAGCAATCTCATTCGCCGCGAACTCGTAGGCGGCGTCGCGCAGCATGGACTCTTCTTCAGTGAGGGCCGTCAGCGGAGGAACCTCGGCTTTTACTGGTGGGTGGGATTCAACTTTCGCCTTGGGCGCAGGCGTTGGCGGAATCTGCGGAGCTGGCCGGGCGGGCGGCTTGCTTTGTGCCGGCGGTTCTTCCATCGCGCGCCCGTCGAGCGCCATGTTCGCTAGACGGTCGGCTTCACGGTTCTTCTCGCGCAGCACGTGAGCAATCGAAAACGAGTCAAGCTGGCGGATCAACTTCAGGGCTTCATCGTAAAGAGGTTTCAAATCTTCACTCTTTACCTTGTACCGGCCTTGAATCTGACGGACGAGCAATTCGGAGTCGCTAATAACGCTGACCTCGCGCCCTCCGTTTCCGGTGGCATAGCGCAAGGCCGCAAGCAGCGCCTGATATTCGGCGAAGTTATTGGTAGTTGATCCCAGCGTTTTTGCGAAGGAAGCCACGGGCTGGCCATCTGGAGTCTCGACCACCACGGCGTAAGCCGCGGGTCCAGGGTTGCCGCGCGATGCGCCATCAATGTGAATGACTAGCGGATAGGGGGGCGCAGTTTCGGGCATGGAAGATAAGGTCAGTGTTGGGCGGCGGCTTGCGCATCCGGGTCGGCTACGGCGGCCGGCTCGCCCTCCGCAGGCGGCACATAGTAAAGAATGCGGGCGCACGCCTCGCAGGTCATGTAAATGTTCTGCGTGCGAATCTCGTTATACGCCTGGGGGCGAAGCCGGACGTGACAGCCCATGCACAGCCCGTCGCGCACCTCCACCAAGGCAAGGCCGTGCCGCCCGCGGCGCAGCCGTTCATAATGCGCCAGCACGTCGTCACTGAGGCCCGGCGTGAGTGTTTTGCGTTGCTCAAGCAGCGCGTCGCGCTCGCGCTCCGCCTCTTTGCTCGCAGCTTCAAGGCGGCTAACTTCCGACTCCATCCGCGCTTTTTCGCCCTCCAGCCGTGTTGCCGCTTCCCGGATTTGCTTCTCCACCTGCTCGGCATCCACCATTTTCTCGAGGATCCGGTCTTCGGCCTTGCGGATGTTCGCCTCTTCCCCTTCTACCTCTTTCAGCATGGCGCGATACTGCTCGTTGGTCTTCACTTCGTAAAGCTGGTCCCTGTGCTTTGTGATTTTCACCCGGATCGCTTGGACCTCTGCGTCGAGTTCGCGCCGCTCCTTCTGATTCGCGGCTAAACGGGCCTTGCGCTCGTCGCAGATACGGAGGAAGTCGCTCAGTTGGTTTTTAAGAGCTTGGACTTGCTGCGGCGTCGCCTCAATGCGCGACGTGAGAGCGGCGAGATCGTTGTCAACCTGCTGGAGTTCGATGAGCGTTTTTATATCCGGATGCACTGTGTCTCCCGCATGAGGATCATGCTTGGGCGAAAGGCGCCCACATGCGTTCTATTGAGGATTACAAATTATAGTGACAATTTTTTCTGTAGCGGCGCTCTCTGAGCGCCGCCGTTTTAAGTACTGGGCGGCGGCCAGAGGCCGTGACTATAATTTGTAATTCTCAACAATTAGATAATTATTGTAATAACTACTGCTCGCCTTGAACATTCTGTCACAATCATAGGGGGCCAGCAAGCGCCTGCATAGGCTAATGAAGTCAAGCGGAGCGCCTGTTCGTTACTTTGAGCAAGATTAAAATTGATCAATCGCCTGGTCTTGACATCGCCAAGACCATCCTCTAAGGTACGGGGGGTGCGATAAGCGCCGGTTTTGCGCGGACATAGCGCCAAAACAGCGGCGCGGGGAAAATGGATGCGAATTGTTTTTGTGGCTTCGGAGTGCGTTCCTTTTTCAAAGACCGGAGGGCTTGCCGACGTCGTGGGCGCGCTTCCCGAGGCGCTTGCCGCACTCGGCCACGAAGTGGAAGTTGTACTTCCGCGCTACCGGAACACCCAGCGTGCCGCCCTGCATCCGAACGCTCAGAATGTGACTCTGCCTCTTCGCGGAGGCTTCCACTACGCCGCACTCGAAAGCGGGCCGGTGATGAAGGGCGTGCGGCATTATCTGGTCGAGCTGCCCGAGTTTTTTGACCGCGACGGCCTCTATCAGACCAAAGAAGGGGTGGATTACGCCGACAACGCCCAGCGGTTCGCCGCCTTTTCTTTCGCGGCCCTTGAAGGCCTGAAACGGGTTTCGCAGCCGCCGGACGTGATCCATTGCCATGACTGGCAGACGGCGCTCACGCCAGTTTATCTGAAGAGGCTTTACGCGCGCGACCCATTTTTCGCGCACTCTTCCACCTTGCTTACGATTCACAATCTCAGCTATCAAGGGCTTTTCCCGCCTGAAGTTTTACCCCAGATTTCACTCGACGGCAGCATCTTCAGCATCGACGGCCTGGAATTCTACGGCAAGGTCAACTTCCTCAAGGGCGGCCTGCTCTTTTCGGACTTTATCACTACGGTCAGCCGCAAGTACGCCGCGGAGATTCAGACGCCGGAGTTTGGTTGCGGGCTTGAAGGCGTCCTGCGCAACCGTGCCGGACGGCTGCAAGGGATTTTGAACGGCGTGGACTACGACGTGTGGAACCCCGCCATCGACAAGCTGATACCCTCTAGCTACTCACCTGTGAAGCTCGCGGGCAAGAAAGCGTGCAAGAAGGCGCTACTCGAACGAATGGGCGCGGCCAAGCCGGATGCGGATTGCCCTGTGATTGGCATCGTCTCCCGCTTCGCGGCGCAAAAGGGCTTTGACCTGATTGCGCACCTGGCTGAAAAGCTGGCGCGCATAGACGCCATCGTGGTCGCGCTCGGAACCGGAGAACCCGAGTATGAGCAATTATTCCGCCAGCTTGCAACGGATTATCCGCAAAAATTCCTGGTGAAGGTCGCGTACGATAACGAAATCGCTCATTGGATCGAGGCCGGCGCCGACATCTTCCTGATGCCTTCGCGCTATGAGCCGTGCGGGCTGAACCAGATCTACAGCTTGAAGTACGGCACGCCGCCGGTGGTGCGGGCGACAGGCGGCCTCGACGACACCATTCAGGAGTTTGATGGAACCGGAGGGACTGGCTTTAAATTTGAGGATTATTCCGCTCTGGCGCTGCTCGATGCGCTCGAGCGGGCGGTGACCACCTACCGCCAGCCGGAGGCGTGGCGGCGGCTGATGCTGAATGGCATGGCCAAGGATTTCTCCTGGACCGCTTCGGCCAAGGCCTACGCCGCGATTTATGAGCAATTGTGCGTTGAGAAATCGGGCAAATCGCCGAAAGGACTGTAAATTGGCCTTAGATCCCTTTTATAGAACCAACCGGGCTTCTTCTACATCCAATCAGGTGCCGCGAGAGGTAGCAACCGGAAGTTAAACATTGGAGGTTTTGATGGCAGGTAACCACATTATGGAGTTTACAGATCAGAATTTTGACGAGCAGGTATTGAAATCCGCTAAGCCCGTGCTGGTGGATTTCTGGGCGCCTTGGTGTGCGCCCTGCCGGATGATGGCACCTACTGTCGAAGCTGTGGCCGGCGAATATGCCGAGCGCGCCGTCGTAGGCAAGTTGAACGTCGACGATAATCAGGGAGTGGCGGGTAAGTATAACATTCGCGGCATTCCCACGCTTTTGCTCTTTAAGGACGGCCAGGTGGCGGAGCAGGTAGTAGGCGCCACGTCTAAAGATGCAGTGAAGAAAATGCTAGATAAACACCTTTGATCCCCTTGTGGTAGCGGTCGCCGCTTGCAGGCTTCGCCCGCCGGTTTTTAGACGGCAAAGGCCGATGGCGGGAGCCTGCAAGGGGCCGCCGCTACAGCAAATACCCCCGGTTTTTTCAACAAACTCTCCGTTCATGCTAAACTAAACTACGGGCCGCTGGCGTGCGCGGTCGCCTGCCAATATGGAAAAAAACACAGTTTTAGTGGGTGTGCAATGGGGCGACGAGGGCAAGGGTAAAGTTGTGGACGCCCTGTCCGAGCAGTTTGATATTGTGGCGCGCTATCAAGGCGGGGCGAATGCCGGCCATACCGTGGTCGTGGAGGGGAAGAAGTTTATTCTGCAGCTCATACCGAGCGGCATCCTGCGGCCTGGTAAGACAGCGGTGATCGGCAACGGCGTGGTGCTCGATCCTGAGTCGCTTCTGAGCGAGATTGAGACCATTGAAACCGCGGGCGTAAGCGTGGGCGACCGCTTGCGCATCAGCGACCGTGCGCATCTGATTATGCCCTACCACCGGATGTTCGAGCGCGCGGCCGAAGCGGCTCGCGGCGACGCGAAAATCGGCACCACCTCGAAAGGTATTGGACCCTCCTACGAAGACAAGGCCGCGCGGCGGGGTCTGCGCTGCTGCGACCTCAGCGACCCGCAGACCTTCCGGTTGAAATGCAAAGAAGCTCTGGAGGAGAAGAACCGCTACGCCACAGCCACCGGCGGTGAAGCCGTTGCAGACGGGGCCGCGTTGATTGAGAGCTATTGGCGCTCCGCAGAGCGCATGATTCCCTATGTTACCGATGTCTCGGAGTATCTCAACCGCGAGATGGACCAGGGCAAAACGGTGCTCTTTGAAGGCGCGCAGGGCACATTGCTCGATATCGATCACGGTACCTATCCCTTTGTAACTTCGTCGAGCGCCGCGGCGGGCGGAGCGTGCGCCGGCACGGGTGTTGGCCCGACACGCATTGGGTCGGTGATTGGCGTTTCCAAAGCGTATACCACGCGGGTGGGCAGCGGCCCATTCCCGACCGAGACGGAAGAGGAAGCGCACGGATTGCGCGAGCGCGGCGGCGAATATGGCGCAGTCACGGGCCGCCCGCGGCGCTGCGGCTGGTTCGACGCGCCGGCCGCCCGTTATAGCGCGCGTCTCAATCATCTGAGCGCGCTTATCATCACTAAGCTGGATATCCTCGACCATCTGGCGGAAATCCCCGTGGGCGTGGAGTACGAGCTTGACGGGCGCTCGCTTTCCGGTTTTCCGGCCTGCATCGACGCCCTTGAGCGCGTCAAGGTGCGCTACGAGACGCTGCCCGGCTGGCAAACGTCCACTTATGGTGCGCGTGATTATGCCAGTCTCCCCCCCAATGCCAAAGCGTATCTGCGCTTTCTTGAAGGGCTGGTGGGCGTCGAAATCGCTATGATTTCGACAGGTCCGGGCCGCGATCAGGCGATCTGGATGGAAAGCGGGACTTGGATGAGCCGGATGGCGATGAAGCAGTAGATAAAAAGCCAAAATTGTAGCGACGACTCCTCGCAAGCTTTGCCCGCCGGTCTTTTGTAGCTCAGGGTTCGTATGATAACCCTGCGGCTTGCGTTGTGGCGGCGTCCTCGCCGCCGGGTTTTTGTAGCGCGGAGTTCTGCTTTTAGAACTCCGCGGCTTGTCTGATAGAACAGACACAACCGCAGAGTTTTTAAGAGCAAAACTCTGCGCTACACGGCGGCCCCTTACAGGCTATGCACGCCGCTACAAATCATATGATCCTCACCTTTGATCAAGCTCTCGAATCCCTCCGCAAGGAAATTAACCGCAACCCAATAAGCCCTCCTGTTGAAACCGTTCCGCTTGGCCACGCGCTCGGGCGCGTCCTTGCACAGGACTTGAGCGCGGACCGCGACTATCCTCCGTTCCACCGTTCGGCGCGCGATGGGTTTGCGGTGCGCTCGGCGGACGCGGTTGCCGCGCCGGTGACGCTTCGCGTGACCGGGGAAGCGCGCGCCGGCGGTTTTTTTGAAGGCAGCATGGGGCAGGGCGATTGCGTCAGCATCATGACCGGCGCGCCCGTGCCCGAGGGCGCTGATTCTGTGGTGATGGTGGAGCATACGCGGGCTGAGGCTGGGGAAGTGACGCTTTTGCGGACCGCGATCGCGCTCGACAACATCATTCCTCGAGGCAGCGAAGCAGCCACAGGGAGCAGAGTGCTTTCGCGCGGAAAGCGAATTGGGCCTGGCGCGATGGGCCTGCTGGCTTCAATTGGCGCGGCGGAAGCGCGCGTCTTCAAGCAGCCTGAAGTGGCTATTCTACCGACTGGAGATGAGCTCGTTCCAGTGGAGGCGTCGCCCCGGTGGTTCGAGATTCGTAACAGTAATTCTGCTTCGCTCGCGGCTCAAGTCGCCTTGGCAGGCGGAAGAGCGCGTCCGCTTCCCATCGCGCCTGACAATGAAGAGCAGCTTAAGCGGCTGATTCTCGACGGCCTGTCTTCTGATCTGCTGCTGCTGAGCGGCGGCGTTTCGGCGGGCAAGTACGACCTGGTGGAGAAAGTTCTCGGCGAATTGGGCGCGGAGTTTTACTTTGACGGTGTTGCCATCCGTCCGGGCAAGCCGCTGGTGTTCGGGCGCGCGCGCAATAAGTTCTTCTTCGGCCTTCCGGGCAACCCGATCTCGACCTACGTTACCTTTCAGCTTTTTGCGCTGCCTGTCATCCGGGCGCTCGGCGGAGCGGCATTTGAATCGCCGCTTTTTTTCGGCGCCAGACTATCGCAGCCGGTCAAGCGCCGTGACGGTTTGACGGCATTTATTCCCGCGCTCGCCGCGCGCGAGAACGGCGAGCCGGTAATAACTCCCGTTGCATGGCAAGGATCAGGCGACATGGCGGGTTTTCCTGCCGCCAATTGCTTTTTGGTGGTGTATCCAGACCGCGAGCCGCCTCAGGCCGGCGGCTGGGTGGACGTGCTGCCGAAAATGTAG
>DASZAA010000084.1:0-12917 GCA_035945615.1 Terriglobia bacterium
TGCCTCTGCTTCCAGAGACTGAACCTGGGGTTCAACTTCTCACCCATGTCTGCTCGGGCTGGGTTACGCACGCTTTGGTGGTAGGGGAGCGGTTACGCTCATGGCGCAGCCGTCAACTAGCTCAAAGCTCGGAAATGGCCGAAGTGGTTTCGGAGGCAGCACGCGCCCAGGCAAGCGCGCGGGACCGCATGGGCCTGGAGATTACGCGCGCATGGCTCTGTTCGCGCCCTCTGCTTGGAGAGGGACTGAGGGACTCCCTTCAGAAAACGCTTGGCCTAGCCGTGGAAGACCTGCCGCTTGACCGGACCTTTGAAGCCGGGCTTGGCGCCGAGGAAAAGCCGCTTTACGGCCTGTTCGCCGCGCCGCTTGCGGGCATGATCTCAAATTTGGGAAGGGCCTCGTGAGAATCCGGGTCAATTTAGCGCAGCCCGAGAAGTGGAGCGAGCGCACGGTTTACCTTTGGGCGCCCGTCCTCATCCTGGCGGGAAGCGCGCTGCTCGCGTATCTGCTTTTCCTTGCGGGCCGCCAATTTGCGGAATATCGCAAGGTTGACCGCACGGTAACGCGCTATGAGGCGGAGGTTCATGAAACCCAAGTGCAGGAAGTGCGCCTGACTTCCCTTCTTCGCCAGCCCAGTGCACTAAAGCTCTATGCTCAGATCAATTTTTTGAACGCTTTGATCGAGCAGAAGAAGCTTTCGCTTTCTGGATTGACGCTTGAAGTAGCCAAACTACTACCCAGCCAGGTGCGGATCACCGGCCTTGCACTCGGCGAGACCACCAAGGGGCCTGTGATTGAGATCAGCGTTGAAGGCACGGTAAATCAAGTGACGGGCGCATTTCTGAACAACCTTGAGGCCTCCCCGGATTTTGAGGGAGTGACGGTGATCGATCAATCCTTTGCGGCTGAAAATCAGCCGACAAACTTGGTCTCGCTTACTTGCAGCGCGCGTTATATTGGAAAAACTCTGCCGGGACCGGAGGCGGCCAAAGCGGAGCCATGAGCCAGCAGCGTAGAAAAAAATGGGCCGGGAAAGCCGCAAAGATCGTCCTGGTGTTGATTGTCCTGGATATTTTGGCTTATGCCGCGGTGGAGCGGCCCCTTGCGAGCCTCGTGGTTCGCAAGCAAGATGAGTTTACCGGCGTGCGCATCGAGTGGCGGCGCCAGAGGGCGAATCTCGCCCATCTGCAAAAGCGCGTGGCCGCGCTTCCGGCGGAGCAGGAGCAGATGCAGACGTTTCTCGATCATCATATCCCGCCGCGCCGGGAGGCTTATTCGCGCGCCGCGACCTTGATCGAAAATTTGACTCAGCAGTCGCAGGTTGAACTTTCGGCAATCAAGTACACTCCCGATACGCCGCGCGGCGAGCCGGTCGACCGCTTGAATGTAGATACGAACGTAAAAGGTTCATTTGAAAACTTGCTGGGGTTTGCCCACGAGCTCGAGACGGCGAATGATTTCATCGTGGTGCGCAGCTTCAAATTTGCGGCGGAGGATGGTGGCATGTTAGCCTTGCATGTGAATGCGGATCTTTACCTGACGCCATGAAAAATAAACCGCTCGAAACCATAGCCACCGTGATTTTGGCGGGAGTGTGCGCGGCGCTCATTTTCCGCCTCGCGGTGCGTGTGCGCAGCGTCCATGCAGGAAGCCCAGCGCCAGTTCACCCGGCTGCGCGCGGCCGGGCGGCAATCGCCGTCACTTCTCGTCCTGCCGCTTTTGAGGACTCTCCCGTCCTCAATGTAGCTTTGTATCAACAACTTCAATCCCAGCCGGTAACTCCGCCAGAGCGGGACCCGTTTTCATTTGAGCCTACGCCGCAGCAAATCGAGCAGGCTGGACGGGAGCGCACAGCCAACACGGCTGCCAACACAGGGCCTCCCGCTCCGCCGCCCCCCCCGCCTCTTCCCTTCAAAACTGTGGGTTATAGCGTTACGGCCGAGGGGCAGATTGAGGCCTACGTCTCGAGTGCCGACCAGATCTACGCGCTTCATGAGGGCGAGGTGTTTGACAAAGGTTACCGGGTGGTCAGAATCACTCCGGCGCTGATCGAAATCCAAGATGACTTGTATCACCGCGCGGTTGAATTACCTTTCCCGCAATAGGGCGGCATTGCCCTTGTCCCGGAACTCCGGGTACGCTCTGGTCACGCTGATGATCATGGTTGCGGTGTTGCTTGTCTCGCTCACCGCCGCGCTGCCGAGCGTCTATCAAGCGGGCCAGCGCGAGCGTGAAGAGGAAGCCATCTTCCGGGGCAATCAATATGCCCGCGCCGTCTACTTGTACTACCGTAGCTATGGCCGCTACCCTACCTCTGTCAAAGACCTTCTAAATACCGGCGGCACACGGTTCTTGCGCGAGCCTTATCGCGATCCCCTCAGCCGGGACGGACGCTGGCGCTTCATCCATGCAGTAAGCGGGGGCGTGCTGGTCGATTCCTGGAACCAGACCACGCTGGTTCCCGGCGTAGCAAATGGCGCCGCTTCAGCCCCCGGAAGCGCAGCCGCGAATAACAGTAGCAGCATGGGCGCTGCCAGTAATAATACTGTCGCTCCAACGAGCGCAGCCAACGCCGGCAATGAGGCAAATGGCAAGCCAAAACATCCTCCTTCGACCTGCGATGAGAAGGGCAATAATTCACCCGATCAATCTTCAGACACTTCCTATCAGACCGGAACCCTGATGGGGGCTTTTATTGTCGGCGTGGCGCCGTGCAATAGCGGCCAATCCATTCGCGTGCTTGATCATCAGGACCACTATGATCATTGGGAGTTCATCGGAATCAACTACCGCGAATATGCGCTGCCCAAATCGTCGAGCGTTGGAAATACGCCCACTTCTCCAGGCTCAATGGGACCGCCCAATCAACCGGGACCCATGGGCAACCCGGCGGGAACAAATGGGTCGAATGGGTCAAGTACACCTGGTCCCGGCGGTTCACCTTGACGGTGCTGCTGATGCGCGCGCGGCAATTTTGTCTGGGGGCTGCACCGATATGCCACCGGAAATGTAAGTTTCTGCCGTTCTGAAGGTTTTTTCCGCTCGATGGGAAGAAGACGGCGGTTGTTTTATTCTTTTGTTAGATGAAAGTCTACTGGTCTACCAAATCCCTCTTTATTGAATGGGCAATTAGTGATATTTTGTCTCCTTCGCCTCGGATAGGGATGTTGACCTCCGAGTTGGCCGTTGAATCAAGTGCGATCGGGCGTTGTAGCGGCGGCCGGAACCGCCGCCACAGTATATATTTTGCCGCTGTAATCCAGGAGCTTCCATGAAAGACAAGAAGAAAAAAGTTCGCAACCAAGAGGCCGGCGGGGTCTCGCGCCGCGATTTTTTACGGGGCACAGGCGTGGTGGTTTCGGGCGCGATTCTAGTGGGCGAGGGAACGGCGCTGGCGTCTCCACAGGAAGCGTCTGCTGGAATACGAGGTCCGGGCGAAGTTCCTGTTACGCTGCGCGTCAACGGCGAAACCAAGCGGTTGAGCCTTGAGCCGCGCGTAACGCTGCTCGACGCCTTGCGCGACCGGCTGGATATCACCGGGTCGAAGCGCGTTTGCGACCGCGGCACCTGCGGGGCGTGCACAATGCTGATTGACGACAAACCGGTTTATGCGTGCACCGTGCTGGCCATTGAGGCTGAAGGACACGACGTCACTACCATCGAGCACTTCTCGAAGGGCGGCCAGCTCCATCCGGTGATGCGCGCGTTTGTGGACCACGACGCTCAACAGTGCGGATTCTGTACTCCTGGCTTCGTGATGGCGTGCATTGCTTTTCTAAAAGCGCATCCGAACCCTACACAGGATGACATCAAGAAAGATTTGGGCGGCAACCTTTGCCGGTGCGGCACTTACGCCGGCATCCGCGAGGCCGTGATGCAAGCCGCCAAGACTATGAGCACGGGAGGTTCCTCCAATGCCTGAATGTAAATATGACTGGCCTGCGGCAGCCGACCGGCATCTCATCGGCACGCGCATCTCGCGTGTTGACGGTCCGGCGAAGTCGAGCGGCCGCGCCAAGTACACGCTGGATATTAACCTGCCAGGGATGCTTTTCGGAAAAATGGTGACGTGCCCCTACGCGCACGCCAAAGTAACTTCGGTCGATACTTCGGCGGCGGAGAAGATGCCCGGCGTCCGCGCTGTTCAGGTGATTCAAGGCCCGGGCAAGGAAATTCAGTGGGCCGGCGATGAGGTTGTGCAGGTCGTTGCGGATACTGAAGAACAGGCGGAAGACGCCGTGCGCGCCGTCAAGGTGCAATACGAGCAGCTTCCGTTCCTGGTAAATGAGGCGGAGCTGAGCAAAGCCCAGTCTGCGGACCGGGCGGCGAAGCCTTCCGCCACCACGCAGGGCGACCCTGAAAAGGTTTTTAATGATCCGGACATGGTGGTTAGCGACGGTGAATACGGCATCCCGGTGATCGTCCACTGCTGCCTTGAGCCGCACGGCCATGTGGTGCAATGGACCGGGCCGCAAAATATACGGTCGTATTCCTCCTCGCAGGGCGTATCAGTTTATCCTGCACAATTCGCAGAGGCGCTGAATATCCCGGCGAGCAATGTGCAAACTATTTGCAATTACATTGGCGGCGGGTTTGGCAGCAAGTTCAGTATTGACCGCTGGGGCGTTTCAACGGCGCAACTGGCGAAACAGACCGGCAAGCCCGTGAAGTACCTTTTGCAACGCAGCCATGAGGTTGAGGTAGCGGGGTGCAGGCCGTCTGGTTTCGCCCGGATTAAAGTCGCGGCTAAAAAAGACGGCACGCTGATGGCTTGGGAATCCGATTGTTGGGGCACGGGAGGCCCAGCGCCGAGCCGCGGGCTGGAGTTGCCCTACGTCCTGCGAGACATTCCGAATTACGTCAGCCGCTTCACTTCGGTGGGCGCGAACATCGGCCCTGCGCGCGCCTGGCGCGCCCCGAATCATCCGCAACAAGCCCTCCTCACCATGTCCGCGCTGGACGATCTCGCGGCCAAGCTCAACATGGATCCGGTTGAGTTCTTCTCGAAGAATGCTGATCTGGCGCCACAGAATCTCGGCAAGGTCTATCGCGAGGAGTTGCAAAAGGCGGCGGAACTTGCCGAGTGGAGCAAGTATTGGCATCCGCGCGGCGACAAAACGCCGGGCCACATCAAGCGCGGCTTAGGCGTGAGCATTCACACCTGGGGCGGCCGCGGCCACGCCAGCAACTGCCAGCTTACAATCGAGCCGGATGGCTCGGTCACGGCAGAGCTTGGCAGCCAGGACCTGGGCACGGGCACGCGCACCGTAATCGCTATCGTTGCCGCCGATACGCTTGGGCTGCCGGTTGAGGGCGTTACAGTCCGCATTGGAGACAGCCACTATCCTTACGATGGGCCTTCCGGCGGAAGTACCACTGTGGGCGGCGTTTCCTCTTCCACCCGCCGCGCGGCGGTGGACGCGCGCGATCAGCTCTTCGCCGCCGTCGCGCCAGCGATTGGCGTCACGGCGGACCAATTGGTCGCCGTCGGCGGGCGCATCCAGGCGAAAGGCGATTCCTCGAAGAGCCTCACCTGGAAGCAGGCCTGTCAGAAGCTGGGTATGAAAAAGATTCAGACGCACGGCAAGAATCCCGGCCCTTGCCCCAACTTGATCTCGAGCGGCGTGGGCGGGGCGCAGATTGCCGATGTTTCGGTGGATACGGAAACCGGGATGATAAAAGTCAATCGCATGACGGCCGCGCAGGACTGCGGATTGATCATCGACCTGAAGACGGCCGAAAGCCAGGTCTACGGCGCTTTGATCATGGGCATCGGATACGCGCTATTTGAAGAAAAGATCATGGACAACGTGACAGGCCGCATGTTGAATCCCAACATGGAATTCTATAAGCTTGCGGGCATCGGAGATATTGGCGAACTGAAGGTTCACATGATGACCGGGCCCGGATACGATGAGCGCGGCGTGGTCGGCCTTGGCGAGCCTCCGGTGATTTCACCCGGCGCCGCCATTTCAAACGCCGTGGCCAACGCGCTGGGTGTGCGTGTGCCCTCTCTGCCGCTTTCGCCTGACAAAGTGCTGGCGGCAATCCAGAAAGGAGGCATGGCCTGATGGAACGCTTTGAATATGCCAGCCCGAAAAGCCGGAAAGAGGCCGTTGGACTGCTCGGCAGCGAGTGGGGCCATACGGAAGTGATCGCCGGCGGCACAGACCTTGTGGGCGCGATGAAGGATTATGCGGTCACCCCGAAGCGCGTGGTGAGCTTGAAGCACATTTCGGACCTGCGCGGCGTCAGAGTGCGATCGGGAGAACTGCACATCGGTTCGATGACGACGCTGCGCGAGCTGATGGATGACCACGCGGTCAAGCAGAACTACCCGGCGGTCTATGAGGCCGTTGAAGAAATTCATGGCGAGCAGATTCGCAATATGGCTACGGTAGGAGGGTCGCTGCTGCAACGGCCACGCTGCTGGTACTACCGTCTGGGCTACGGCCTGCTTGCTGAGCTCGACGGCAAGTCGCTGGTGAGCGAAGGCGATAACCGCTACCATGCGATTCTCGGCAACTCGGGCCCGGCAAAGTTTGTCAGCCCGTCTACGCTCGCGCCCGTGCTGATCGCGCTCAATGCCGAAGTTGCGCTCGATGGGCCGCGCGGCGTCCGCCGGATTGCGCTCGAAAAACTCTATACCACGCCCACTGAGCCTGGCCAGCGCGAGCACACGCTGCGCCCCAATGAAATCCTCACGGAAGTTATCGTACCTCACGCGGCAGGCGTGCGCAGCGCGATGTATGAGCTTCGCCAGAAGGAAGAGCTTGATTGGCCGCTCTCTACCGCCGCCGTGGCGCTTGAACTTTCGGGCGGTACAGTGCGTCACGCGCGCATCGTGCTCGGCCATGTGGCGCCAGTGCCGTGGGTTTCGCCTGAAGCAAGCCAGGCGCTCGAAGGCAAGACAATCTCCGAAGAGACGGCAGACGCAGCGGGCCAGGCGGCTGTCCGCAATGCGACCCCGCTCAGCATGAACGGCTACAAGGTGCAGCTTGCGCGCGTGGCCGTAAAGCGGGCGATTCTCAAAGCCAGAGGTGTGTGATGGCGGAAGAAAAAAACAATCAGGCGTACTGCTTGCGCCTTCGTTGCAAGGAAATGTTTATCGACATGGGCGATCCCGAACCGTATGACCTCAAACAGTCAGGCAGCGGCATCTTCTGGTGCACGCATACGCAGAATTGCCTCGGCCCCGACGGCGGCATCGCCCATTTCGAGCAGTGTAAGCCCGGCCGTAACTGCTACGAAGCGTGATTGCGCGCCGCAAACACCCTCATCCGCCACTTCGTGGCCCCCATCTCCTAAAAGAGAGAGGGGGGCAACCAGAGTGAGCCGGGTGAGGGAACCGCAATACGCCAGCGCAAATCAGATCCATCTTAATCATTCTCTCCCTCAGTTCACCGTCACCGCCACCTGAACATTATGGCTAATGCTGCCGCTCGTCGCCGTCACCACCACGTTTGCTGTGACAGGCGTTGGGGTAGACGCAGGCTGCGTGCTGCTGGCAGGGCTAGGGCTGCTGGACCCGCCGCCGCAGCTTGTACTGAAAGCCGCTAGGCAGAGAAAGAGCGCGCCTACCAGAGCGCCACGCCATATCCATCCGCTGTTCGTGGAGCGGCCAGATGAATAAGGCTTGTAAGACGCGTAAGTCGAATGACGCTCACGCAATATGTAAAACGCAATAGACCCTAGTAGGACCAGGATTAGCATCGAGGTCGGCCAGCCGCCCCAGCCCCCAAATCTCCCAGGGAAAACAACCTCGGCGTTCGCCGCGGCGGTAGAGGTGACGGTAAGCACCGTCGACCCGTGAGGAACCGCCGATGTTGGGCTGACCGATGTTGGGCTGACAGAGCATGTGGCCGCAAGCGTGGAGGGCACCGCGCATGTAAAGTTGACCGTTCCCGTAAATCCATTAACTGCCGTGAGCGAAACGCCCACCGTGCCGGAAGATCCCGAAGCAACGGTCAGGCTCCCCGGCGTAATAAAAAGTTGAAAGTCCGCGCCTGTCTTCGCGGCCGACGCAACGCTGGCCCAATCCGCTACCAGCGTGCCCGCGTCGATTGAGCCAAGGCCGGTGACCAAGTCATAGCCCGGCCCGGCGCTGAACCCGTACGAGCCGCTCGACGGGCATCCCGTAGTGTTCGCGGTGCAAGGCACGCTGTTATTGCCTTGGGTGATGTCGTGAAAAGCAGCCGGATCACTTGCCGCCATTGAATAGAGGACGTAGTTGATGTTTCCCTGGGCGGTGTTAGTTTGCTGGTTGACGAGCGCCAGAATCGCGGCAAACGCGGGGGCCCCGGCTGAAGTGCCGCCCACCACGTTCAGGTTCTGGCTGCTGTCGCGGTACCCGCTGACGCAGCTTCCCTGCGAGCAGATCAGATAGCCGTCGTGGCCCGGGGAGGCATCCAGCGCGATGTCAGGCACATCACGCATATTGTCATTGGGCACGCCGCTACCCGTCTGCCACGCGGGTTTACCGAAATCCGCGCTCGGTCCGCCGCCCGAGGCCGAAAGGCCGTTGGTTGAATTGGTGTCATTCCATGCGATCTCAGGAATATAGGACATTGCCGAGCCGCTGCTGCTGTTGTTGGTTGTGTTCCAATAATTGCCCGAGCCTTCGCTGAATTCCGTCCCGCCGACGCCGGTGACTTCCGGAAGACTTGCAGGCGCATCTACCGCAAGGCCCTGCGTCGCGGAAGTGATTACGGTATTGGGGTTGGTGGATTCATCGCAGTCCGCCGCGCCGTTGTCTCCGCTCGGAGCCACAATTGTTATGCCCTCGGCGTTCGCTTGCTGAGCTTCGTTCTCAAGGGTTTCGAGCGATCCAGGGTCCCACTGTTGCTCACACGAGCCATAGGTAATGACGGCAATTGGCGCAATGGCTTGATCAATTGCGTACTGGAGCGAATCGAACGCGTCGGTCGAGTTCACATAGTAAATTGTGGCGCTTGGAGCGATCGCACCGGACCACTCAACATCGAGATCAGCCTCGGTAATATCAGAAGTGCTGAGTCCAGGATCTGGCGAGCCAGGGATCAAGACTACCGTAGGATCGTTTGCCGGCAGGCCGGACGCGCTGCGGAAGGCGTCGATATCGCTCAATGTGATGTCGGTTTGCCCCATCACTGCGATCTTTTGCCCGGCGCCCGTGACCCCGCTGTTGTAAAGTCCGGTAAGGTCGTAAATAGTGGCGAAATCATTGGGCGCCAAATAGTGATTTCCAGAGATGCTGGAAGTAAAGCGCGGGCTCGCGACTTGCCTTACGACGCTTCTCGGCGCCATCCGGAAATTATTCAGTCCGCGAAAGCCGAGCACCACGGAAGCCATCGCGCTCGGCACCAGCGGGTCGGTCGAATTGGCATAACGGGTCGCGCCGTTGACCACGTAACTGTGGATTTCCGTGTGAAATGCCGATTGCACAAGCCCCGCCGTGCCCGAAAAGACTACCCATCGGTGGCTGCGGGCGACCCGGTCTACCGTGAATCCCTGGCCTTGGAGCCATGCGACCGTCTTATTCAGATCGTTTTGGCTCAATCCGAATTGAGCGGCAAATTGCTCTGGCGAAAGCCAATGATGATAATTTGGCGAAGAAGGATTTTGTAGTTCTGCGAGCAGCGCGTTAAGACTCGCCTGCTGGCTCGATGTCGGCCTGAACACCATTGTGATCCGGGGCAGAGGGAGCGAATCACGGACCCTGCCGTGGTCGAACTGCGCCACCGCCATTGGATGGACGTTGTTCTTGACCACCGACACCTGCGTATTGTCAATGGCGCCGGCGATGCGGTCGTTGACCGCCGCCCGGACCAGAGATGGCACCGATACTAGGAGTGCCAGCAAGATAGCCGTAAATCCTGCCGCAAGGCTGATGAAATCTGCTTTTCCGAGTCGCAAGCCCGTTGATCCTCCTTCACTGAGCGTCCATGTGTCAGATGCGAGCAACGCCGGTGAAAGTTGTAGCCCGTCGCGGGCGCCTCTTCAAAATTTTTATTGTCTTTCTAATTAGTCGCATCCATTTGCGTTCGCCGCCCTCTCAAATTTTTGTAGTGCAGCCCCCTGAGCTTTTTGAGAAGAATGAGACAGTCTCCATTAGAAACGCTGATTTTAAACAACTTCTTGGGTTCGTTCCGCAATTTTTTTGTGAGTTTGCCGCCGCTTTCGGCCATTTTTCTAATCTTGAGGACCTCTCTGTAGCAGACCTCCGTATTTGAGGTCTGCGGCTTTTGAATGGACAGAGAACCCGCAGACCTCAAATACGGAGGTCTGCGCTACAAAAAGCCTAGCACGCCACTCTGAGATTTTTGAGATAAATGGGATAAACGAGACGATTTATTGACGATTGTAGCGGCGGCCACTCACACTAGCCGCCGCTACAATCCGATGCGCGGTTTATCACCAAAGGGAGGAGTTGCGACGGCATGAGCTTATCGCATCGCAAGGTTCAACACGGGGTTAGTTGGGCGCGCCGGAAGATTGCTCAGCGAAGGCGACTTCGCGCGTCGGCTCAGTCTCCTGCGGCAGAACAGGGTCTTTTTCGAGGGCGAGGTCGAGCACTTCCCGGATTGTCTTGACGTAGCGCAACTTCAATTCACCGAGCAATTCGGGCGGCAAATCTTCACGCGCATTCGGCTCGTTTTCAGCAGGCAGTAGCACTTCGAGCACGCCCGCCCGCTTCGCGGCAAGCGCCTTTTCTTTAATGCCACCAATCGGCAGCACAAGGCCGCTGAGCGTAATCTCGCCGGTCATCGCCAGCCGCTCGCGCAGAGGACGCCGCGTGAGCGCCGAGACCAGCGCCGTGACCATGGTAACACCCGCTGAGGGTCCATCTTTCGGGATAGCGCCAGCGGGCACATGAATGTGGACGTCACGGTCCTGAAAGAAATCCGGGTCGATATTGTACTCTGCCGCGTGGCCGCGCACCCAGGCAAGCGCAGCCTGCATCGACTCCGCCATCACCTGGCCGACGTGGCCGGTCATGGTGAAGTTTTTGCCGCCTTTCATCACCGTGGCTTCGACGAAAAGCACGTCGCCGCCGGTGGGCGTCCATGCGAGGCCAATGGCCACGCCAGGCTTGCGCGTGCGCTCGACAATTTCCATTTCCGGACGGAACCGTGGCACGCCAAGAAATTCCGGGACGTTTTCCGGCGTCACCACCAGCTTGCGCGCGGAAGGCTCGGCAACCGGAGCACCCTCCGTCGCTGCGGCCTCGCCTCCCGGTAGCGCGCTGCCAGAAGATTCCGCAATACGGCGCGCCTGCTTACGGCAGAGCGTCGCGATCTCGCGTTCAAGGCTGCGGACACCCGCTTCCCGCGTGTAATGCTGAATCACATAGCCGAGCGCGTCCCGCGTGAACTCAATGTCCACGCCGCTCTTGACGCCGTGCTCCTCGGTCTGCTTTGGGATCAGATGGCGTATCGCAATTTCAATCTTTTCTTGCTCGGTGTAGCCCTGTAGTTCCAGCAATTCCATGCGGTCAAGCAGCGCAGGCGGGATGGTGTCTAACACGTTGGCGGTGCAAATGAAAAGCACCTTCGAGAGATCGAACTGCACGTCAAGATAATTATCCCGGAACGTCGCGTTCTGCTCGGGGTCGAGCACTTCGAGTAAAGCAGACGAAGGATCGCCGCGGAAATCACGCCCGATCTTGTCCACTTCATCGAGCACAAAGACAGGGTCACGCGTTTCGGCGCGGCGGATGCCCTGAATGATCTGGCCGGGAAGCGCGCCGATGTAGGTGCGGCGATGGCCACGAATTTCAGCCTCGTCGTGAATGCCGCCCAGCGACATGCGGACGAATTTGCGGTCGAGCGACTTGGCAACCGATTTCGCAAGCGACGTTTTGCCTACCCCCGGCGGCCCCACCAGGCACAGAATGGGGCCTTTGAGCTGCGGCTTGAGCTGCAGCACCGCAAGATAATCCAGGATGCGTTCCTTGATTTTCTCCAAGTCGTAGTGGTCCGCGTCCAGCACTTCTTTTGCCTTGCGAATATCCACCTTAAGCTCGCTCACTTTGTTCCAAGGCAGCACCACAAGCCAATCGAGATAGGTGCGAGTGACGTGATAATCCGCCGCAGCCGGATTCATCTTGGCGAGGCGGCTTAATTCGCGCAAGGCCTCTTTTTTGGCCTCTTCCGTCATTCCGGCGCCTTCGATCTTCTGGCGCAAATCTTCGATTTCGTGTTGCTCGTCAGCCTCACCTAATTCCTTCTGGATGGCTTTCATCTGCTCGCGCAGATAATACTCGCGCTGGCTCGCCGTCACCTGGTCCTGCACGTCGGATTGAATTTTAGAGCGAAGCTGCTGCACCTCCATCTCCCGCGCCAGATGCCGGTTGAGCCGCTCCAGGCGGGAGAAAAGATCGAGGCTTTCGAGCAATTCCTGCTTTTCGGTGTTCGAGATCGAAGGCAGATTGGCGGCGATGAAGTCGGCGAGGCGCGACGGGTCTTCAATATTCATCACCACGGTCTGCAAGTCATCCGAAAGGCTGGGTGAGAGTTGCACCACTTGCTGGAAAAGGCTGGTGACGCTGCGCACCAGCGCGTCAAACCCTTGCTTTTCTCCCGGCGGAAGAACGTCTTCGAGCGGCTTCACCTTCGCGCGCAGGTAAGGATCCGCTCCGATGACCTCCTCTACGGCAATCCGCTGCAAGCCTTCGACAAAAATGAAGAGATTCTGGCTGGGCAACTTAATGATCTTGTGGATATACGCCGCCGTCCCGATCTGATAGAGATCGACGGGCTGCGGATTATCTACGCGAGGGTCGCGTTGGGCAAGCACACCAATAAACTTCTCATCCTCTTTCAAATCGCTGATCAGCTTCAGCGAACTCTCGCGCCCTACCGTTAGCGGCAGAATCGCGTTAGGGAATAATACGGTATCGCGCACTGGGAGAATCGGCAGCTCGGAAAAGTTCTGCG
>DASZAA010000085.1:0-1594 GCA_035945615.1 Terriglobia bacterium
TCCCAAGCTTTCATTCTTCGTTGGGGCCGAGTACATCGGCGACATTGAGCTGCACGTTGCCGGCCGGCCCGAAAACCTGGAGGCGGCCGTCCGGCGCACGCTGAACAACATCAATCCGAACCTCACTATTCTCGACATGCTGAGCCTCCAAGAACAGCTCGACCTCAATTTCAATCAGGATAAGCTGGTCGCGCGGCTAACCGAGCTTTTCGGCCTGCTCGCTTTGATCCTTGCCTGCGTCGGACTCTACGGCGTAACGTCTTATTCCGTGGCGCGCCGCACCAACGAGATTGGCATCCGCATGGCGCTGGGCGCGAATCGTGGCAATGTCGTATGGCTGGTGCTGCGAGAGGCGCTGATTCAACTTGTGATTGGCCTAGCGATTGGCATTCCGGTGGTGCTTGCGGGCGGCAAGCTGATGGCCAGCCAGCTTTACGGTGTCAAGAGTCATAACCCGGTGATTCTGGTAGTGGCTATCGTTGTGCTTGCTGCGTGCTCGGTAGCGGCGGCGCTCGTCCCTTCCCGCCGGGCCGCCTCAATTGACCCCATGCAGGCCCTCAGGATGGAATAAGGCAGGGCAGTATTTGTAGCGTAGAGTTTTGCTTTTAAAACCCTGTGGGTTGTCGTTGTAACAACAACCCCATGTTAGGATAAGAAAAACTAACATGGAGGCCGACTATGCCCCATTCCAGGTTCTCTTGCCGTCGCGCGCGAGCCGCATCAGGAATTCTTATTCCCGCCCTTTTTTTATTGGCCTTTGCTGCTCCCTGCGAAGCTTTTGCGCAAGGTCAGCACAATCGACCCCAGTTTCATCTCATATCCAGCAGCTTCAGCGCGGGGGGATTCATCCCGTCGCGCTACACCTGTTCTGGCGAAAACATTTCCCCCATGCTGAGGTGGACCGCCGCGCTCCCCGGCACCGTTGCCTTCGCGCTGATCGTCACCGATCCTGACGCGCCCGGCCACACTTGGGTGCACTGGGTTGCCTATAATTTGCCCGGGGGAGAGCGCGACTTGCCCGCCGCAATCGCCAAAGGCAATCAGATTCAAACCGGCGGCGTGCAAGGCATGAATGATTTCCATGATGTGGGCTATGGCGGCCCGTGTCCGCCGCCCGGCAAGCCTCATCGCTACTTCTTTACCCTCTATGCCCTTAATGCTCGACTGCCCCTGCGGCCAGGCGCGACGCGCAGCCAGGTGGAGCAGGCTATGAAGGGTCATATCCTTGCCCAAACAACCCTGATGGGCCTCTACGGCCGGTAAACAGGATGCGCAGGGCAGACCTTCCTATAGGCTTTGGCGCCGCCGGAGGTTTGATTATGAGGGCGATAAATATAATCAATGTGCAAAATGGGTTCAAACCCTTGACTAAAAATGGCGGGCAAGACAAGATACCAAGGAAGTTCTGAACACCTCAGCCTGCGCGGGAGCGGGATGAGCCACACCAAAAAACAATGGAGGTTTCATGAACGCGAAGGAGGTCTTAGAGTATGCCGCGTCCAACAACGTAAAGGTTGTTGATGTCCGCTTTACGGACTTGCCCGGAATTTGGCACCACGTTTCTTACCCTATTCACGAAGTCGACGAAAAATCG
>DASZAA010000086.1:0-5707 GCA_035945615.1 Terriglobia bacterium
GTCGCAACTACTTTCGACAAGGAGAACGCGCATGGCGGAGAACACCGCACCTGAGATGAAACCTACGCTGGGCTTGACCGGCCTGACGATGAACGCGATGGCGCTCATTGCGCCCGGAGCTTTTCTTTGGCTGACGTTTGCTATCCAGGCGTCCACGGGCGTGACCGGCCCGTCGATGTGGATCGGCATCCTCGTCGCCCTACTGCTGTGCCTGGCCACAGCCGTTTGTTACGCGGAAATGGCGAAGCTGTATCCAGGCACAGGCAGTTCGTATTATTTTGCCGAGCAGTCCTTTCTCAATCACGACAAGGCGTGGCGCTATGCGCGGCTCTCCAAGTTTATCGTGGGCTGGGGGTCGCATCTCTATTACTGGATCTACCCCGGCGTGATGGTGGGCGTCACCGGGGTCTTCTGCGGGTACATCGTGGGCACGCTCTGGCCGAATTTCATGAGCGCCTCCAACCCGGGCCCGGCTTTCATGGCGTTGGTGGCCATTGTCTTTTCGTTCTTTGTGGCCTACATCGCCTTCCGTGGGGTGAACGGATCGACGTCGGTGAACATTGGCATCAACGTCATTCAGATTAGCGCCCTGCTGGTCTTTTCGGTGCTTGCGCTCGGCTACCGCATGAATCATCCTCCAGGCAGCGTGGCGTGGCAGTGGGACGCGACATCGGGAGATGCGTATAACTACGAATTCCAGACGCAAAAAGTTGTGGCGGGCGGCCAGACAACCGTCAACATCATGCGCGACTCGGCAGGCCGCCCTCTGCCGGAGATGGATGCCGCGGGCAAGCCCGTTCCGTACCACGTCAGCTATCCGACAAAAGATTCGAGCGGAGCTTTCCTTTCGCACAAGAGCGCCACGTCGGTGATTGGAATCCATAATTGGGGCTGGGTGTTCGTACAAGCGACTGTGGCCATCCTGATTCTGGTCGGTTTCGAATCAGTGACGGCGATGGGAGGTGAAGCCAAAAACCCCAAGCGCGACGTGCCGATTGCCGTTATCACGTCGCTGCTGGTGCAAGGAGCGTTCTGCTATCTCTTCGAGTATTTTGCCGCAAACTATTTCTTAAGTAGCGGCTATACCATGCAGAGTGCCACGGGGTCATCAGCGCCCATCGGCGACATGATGGTGATGGTGGGCGACGCCCTCTTTGGCCCGGGGCGCGGGCGCTACTTCATGCTCGCCGAAGCCATCACCGTCTTCCTCGCCCTCATCGGCACCACGCTCTCCTGCATGAATACCGGGGCGCGCGTGACCTACGCGATGGGGAAAGACCAGGAACTACCGGATTCGATGGGGTTGCTGCACTCGCGGAACCTCACCCCGCACAAGGCCATCTGGACGCTGGCCGGAATTTCCGCGGTCATCGGGGTTCTCGCCGTGTCCAATGTGTTTGGCGACGCGGGCGCGCTTGCGGACTCGACCATCAAGGCGCTGCCCCATGGCTTCTGGTCAAGCTGGGGGTATGCCAGTCATGCAACGATGGCGGCTCTGCCCAACTCACTGCTCACCATCACGCTGGCTTCGAACTTCGGCACGTTCCTCCTCTACATGCTGAGTTGCATTATCTGTCTGGTGGCCTATCATCATCACCCAAAGTTCAAGGTTGTGCGCCATCTGTTTATTCCCGTTTTCGGGCTGTTGGCTAACCTCGCCTGCATGGCGTTTTACCTGGTGGGGCCGTTCCTCGGCTATGGCACGAAAATGGAACCGCTGCTGGCCTTGGGCATCGCGGTCGTCTGGGCGCTTTATGGCGGGATTTATTTCGTCCGCAACAGTAAAATGACCGGACGAACCACGCTCGTGAAGCGCGCTCCGCGTGAGGCAGGCATGTTGGCCGGGGAGTAGAGGCATAACTCGGGCGGGCTGTGGCCCGCCCTCCTGTAGCGGCGGCGGGCCACAGCCTCTACAGGATTGAACATCGTGGATTGCGGTTAAACCTTAACGTATGCTCGACGTCGAGTTCGCGCAGCTCACCGACCCCGGACGGGTCCGCGAGGGGAATGAGGACTATCTTGGCTACGTCCTACCCGGGACGCCCGCCGAAGCGCGCGCGCGCGGCTGGCTCTTTGCGCTGGCCGATGGAGTGGGTGGACAGGACCGCGGCGAGGTGGCATCGCGCTTAGCGGTTGAGACGCTTCTTGCGGGCTTCCGCGAGGTTTCACCAGCAGAACACCACACTTCTATGCTTCAGCGCCTGGCGCAGACGGCAAACACCCGCATTTACGAGGTAGGCGCGGAAGCGCAGAGCTCGATGGCCACCACGCTGGTTGCTTGCGCCCTGCGCTACGACCGCGCCGCGGTCGCGCACGCGGGCGACTCGCGCTGCTACCTTATCCGTGGGGCGGGCGCCACGGCGCTCACGCGCGATCATACGGTGGCTGGCGAGCAGGCGCGCCTGGGCGTGGCCCCGGACGGCGAGGAGGAACCTTCCATCCGCCACCTGCTCAGCCGCTCGCTTGGCAATGAGATGTTTGTGAATGTTGAAACCAGTGAGATCAACCTCCACCCTGGCGACGTGCTGCTGCTCTGTTCCGACGGCCTGCACGGTGCGGTCGGCGCGCCCGAAATCGCGCGCGTCGTAAGCCATAGCCCCAGCCTTGACGCGGCGGCGGAAAAACTCATAGCCATTGCTAATCAGCGGGATGGCAGCGATAATATCACCGTTCAGTTGATCCGCGTTCGAAGCGTCGAGCGTGTCGGGATGTATCGGGGCCGGCCTTATAAGATTCGTTAGCCCTCCTTGAGCCGCCGCCCTTCGCCGCTCACATGCGTTGTCAATGACTCCACTCCATCCGGGCGAGCAACTCGATCATTACCGCATCGACAGCGTCGCTGCGCGCAGCGGCATGGCCTCGATCTTTCGCGGCACCGACTTACGCACCGGCCAGGCGGTAGCGATCAAGGTGCCCCATCCCGAGATGGAAGGCGATATTCTGTTTTTCGACCGCTTCCGGCGCGAGCGGGAGATAGGCAACAAGCTTGACCATCCCGGTGTAGTCAAGGTGTATCCCGAAGACGGCCAGAGCCAGGTTTACATGGTGATGGAGTGGGTTGATGGCCGTCTGCTGCGGCAAATCCTGCGTGACGAAAAAAAATTGCCTCCCGAGCGCGCCGTGAAAATCGCTCTGGGGTTGTGCAGCGTGCTTGACTACATTCACGATCACGGTGTTGTGCACCGCGATCTAAAGCCGGAAAACATCATGGTAGATTCCGAGGACAACGTTAAGCTCATCGACTTTGGTATTGCGGGGTCGGCGGGTGCGCGGCGGCTGACCTTCGCCAGTCTCACTCAAGTGATGGGAACTCCCGACTACATCTCGCCCGAGCAAGTGAAGGGGAAACGCGGCGACAGCCGGAGCGACATCTACGCGCTGGGCGTCATGTTATACGAAATGCTCACGGGCCAGACGCCGTTCCGCGGACCTAACGCATTCGCCATAATGAACGACCGGCTGCTGAACAATCCCATTCCACCGCGAGAGGCTGAGCCCTCCATCTCTCCCCAACTTCAGGAGATCATCTACCGGGCGCTTGAGCGCGACCCCAAAAAGCGGTATGCCACGGCGCGCGAGTTTGCGTGGGACCTGGAACACCAGGACCAGGTTGGAGTGGCCGCCGACCGTATCGAGCTGCGCGATTGGAAACGCCGCCGCACGGCCTGGCCCCGCAAGCTTCTTTTTTACTTCATGCTGGCGCTGATTCCTATCGCCATTTTCGCGCTCATGCTCTACCTCGCGCATCACGCGTGATGTTTTTCCGGTTTTCTCTCCCGCGTCTCCTCTGACGAAGCCAAGCTAGAATCAGGAGCGGTGGCCTCCATGGAGGCTGCCGCCGGGTATTATCATTAAAGACTCCGGCCAAAGCCTGTAAGAGGCCTCCGCTACAATTGAGTCAGCTCCAACTGGACATTAACCGAGATAGAACCCTTAAAATAGGAAGCCCGCTTCAATCACGCCGCGCGGTTGGGTGCGGTTCAAACCATGTGGACCGAATCCATCGCCTGCCGTGTAATTGGTAGCCTGAACAAGCGAGAAGTCCCCGCGAATGAAAAAGCCGTGGTTCTGATACGCGGGGGTTAGCGTGAGCGACCAAGCACCGCTGCTCGGACCGTAGAGCAGGTTCACCGCGCCGTCACCGGCATTCCCGGTGCTTGAAATATACTCGCCGCGGCCCGCAAGCGAAATCCCGTGCTTGAAATTGTAGTTTGTGAGTAGTGCCACGCCCCGGGTAGCCGCCCCTTGTACAATGCCGATTTTCGCGTCGGTAGGCACGTCGGTATATTGGAAGTACGGCTGCACCATCCAGGCCTCGTGGCTATAGGTGTAGATGACGTTGTAGATGTCGCTGTTGTTTTGCACGGGCGTCGCAAGCGTCGTAAACGCGGTGTGCCCAAGATTGCCTGCACCCACAAAAGCCAGTGTATTGGCCGAATTGAAAGCGTAACTGAGCGAACCTGAGAGCCAGGTGTAGCGGTTGGAATAGAAGCCGTCATTCCAACTGAGCGAGCCACTGAGCTTGCCCTTGCTGTCATTGATTTGCACGCCGCGATTGACGGCGTTTTCCTGATTCCACAGGAGGCCGCGTTCGACATTGGTGTTTTCAAAGGTAAATGTGTACTCGGCCCCAATCAGCGTGGGCAATGCGCCCATCTCGACTGAAAAATTTCCTTTAACCAGCTTCAAGTAGCCTTGCGGCAGCGGGCCGAAGAAGTCGTTCACCGTATTCACCGTTGAGAGGTATGACGCGCCCAGCGCCGGTAAATTGTAGGCGCCCGCTTGCAGATAGAATTGCCACCAGCCGGTGGTTTTTTGGAGAAACACCTGGCCATTGCTCAGGTCCCAGTGCGTGGAGCGGTCTCCCGGAATCCAATTCCCTTGCACCAAACCCATGCCGCTGATGATGCCTGTGATGTCAAGTTGTCCAAAAGGGCCTGCGTTGAAGGTATGCGGCACAGCGGTCTGGAGCGGTGCGGTCATGGAGGGCATAGCCAGCGGCTGCGGAGCAGCGGCTGCGGGCGCGGCCGGAGATTGGGGCGCTGGTGAGCTCGCAGGAGCGGCGGCGCTGGGCGCGCTCTGACCCTGGGCGCGGAGGCTCGGAACACAAATGCAGGCGAGCGTTAAAGCAAGAACAGCAAGAAGCGAACTTCGGGCATTTTTATCCATCCGGTTAAATGTCCTTTCTATGGGCTGCGCCGCATTTTGAAACATGCCGGTTGCTGAACCGGGGCGCATTGACTTACATTTCGACAATAGAAGGGAATCGCTCCGGACTTCCAACAAATAGTTTTTCTTGCCCTGATAAAAACTGCTTGGCCAAGCAAAATTTATGGCAGCCATAACTGGCGCCTGCCTGGTTCGTTTGTGCTCGGCGCAAAGGCTATGACGCGGCTTTTGTTGCCCTCGCTGAAGCCCTGGATGCAATACTGGTAACGCGCGACCGCGCCCTCAAATCGCTGTCCAGCACCGCGCGCGTTGAAGTGCTCTGATTCGTTTATCCACTCGGGACTTTTTGCGCCGCCGCTCCAACTCAGGCGACCGCGCCGCAATAAGCCGCCGTGATACGATGAACGTTCGCTCATCAGCGTGCCTGGAACACAGGCTCGCACGGAGCGCCATAAGTCAGTGGCGGTCATTGGCTGTAGCGGCGGCCTCTGGCCGCCGGATTTTTAATAGTAAAGACCGGCAGCCAGAGGCTGCCGCT
>DASZAA010000087.1:0-4563 GCA_035945615.1 Terriglobia bacterium
ACCACGCCGCGCTCCGCGTCTTCCGCCAGCACGCACCCGCCGAGCGGATGAACGCTCATCAGGTTGTTGCGAAGCAGCTTCGACCATAGCGGATCCACCACGTACTGACCGGCGAGCGGTTTCGAGGCGGCCTTCAGCGTCCGGTTCACTTTGGTGAAAATCGGCTGATCGCCCACGCCCGGCCAATGGATACGCAAGTCGTCGTTTTCAAGCGCCATGCGGCCCGCGCCGTCGTCATGGGTCATCACCAGATAGGTTTGGGTTTTGTGTACCGCCCCATGATAGGGGCCCTCAATCCAGCTCGCGAGCTTTTCAAAATCTTCCTCGATCACCCCATGACCGCCGCTCTGGGGGTTGGCATACGCCCGGCCTTCGAGGTCCGAGGCAATCGACAAGCCCGAAGGAAGAAAACCGGCAATCGGCCCTGGAGGCGAACCTTCTTCAATAACCATGCCGTTATCCAGCACGGGCTGCTCGCGCAAATCGATTACTCCCGTGATGCAAGGTCCGACCGGAGGAATTTCGCCTGAAGGATGATGTCCCCACCCGACGCCGTTGATCACCTCGTCCGTGTCGTAGGCGAAGCCGAGCACGTCACCGTTGCCGGTAAACCGTTCGCCTGCCTGGGCAGAAAGCGCAAGCCCGCGCGCCTTCGAACGCAGCAGGACTTCGGTTGAGCCTAACGCGCCGGCGCCCAATATTACGATGTCGGCGTTGAGTGCCATTTCGGGCGCGTTGAATGCCCCTCTCCCCGATCCCAGCAGGTTGTAGTGGACCAGCCAGCCCGCGCCGCGCGGCTCCACCGAGCGGACGTCGGCACCCGTGTAAATTTCAGCGCCGTGGTTTTTGGCGTCGGGCAGATAATTCATGATCAGTGTGTTCTTCGCTGCGTAATTGCATCCGGTTACGCAATCGCCGCAACAAGAGCAGGGGCGCTGATCCACGCCCACATGGTTCTGTCCATTCACATTGAAATTGACGTTAATCGGCGCGCGATAAAACTTCGCGCCCAGGCTTTTCGCCGAAAGCTCCAGGGCGTCCAACTTGGGAAGGTCAGGAAAACCTGTGGTTGGGTAAGGCGTGGGCTTCAGCATTTCCTCGGCGCGTTGATAGCCCGCTTCGAGCAAAGTTGCATAGTCGTCTTTGAGAGCCTTCGGCCAGCGAGCATCGTCAAACACGCGCGGCTCGGCGCGCAGCGCCACGTTTGCATTCACTAGTGAAGTGCCGCCCAGGCCACATCCCTTGAACACGTTAATGTCGGGGTTGACGTTGAACTCGTAGAGACCATCCTTCGAGCCGACATGGCCATCAGGCGTCGTAGCTTGCATTTCCTCAACCGCGGCGAGTTCAGTGTTCGGATATTCGCCCGGCTGAAATTCCTTGCCGCGCTCCAGAATGCAAACCTGCTGTCCGGCGCGCGCCAGGCGCGAGGCAGCAATCGAGGCTCCGTATCCGGAACCCACAATTACTACCGTGTAATGATTTTTTATTTGCTCAATGGGAGATGCGAGACGCGCCATAGTTATTCCTCTCGAAGATCAGTTGGCACTCGATGGGCAAATGCGTCCGGCGTATTCCGCGGTATAGGTACGCGCCGCCTCCTGACGCTTCAATTCAATTTAAGGCTCCGTTTTCGTGTGAATAAGTGTTTGTAATATATCACCGCCCTGCATTCGCGCGCAAATTGCATCCTTATGGATGCTAAGAAATCTGAATTCTCACAGAACTTTCCCTCACCAAAACCATATCACTCATCACGACGACCGTGGTGTATAATCACCGCGATTATTATAGAGGAGGCGTAATGCAAAGACGGGAATTCATCATAAACGGAGTTGTGGGAGCGGCTGCCGCGGTTTCGGAAGGCTCTTTTGCCAGCAGCAGAGTGCTGGGCGCGAATGATCGCGTGAACGTGGGTTGGATCGGCTGCGGCGGCAGAGGACATTACGACGCTTCCCTTTTCAAGCGGCTTTCGAACGTGGATATTGTCGCGGTGTGCGATGTCTACGAACCGCACGCGCGCGCCGCGCAGCAGTTCGCTGGTCCGAATTGCCAGGCTTATGGCGATTTCAGAAAGCTGCTCGAAAGAAAAGACGTGGACGCAGTGCTCATCACCGTACCGGATCACTGGCACGCCATCCCGACGGTCCTGTCCTGCCAGGCGGGCAAGGATGTCTATGTTGAAAAGCCGATGGCGCACACCATCGAAGAGGGACGCAAGATGGTGGACGCAGCCCATCGCTACAAGCGCGTGGTTCAGCTCGGGTCGCAGCATCGCTCGGCGGCGCACTTCCGCGAGGCGGCCAATATTGTGCAAGGGGGCGGCATTGGCGAAGTGCATTTCGTCCGCGTCTGGAACTATCTCAATATGTCTCCGGATGGCATGGGCAGCGTCGCGGATTCAGCGCCTCCGGCAGGACTCGATTGGGATTTTTATCTTGGGCCCGCACCGATGGTTCCTTTCAATAAGAATCGATTCCTGGTTTCTTACCGTTGGTTCTGGGATTACGCGGGAGGCATGGCCACCGATTATGGCACGCACCGGTTCGACAGCGTTCACGAAGTGATGGGTGAAGACAAACCCAAAGCTGTCAGCGCGTCAGGAGGGCGCTACGTGCTGAAAGACGGCGGCGACACGCCCGACGTTTTACAAATTACTTACGAATATCCAAACTTCGTGCTCAGCTACGAAGCCTCAATGATCAACGATCATGGATGCGGTGGCCGGACCCCCGGCATGAATTATTATCTGACGAGGGCGAAGGACGACCGTCCACACGGGCTGGCATTCTACGGAACCAAAGGCACGCTTTACGCCGACCGAATTGGCTTTGAGATTTACCCCGAACCGAAGGGCGAATCCGGCCCCGGCGCCATTCATGCCGCTCGCGGGGATTCGGAAGGGTTTCGCATGACTGGCGAACACGGACAGGAACCCGACCGGACCGACCTGCACATCAAGAATTTCATAGACTGCGTGCGCTCGCGTCAGAAACCAGTTGCGGATGTTGAAACTGGACACAGATCCACGATTGTGCCTCACCTTGGAAATATCGCGCTTCGGACAGGTCATAAGATCCGCTGGGACGCCGAGCGCGAGCAGATTATCGATGATCCAAAAGCTTCCGAGTTGCTCTCGCGCAAAGCTCGCAAGCCCTGGGACCTCATTTAAGGTTTCATTGCGCCGCTCTGGGATACAAAGATCGTCGTCCGCGATTCGCTTTAACCTTGCATCGCAACGTGATAAACTTTCGAGCCATGCCAACCACACTTTCATCTTCGAGCGGACGCGCCGCGGGCGCGAATGACCGCGTGCAGATCGGCTTCATCGGCTTTGGACTCATCGGCCACCAACACGTTCACGATTTCAAAAATCAGCCGGATGTGGATATTGTCGCCCTCTCCGACTGTTATGAGCCTCGAATGCGCCAGGGCGTCGCCATGTGCGGGCCCCAGGCGAAAGGCTATAGCGACTTCCGCCGCCTTCTGGACGACAAGAACGTTCAAGCAGTCGTCGTTTCCACCCCCGACCACTGGCACGCCCTGATTACTATCCTCGCTTGCCAAGCGGGCAAGGATGTTTACGTTGAAAAGCCCATGACGCTTTTCGTGCGCGAGGGCCGCTGGATGGCGAACGCCGCCAACCGCTACCATCGCGTCATCCAGGTAGGCACGCAGCAGCGAAGCGGCATTCACTATCAGCACGCAAAAAAACTCATGCGGAACGGCTACATTGGCCATATTCATACGGTCCGCCTCGCCTCTTTCCGCAACATCATGCCCGGCTTTGGCAGGCCCGCCGATTGCGCGCCGCCGCCCGGAATGAACTATGACATGTGGCTGGGGCCGGCCCCCAAGCGGCCGTATAATCCCCATCGGTCTCTCTATCATTTCCGCTGGTTCTGGGATTATTCGGGCGGCCAGATGACCAACTTGGGCGATCACGAGCTTGACATCTTGCATTGGGTAATGGGCGTTGAAGGCCCTGGCGCGGCCTCTTCGGATGGCGGACGGCTGGCGCTTACCGACGATAACGGTGAAACACCTGATACTCAGGACGCGCTGTTTGAGTATCCCGGTTTCACGGCGTTATGGTCTCATCGTGAAGCCAGCCGCGGCCGCGGGGCTGGGGCTGGACTTGAGTTTTTCGGAACGAAGGGCAGTCTTTTCATTACGCGCAGCGGTTTCCAGGTGTTTCCAGACACGAAAATCCCGCCTCAAAACCAGGTTCCACAGTTCAGCGGAATGCCCGTGGGAGGGCCGACTCATGTCGCCGATTTTACTCCCGAGCCCTGGACTCCCGCGATGAAAATCGAGCGATCGAACGATCTGCTCGCCGCACACGCTCGCAACTTCCTCGATTGCGTCAAGTCGCGGCGCGAGCCGATTGCCCCTGTCGAGGGCGGGCACCGCGTCGCCACCACTTCGCATCTGGCAAATATTTCGCTGCGCCTCGGACGCAAGATCAAGTGGAACCCAGCGACGGAAACTATCGAGGGAGACCCGGAGGCTTCGTCGTGGCTCGAAAGACCTTATCGCGCTCCCTGGGACCGGGAGCTTCGG